>NZ_JBRRCG010000009.1:0-163543 GCF_056757995.1 Stenotrophomonas sp. STEN147
GTCCGGTTGCGGGGGCGTGAGCGCCATGGATGGCGCGACCGAGGCTACAGGGACGTATTCACGCCGTCCCCCGCAACCGGACCCACCCCGCCATCCCACGGAATGCCCGCTTTTGACGTTGACGTTGACGTTGATTCCAGCAGGTGCAGGGCGGCAAGCCCTGCCGCGCCCCACCCATGACTGCAGTCACTTGTGCTGATTGCCCTCCGCTGGCGAAAGTCGAGCAGTTGACGTGATCGGCTTGGCCCGTTGCCGGCCGCACGCGAGTGAGAGAGAGCGCTGTGCAACGACGTGAGTTCCTGGCTTTATCCGGTCTGGGCATGGCCGGCCTGCTGCTGCCGCACGCGCGGTTGATCGCCGCCGAGCAGCTGCTCGAACCGGGCGACATGGCCCGCAGGAAGGTGCTGGCCGAGGCCGCGCTGGCCGCTGCCAAGCGGGCCGGGGCGACCTACTGCGATGTGCGCATCGGCCGCTACCTCAACCAGGCCGTGATCACCCGCGAGGCGCGGGTGCAGAACGTCACCAACAGCGAGTCGTCCGGCATCGGCATCCGGGTCATCGTCAACGGTGCATGGGGCTTCGCCGCCACCCGCGAGCAGACCCCCGCCGCGGTCCTGGCCGCCGTCGGCCAGGCCGCCGCCATCGCACGCGCCAACGCCCCCCTGCAGAGCCGGCCGGTGCAGCTGGCACCGGTCACCGGCGTCGGCGATGTGAGCTGGAAGACCCCGATCCGCAAGAACGCGATGGCAGTGCCGATCCAGGACAAGGTCGACCTGCTGCTGAGCCTGAATGCGGCGGCGATGAACGCCGGTGCTGACTACATCAATTCCACCCTGTTCCTGGTCAACGAGCAGAAGTACTTCGCCTCCAGCGACGGCTCGTTCATCGACCAGGACATCCATCGCATCTGGCTGCCCTTCACGGCCACCGCCATCGACAAGGCCACCGGCAAGTTCCGTACCCGCGCCGGTCTGTCCTCGCCGATGGGCATGGGCTACGAGTTCCTCGATGGCGACGCGCGCGGCAAGGTGCAGCTGCCCGGCGGCATCACCGCCTACCGCGACTCCTACGATCCGGTCGAAGATGCGATCGCAGCGGCGCGGCATGCGCGCGAGAAGCTGAAGGCGCCGTCGGTGAAGCCCGGCAAGTACGACCTGGTACTGGATCCCTCCAACCTGTTCCTGACCATCCACGAGAACGTCGGCCATCCGTTGGAGCTGGACCGCGTGCTGGGCTACGAGGCCAACTACGCCGGCACCAGCTTCGCCACCCTGGACAAGCGCGATGCTGGCTTCCGCTGGGGCAGCGACATCGTCAACTTCTTTGCCGACAAGACCCAGCCGGGCAGCCTCGGTGCGGTCGGCTATGACGACGAGGGCGTCAAGACGCTGCGCTGGGACCTGGTCCGCGACGGCATCCTGGTCGATTACCAGGCCACGCGCGATGAGGCACACATCCTCGGCCGCGATGCGTCGCATGGCTGCAGCTACGCCGATTCCTGGTCCAGCGTGCAGTTCCAGCGCATGGCCAATGTCTCACTGGCGCCGGGCAAGCAGCCACTGAGCGTGGAGGACATGATCAAGGACGTGGAGAACGGCATCTACATCCACGGCCGTGGTTCCTATTCCATCGACCAGCAGCGCTACAACGCGCAGTTCGGCGGCCAGCTGTACTACCAGATCAAGGACGGAAAGATCGCCGGCATGGTCGAGGACGCGGCCTACCAGATCCGCACGCCGGAGTTCTGGAACGCCTGTACGGCCATCTGCGACGAACGCGACTTCCGGCTTGGCGGCTCGTTCTTCGACGGCAAGGGCCAGCCGGGCCAGGTCTCGGCGGTGTCGCACGGTTCGTCCACCACCCGCTTCAACGGCATCAACATCATCAACACCGCGCGCAGTCTCGGCGCTTGAGCCACCCCATCGTTCATGGAGAGCAGCCTTGCACAGACGTGACTTCCTGGCCCTGACCGGCCTTACCGCGGGCGGCCTGATCGTGCCGTCCTTCTTCGGCAAGGTGATCGCCGCCGAGCAGCTGCAGTCCAGCCTTGACCCCGCGCTGAAGAAGCGCCTGGCCGACGCTGCCCTGCAGGCCGCCCGCAGTGCCGGCGCCACCTACTGCGACGTGCGCATCGGCCGCTATCTGCGGCAGTTCGTGATCACCCGCGAAGACAAGGTGCAGAACGTGGTGAACACCGAGTCCACCGGTGTGGGCATCCGCGTGATCGTCAACGGTGCCTGGGGCTTCGCCGCCACCAACGCATTGGGTACTGCCGACGTGGCCAGGGCCGCCCAGCAGGCTGCGGCCATCGCCAAGGCCAACGCAGGCGTGCAGAGCGCGCCGGTGCAGCTGGCCAGCACGCCCGGCGTGGGCGAGGTCAGCTGGCGCACGCCGATCCGCAAGAATGCGATGGAGGTGCCGATCAAGGAGAAGGTCGACCTGCTGCTGGACGTCAATGCCGCAGCGATCGGCGCCGGTGCCAGCTTCGTCAATTCGATGCTGTTCCTGGTCAATGAACAGAAGTACTTCGCATCCACCGATGGCTCTTACATCGACCAGGACGTGCACCGCATCTGGGCACCGATGACCGTCACCGCCATCGACAAGACCAGTGGCAAGTTCCGCACCCGCTCGGGCCTGTCCTCGCCGATGGGCCTGGGCTACGAATACCTGGACGGCGCCGCCGCCGGCAAGGTCGTCAGCCCCAATGGCGTGGTCAACTACAGCTCCTCCTACGACATGAAGGAGGACGCCATCGCGGCCGCCAAGCAGGCGCAGGAGAAACTGAAGGCGCCGTCGGTGAAGCCAGGCAAGTACGACCTGGTACTGGACCCGTCGCACACCTGGCTGACCATCCACGAGTCGATCGGCCATCCGCTGGAGCTGGACCGCGTGCTCGGCTACGAGGCCAACTACGCCGGCACCAGCTTCGCCACCCTGGACAAGCGCGAGCAGCGCTTCCAGTACGGCAGCGAGCTGGTGAACGTGTTCGCCGACAAGACCCAGCCGGGCAGCCTCGGCGCGGTCGCGTACGACGATGAAGGCGTGAAGTGCAAGCGCTGGGACCTGATCAGCAACGGCAAGCTGGTCGACTACCAGACCATCCGCGACCAGGCCCACATCCTCGGCAAGACCGAGTCCGATGGCTGCTGCTATGCCGACTCGTGGTCCAGCGTGCAGTTCCAGCGCATGGCCAACGTGTCGATGGCACCGGGAAAGACGCCGCTGAGCGTGCCGGACCTGATCAAGGACGTGGAGAACGGCATCTACATCATCGGCGACGGCTCGTTCTCGATCGACCAGCAGCGCTACAACGCCCAGTTCGGCGGCCAGCTGTTCTACGAGATCAAGAACGGCCAGATCACCCGCATGCTGGAGGACGTGGCCTACCAGATCCGCACGCCGGAGTTCTGGAACGCCTGCACCGCCGTGGCCGACGAACGCGATTACCGCCTGGGCGGCTCGTTCTTCGACGGCAAGGGCCAGCCGGGCCAGGTCTCGGCGGTTTCGCACGGCTCGTCGACCGCGCGCTTCAACGGCATCAATGTCATCAACACCGCACGCAGCCTCGGCTGACCGGTCAGGAGCCCTTACACCATGAGTATCTTCACCGAAGCCCAGGCCAAGGCCATCCTCGACAAGGTCATCGCCCTGTCCAAGGCCGATGAATGCACCGCCGTGCTGGCGGGATCGATCGCCGGCAACATCCGTTTCGCCCTGAACAACGTTTCCACCAGCGGCATCGTGGACAACACCGAGCTTGCCGTTACCGTGGCCTTCGGCAAGCGCGTAGGCACCGCCTCGATCAACGAGTTCGACGACGCCGCACTGGAACGCGTGGTGCGCCGCGCGGAGGATCTGGCCCGCCTGGCACCGGAGAACCCGGAGTTCATGCCCGCCATCGGCAAGCAGACCTACCGGCCGAGCCCGACCTTCAGCGAGTCCACCGCCGCCATCGATCCGGCATTCCGCGCCAAGGTGGCCGCCGATTCGATCGCGCCCTGCCGTGGCAACGGACTGATTGCCGCCGGCTTCCTTGAAGATGGCCAGGGCTTCTACGCCACTGCCAACAGCAACGGCAACTTCGGTTACCAGCGCACCACTAACTTCGACTACACCTGCACCGTGCGTACCGAGGACGGCCGCGGATCGGGCTGGGTCGGCCGCAACCTGAAGGACGCGGCGGACTTCAAGGCCGACCAGGATGTCCGCATCGCCATGCGCAAGGCCACCGAGTCTGCCGAAGCCAAGGCGCTGGAGCCGGGCAAGTACACGGTCATCCTGGAGCCGGCCGCGGCCGCAGGCCTGATCAGCTTCATGATGAATTTCTTCAGTGCGCGCTCGGCCGACGAAGGCCGCAGCTTCCTGTCGAAGAAGGGCGGCGGCAACAAGCTCGGTGAGCAGGTCTACGACCCACGCGTGAACATGTATGCCGATCCGTGGCACCCGGAAGCGCCGGTGCTGCCGTGGGACAACGAGGGCATGCCGCGCGAGCGCCTGGCCATCATCGAGAACGGCAAGGTGGCCAACCTGGACTACTCGCGCTTCTGGGCGCAGAAGCAGGGCAAGACCGCCAAGGCCACGCCGGGCAACCTGCTGATGAGCGGCGGCGAGAAGAGCACCGCCGAGCTGGTGCGTGGCACCCAGAAGGGCATCCTGGTCACCCGCACCTGGTACATCCGCATGGTCGATCCGCAGACCGTGCTGCTGACCGGCCTGACCCGTGACGGCACCTTCTACATCGAGAACGGCCAGATCAAGCACCCGGTGAAGAACTTCCGCTTCAACGAATCGCCGGTGATCATGCTCAACAACATCGAAGAGCTGGGCAAGCCGGTGCGCGTGGCCGGCGATGAGTCGAGCTTCGTGATGATGATCCCGCCGATGAAGCTGCGCGATTTCACCTTCACCTCGCTGTCCGACGCCGTCTGATGGATCGCCGGGCCTGCCTGCGCTGGTTGGCTGCTGCCGCTTCGGCGGCTGCGCTTCCGGCCTGGGCACAGGCAGGCCCGCGCAGTTCGCGCTACGACTTCTGGTTCACCCGCCTGCAGTACGACTCGGGCGACTGGGACGTGGACGCGCGCATGCCGTCCAACCTGATCACTTCGCTGATCGACTACACCTCGCTGCGCGTGGACCCGCAGGAACACGTGGTGGCACTGGCCGACCCTCGCATGCTGGAAGCCCCCTTCTGCTATCTGGCCGGGCACACGCTGGTGGAATTCAACGCGGCCGAGCGGCAGAACTTCGTGCGCTACGTGCGCAACGGAGGCTTCGTCTTCGTCGATGACTGCAACCATGACATCGATGGCCTGTTCGCAACCTCGTTCGAGGCGCAGATGGGCCGCCTGTTCGGGCCCCGGGCGCTGCAGAAGCTGCCCAACAGCCACGCGCTGTACCGCAGCTTCTTCCGCTTCCCCGATGGACCACCGGCCACCAGCTTCGAGTTGAACGGCTGGGGCGACGATCTGGTGCACGACTATCTGAAGGGCATCGAGGTCGATGGCCGCCTGGGCGTGCTGTACAGCAACAAGGACTATGGCTGCGAGTGGGATTACGACTGGCGCAACAAGCGCTTCCTGGCCGAGGACAACACGCGCTTCGGCGTCAACATCGTGATGTACGCATTGAACAATTGAGTGAGAGCCCCCCATGACCCGCCCTGATCTCGATTCCCTGCTGCCGCGCCTGCACGATCTGCGCGCCGCCCTGGCCCATGCCGTGGTCGGCCAGCACACGGTGGTCGAGCAGCTGCTGATCGGACTGCTGGCCGGCGGCCACTGCCTGCTGGAAGGCGCGCCCGGCCTGGGCAAGACCCTGCTGGTACGTTCGCTGGGGCAGGCGCTGGAGCTGCAGTTCCGACGCGTGCAGTTCACGCCGGACCTGATGCCCAGCGACATTCTGGGTACCGAGCTGCTGGAGGAAGACCACGGCACCGGCCATCGTCATTTCCGCTTCCAGCAGGGGCCGGTCTTCACCAATCTGCTGCTGGCGGATGAGCTCAACCGCACGCCGCCCAAGACCCAGGCCGCGCTGCTGGAAGCCATGCAGGAACGCACCGTCAGCTATGCCGGCACCACTTATGCGCTGCCCGCGCCGTTCTTCGTGCTGGCCACGCAGAATCCGATCGAACAGGCCGGTACCTATCCGCTGCCGGAGGCCCAACTGGACCGCTTCCTGCTGCACGTCCTGGTCGATTACCCCAGCGAGGCCGAGGAGCGCCAGATCCTGGAACAGACCACCGGCGGTGCCGGCGAGGCGGTGCCGAAGGTGATGGACGCCGCCGCGGTCATCGCCCTGCAGGCGGCAGTGCGCCAGGTGCACGTCAGCCCCGATGTGCTGGCCTGGATCACGCGGCTGGTGCGTGCCAGCCGACCCGGGCCGGAAGCGCCCGCGGCGATCAACCAGTGGGTGAAGTGGGGTGCGGGACCACGCGCCGGGCAATCGCTGGTGCTCGCGGCCAAGGCGCGCGCGTTGCTGCAGGGCCGCTTCGCCGCCACCCGCGAGGACGTGCAGGCCCTGGCTGCACCGGTGATGCGCCACCGCCTGCTGCTGTCGTTCGCCGCCGAAGCCGAACAGAAGCGCGCCGACGACGTGGTCGCCGCTCTGCTGCACGCCGTGCCGTTCCCCGGGTGATCCACGCGTGAGTGCTGGCACGCTGGTCCTGCCTCCCGAACTGCGAGCGCGCCTGCGCGCGCTGCGGTTGCGGCCACGTCTGGCCAGCGGCGCGAGCGGCATCGGCCAGCACGCGAGCCGCAGTCGTGGCGCCGGCCTGGAATTCGCCCAGTACCGCGCCTACGAACCTGGCGATGAACTGCGCCAGATCGACTGGAAACTGTACGCGCGCTCGGACCGCTTCTTCGTGCGCGAGTCGGAGCGCGAAAGCCCGATCACGGTATGGCTGCTGCTCGATGCCACCGCATCGGCCGGCCAGTCCGAGCGTGGCGCGCCGGCACGCAGCCGCCTGGATCACATGCGCATGCTGGCCGCCTGTGTCTGCGAGCTGGCACTGCAGCAGGGCGATCATTTCGGCCTGCTGACCGTCACCGGCGACGGCCTGCAGCTGGTACCCGCAGCGCAGGGCGCACGCCAGCGCGACCGCGTGCACCTGCAACTGCATGCCCTGCAGCCACGAGGCGGCTGGCCCGCCCGTGACACGCTGCGCCCGCTGTGGGAGCGCGTTCGCCCGGGCGACCTGCTGCTGGCCATCGGCGATGGCTTTGATGACGCCGGCATCGTGCTGCTGGAGCAGCTGGCCAGTGCACGCCGCGAGGTACTGCTGCTGCAGGTGCTGACCGCCGACGAGCGCGACTTCCCGTTCGATGCCGGCCATCGGTTCCGCGACCCTGAAACCGGCGAGGAACTGCTCGGCGATGGCGCGGCGATCCGCGCCGACTACCTGCAGCGTTTCACCGCTGCACACACAGCACTGCACCTGCGGCTGCAGGCCAGTGGCATCGCCAGTACCACCGGCTGGCTCGATCAACCGGTGGACCAGCCGCTGCAGGCGCTGTTCGGCCGCGGGGGCGGCGCGTGAGCCTGCTGTTTCCGCTCGGGCTGGCCGCACTGGCGGCGTGGCTGCTGCCGCTGCTGATCCATCTCGCGCGTCGCCATCCCTACACGCCGCTGGACTTCGCCGCGCTGCGCTGGCTGCGTGCACGGATCCGCCCGCGCCAGCGCATCCGCTTCGATGACTGGCCGCTGCTGCTGGCGCGGTTGCTGCTGCTTGCCGCGCTGGCCGTGCTGCTGGCGCGGCCGGCATTGACCGGACCGGCGCCGGCTACCGGCGCATGGACGGTCGTCGCACCCGGTCTGGATGCGACCGCGCTGCATGCCGGCGCTCCTGCCGGCGACGACAACTGGCGCTGGCTTGCGCCCGGATTCCCCACCATCGACCAGCCACCACCGGCCACGGATGTGGCCCTGCCCAGCCTGCTGCGCGAACTGGATGCGCAGCTGCCGGCCGGCACCGCGCTGACCGTGCACGTGCCCGATCCGCTGCCCGGCCTCGACGGCATGCGCCTGCAGCTCTCGCGGGCGGTGCAATGGCAGACACATCCCCGTGCGACCGCCGCAACGGCCGCGGCCGCCCCGCTGCCGCAACTGCGAATGCACGCTGATGCCCCGGCCGCGGCACATCGCTGGCTGGCTGCGCTGCAGCGCGCATGGGGCACCCGATCACCCGCGCCCGCCTTGCCTGCGGATGCGCTGCCCGCTTCGGGTGAAGTCGGTGTCTGGAGCCGCGCCGATGCGCTGCCCGCTCACTGGCAGGCATGGCTGCAGGACGGTGGCAGCGTGCTGACCGCCGCCTGGCCGGCAGCGGATGCACGCCCGCTGCTGCGCGACGCCGAAGGCGCGACGCTGCTGTGGCAGCAGCGCGTTGGCCACGGCCGCCTGCTGTTCCTGCCCGGCGAATGGAATGCCGCAGGCAATGCCGCGCTGCGCGATGCCCGCCTGCCGCACACCCTGCTGCAGGCGTTGCAACCCGCGCCACCGCCGCGCTCAGGCGATGCGCAGGATCACGCACCGCGCCAGGTCGCCCTGCCGGCTGCCACGCCTGCCGTGCGTGAGCCCACCGCCTGGCTGCTGCTGGCCATCGTGCTGTTGTTCGCACTGGAGCGCTGGATGGCCAGCAACGCGCGGCGGAGGCTGCCCGCATGACGATGCTGCAACGCGCCTGGCAGCGCGCACGGCGCCGCAGCGGCGCCATCACTCTGCTGCTGGGACTGCCGTGGGCGCTGGCCACGACCACACTTGCACTGCGCCTGGGCGGTTTCGATATCGCCTGCATCGTTGCTACCGCCACTCTGCTCGCCTGCACAGTGCTGGCCACGGTCCGTGCCCGCCGCCTGGACCGCCACTGGGTGCAGCGCCGGCTTGACGGCAGCGGGGCCAGCGAAGACAGCGCCGACCTGCTGTTCGCCGATCCTGCCGCACTCAATCCGCTGCAGCAGCGCCAGCGCGACCATGTGCAGGCCGCGCTCGAACGCGCCATGCCGGAACTGCGTCCGCGCTGGCCGCGCGGCGCGTTGCTGCTGTGCTGGGTCGGAGGGATCGCCGTCGCACTGCTTGCGTTGGGCTGGCCACGGTCCGGTCCGTCCATGCCGGGCGTGTCCTCGTCGCGCCCCGCTGCCCCGGCAGTTGCGGGCCCGTTGCAGCTGCAGTCCACCCGCCTGCGCATCGAGGCTCCGGCCTATACGGGTCAACCACCCCGTAACCAGAACGCACTCGATGCCAAGGTCGCCGCCGACAGCCGCCTGTCGTGGTCGCTGCGCTTTGATCGTGCGCCCCGCAGCGCATGGCTGCAGTTCCACGATGGCCGGCGCGTGCCGCTGAGCGAGCGCGACGGCCACTGGCAGGCGCAGGATGTGGCCCGTGCACCGGTGCTGTACCGCGTGGTCAGCGAACCGGCACTGGCCACGACACGCCTGTACCGCCTGGACGTGGTGGCGGACCGTGCCCCGACCGTACGCGTGCTGGAGCCCGCTGCCAGCCTGGTACTGGGCACGCCCGGGCAGCGCCAGTGGGCACTGCGCTTCGAGGCCAGCGACGATCACGGCGTGGCCACGCAGGCCCGCCTGTCGATCACCCTCACCCAGGGCAGCGGCGAGAACATCACCTTCGTCCAGCGCAGCGTGACGCTCACCGGCAGTGGCGAAGCAACGGCGCGACGGTTCGCTCACACGCTGGATCTGGGCGCACTGGGAGCGCAGCCCGGCAACGATGTGATCGCCCAGCTGGAAGTGCGCGACAACCATGCCCCGACACCCCAGACCGGCCGCAGCAGCAGCGTGATCCTGCGCCTGCCCAGCAGCGAGGCGGTACTGGGCGCCGAGCTGGAAGGCCGCATCAAGAAGACCCTGCCGGCCTACTTCCGCAGCCAACGGCAGATCATCCTCGATGCGGAGGCGTTGATCCGCCAGCGGCGCAGCCTGGCCGCCGATGACTTCGTCAAGCGCAGCGACGCCATCGGCGTCGACCAGCGCATCCTGCGCCTGCGCTACGGCCAGTTCCTTGGCGAAGAGAGCGAAGGCGCACCGAAGCCGCCGCCAACCAGCGATCTGCCGACCAGTGACACCCCTCCCGCAGACGATCATGACGACGATCACGACCATGATCACGACCACGCGGCGCAGCCGCAGGCCGGCGACCACGACGCGCATGGCCACGACCACGGCGGCAACGCAGGCAACGCCGAGACGCCACCGGTGTTCGGCAGCGCCACGGACGTGCTGACCGAGTATGGCCACACGCACGACCACGCCGAGGCGGCGACCCTGCTCGATCCGCAGACCCGCGCGACGTTGAAGGCGGCACTCGACCAGATGTGGGCCTCCGAAGGCGAGCTGCGCCAGGGGCGCCCGGAGCAGGCGCTGCCGTACGCCTACAAGGCACTGGGATTCATCAAGCAGGTCCAGCAGGCCGAACGCATCTACCTGGCCCGCGTCGGCCCGGAACTACCGCCCATCGATGAGGGCCGGCGCCTGGGCGGTGACCGCGCCGGGCTGGCCAGCCGACAGCTGCCACTGACGGCACGCACGGCACCGGACCCGGCCATCGTCGAGGCCTGGCAGCGACTGGGCGACGGCGACGGCACGCCGGATCTGGACGCGCTGGCGGGCTGGCAGCAGCGCAATGCGACCTACCTGCCCGACGCGCTCGACCTGGCGGCCGCCATCGAACAGTTGCGCATCGAGCCAGGCTGTACCGACTGCCGGCAGCGCCTGCGGTCACAGCTGTGGAGGGCGCTGCAGCGCCCCGTGCCGCAGGCCACACGCCGCAGCGCGGCCGATGCGATGGGGCAGCGATACCTGGATGCACTGGAGGCGCAGCCATGAATCTGTCGGCACCGGCTCTGTGGGTCGCGCTCGTCCTGGTGCTGATCGTACTCGTCGCCAGCGCGCGCCAGCTGCGCGCACCGGTGCGACCGCGTGGCCCGCTGTTGGCCGTGCTCGGCCTGCAGGTCATCGCCGCTGCACTGCTGTACGCATGCCTGCTGCCGCCCGCACGGCAGCAGCCCGCTGCGGGCCTGGTGGTGCTGGGCGCCGATGCCGGAAGGGCCAGCGCGCAGCCGGCAAGCGAGGGACCGCTCATCCTGCTGCCCGAAGCCGCCCAGGTGCCGGGTGCGAAGCGTGTGCCGGACCTGGCGACGGCGCTGCGCCAGCATCCCTCGACGCGGCTGACCCTGGTCGGCGCCGGCCTGGAGGCACGCGACCGCGACGCCACGCTGCCCGCGCAGGTCCATTGGCAGGCACCGCCCGTCCCTCGCGGCTGGACCGCGCTGCAGCTGCCCGCGGATGTCGCCCCTGGCGCGCGCTTCGACGTGCAGGCGCAGGCCCGCGGCGTCCCCCGCGCGCAGGCTGAGCTGCTGGACCCGGCTGACACGGTGATCGACCGCGCCCCGCTGGGCGAGGACGGACGGGTGCGACTGAGTGGCGTGGCCCGTGCCGAAGGCCGCAGCGTGTTCCGCCTGCGCCTGCTGGATGGCGAAGGCCATGTCGTCGATACCGTTCCGGTACCCCAGCAGACCCTGCCGGCCACGCGGGTCCGCCTGCAGATCCGCGCCGGCACACCGGGACCCGAACTGAAGTACCTGCGACGCTGGGCCACCGATGCCGGCATCGACGTGCAGATGCAGGCCGACACCGGCGCCGGCCTCAGCATCAGCGAAGGTCAGGTCGGTCTGGACGCGGCATCGTTGGCGCGCACCGACCTGCTGCTGCTGGACGAGCGCAGCCTGGCCACGCTGGGGAGTGGCCAGCTCGCAGCGGTGCGCCAGGCCATGCACGAGGGCCTGGGTGTGCTGGTCCGCAGTGCTGGCGTGCCATCGGCCGGAGCGCGGCAACGCCTGCGCGAGCTCGGCCTGCCCATGCAGGGCGATGGCGCCAGCCGCAGCGTCACGCTGCCCGGCGATGGTGACAGCGCGATGCTGGCAGCCCGACGCGGTCCGCTGGCGTCCGGCACGCTGCCCACCCGCGAAGGCGAAGAGGCTGATCGTGATTCGCATGCCGCCGCGCTGCCCACCTTGGAACAGCTTGCGCTGCAGGTGCCTGCCACCACCGCACTGCTGCACGACCGCAGCGGCGCTGCCATCGGAGGCTGGCGCGATACCGGCAAGGGTCGCATCGGCCTGCTGCCGCTGACCGACACGTGGCGCTGGGTGCTGGCCGGCCGCGACGATCGCCATGGCGAGCTGTGGAGCGATGTGGTCGGCACCCTGGCGCGCGCGCAGGGCGGCAGCACCGCGCCGTGGTCGCCGCAGCCGATCGCGTGGGCCGGGGAACGACAGGCCCTGTGCGATGTGCAGGCGCCGTTGCAGGTGTTCGACACACGGGGCGCGTCGGTGCCGCTGATCGTGGACGGCGGCACCGGCAGCGCACGCTGTGCCGGCTGGTGGCCACGCGAGGCCGGTTGGCACCGGCTGCAACAGGGCGAGCACTCCTACTGGCGCTATGTGTTCGACAGGACGGATGCGGCGGCGCTGCACCGGCAGGGAATGATCGATGCCACGGCGCAGGCCCTGGCCACCTCCGCACCGGTCAAGGCACAGGCGACACAGCCCGTGCCGGGATCACGCTGGCCATGGTGGCTGGCCTTCGTGCTGTGTGCGTCCCTGCTGTGGTGGCTGGAACGGCGGCCGCCCGGCGTTGCCCGTACGGCATAGCGTCCCCCCCTCCTTCGCTCACTTCAGCGGCGGTGCACCACCGCAACCCTCCTGCTGCGCACAGAACTGCAGCGCGCGCCGCTGCTGTTCCGCGCTCAGTTCCGGCGGGGGCCGGGCGATGGCGGACTGGATCTGATCCGGCCCCCCGGTGATCTTGTTCAAGCCCTTGCCCGCCGCCAGCAAGCCCTTAACCACACCCATCATCACGTAGCCGCCGGCCATGCTTACCTGCTCGGGCGTCGGCGGTTCACTCCAGTTGCGGCTGAAGCGGTTGTTCTCGATCTTCACCGGGTTCCTGAAGCGGTACAGATCCAGTGGCTGATCGTCTTCAGGCTTCAGCGCGCGCACTTCACCGAGGGTGGTGACGTTGCCCTGCGCGGGCGTGCCTTCGGGGGTCACGACAGGCTCCGGCGGTGCGGCGACGGTCTGCCCGGGTTCGGGCACCGCCGATACGGGTGATGGCGCCTGCTGCGCCTGCGCGGTACCGGCCAGCACCAGGCCGGCCAGAAGTGCTCCCTGCGTTGCTCGTCGTGCCACCCCTACCGCCCCTGTTGGTTGCGTCCTTCGCCTGAGGATACGGATGGCGGCTTCAGATTTCGTTGGAACGGCGCGCGCTGTTCAGCCCGCGCTGAAGTGGACTGCACGTCCGCGCCCGCGAGGTGCACCTGTCATTTGTTCGAGGCGGCCAGCCCGTTGTTCCGGCGCACGCGGCAGGCGTTTCACTGGATTCGACGCGCGCCTGCCGCCCGCGCACTGAACGGTTCACTCCGTCCCGCTGCGGGGTCTCACATCCTGAGACCCATCTGTGGTGCCATGTGCCCCCCTGGAATCCGTGCACCCATGGCCTACGAACTCGCCAAGCGCACCGCCGACGCGGAGCAGCAACTCGCGACCCGCGACGGTCTGCCCGCCCGCGACGGTGCCCTGCTCAGCGCGCGCCTGCAGCGCCGCTACCACGACCGCATCACCGGCAGCTTTGCCATCCCCGGCCGCGAGGGCCGCTATGCGCCCATTCCGGAATCGGTACCGCCGGCCCTTGCCGCCGCATTGAAGGCACGTGGCATCGAGCAGCTGTACAGCCACCAGGCCGAGGCCTGGGAGGCCAGCCAGCGCGGCGAGCATGTGGCCATCGTCACCCCGACCGCCAGCGGCAAGTCGCTGTGCTACACCCTGCCGGTGGTCAGTGCGGCCATGCAGGACAACGCCAAGGCGCTGTACCTGTTCCCCACCAAGGCGCTGGCGCAGGACCAGGTGGCCGAACTGCTGGAGCTCAACCGCGCCGGCGATCTCGGGGTGAAGGCGTTCACCTTCGATGGCGACACGCCCGGGGACGCGCGGCAGGCGATCCGCCTGCATGGCGACATCGTGGTATCCAATCCCGACATGCTGCACCAGGCGATCCTGCCGCATCACACCAAGTGGGCGCAGTTCTTCGAGAACCTGCGCTACATCGTCATCGACGAAGTGCATACCTACCGCGGCGTGTTCGGCAGCCATGTCACCAACGTGCTGCGCCGGCTCAAGCGCATCTGTGCGTTCTATGGCGTGCAACCCCAGTTCATCCTGTGCTCGGCCACCATCGGCAATCCGCAGGCACATGCCGAGGCCCTGATCGAAGCACCGGTCACGGCCATCACCGAATCCGGTGCGCCCAGCGGACCGAAGCAGGTGCTGCTGTGGAACCCGCCGGTCATCAACCCGGACCTGGGCCTGCGTGCATCGGCGCGTTCGCAGAGCAACCGCATCGCCCGCATCGCGATCAAGTCCGGCCTCAAGACCCTGGTGTTCGCGCAGACGCGGCTGATGGTCGAAGTGCTCACCAAGTACCTGAAGGACATCTTCGACCACGATCCGCGCAAGCCACCGCGCATCCGCGCCTATCGCGGCGGTTACCTGCCCACCGAGCGTCGCGAGACCGAACGCGCCATGCGCGCGGGCAGCATCGATGGCATCGTCAGCACCTCGGCGCTGGAGCTGGGCGTGGATATCGGCAGCCTGGACGTGGTGATCCTCAACGGCTATCCGGGCAGCGTGGCCGCCACCTGGCAGCGTTTCGGCCGCGCCGGACGCCGCCAGCAGCCCGCGCTGGGCGTGATGGTGGCCAGTTCGCAGCCACTGGACCAGTACGTGGTACGCCATCCGGACTTCTTCGCCGAAGCCTCGCCCGAACATGCGCGCATCGCCCCGGACCAGCCACTGATCCTGTTCGACCACATCCGCTGCGCGGCATTCGAGCTGCCGTTCCGGGTCGGCGATGGCTTCGGCCCGATCGATCCGGAGGTGTTCCTGGAAGCCCTGGCCGAAACCGACGTGGTCCATCGCGAGGGCGAGCGCTGGGAGTGGATCGCCGACAGCTATCCGGCCAATGCGGTGAGCCTGCGCGCGGTGGCCGACGGCAACTTCGTGGTGGTCGACCGCAGCGACGGCCGCCAGCAGATCATCGCCGAGGTCGATTACTCCGCCGCCGCGCTGACCCTGTACGAGGGCGCCATCCACATGGTGCAGTCCACGCCGTACCAGGTGGAGACGCTGGACTGGGAGGGGCGCAAGGCCTACGTCACCCGCACCCACGTGGACTACTACACCGACAGCATCGACTTCACCAAGCTCAAGGTGCTGGATCGTTTCGACGGCGGCGTGGCCGGGCGCGGCGATTCGCACCACGGCGAAGTGCACGTGGTGCGCCGCGTGGCCGGCTACAAGAAGATCCGGTACTACACCCACGAGAACATCGGCTACGGCCCGGTGAACCTGCCCGACCAGGAACTGCACACCACCGCAGTGTGGTGGCAGCTGCCGCAGGCGCTGCTGCTGCGTGCGTTCGCCAGCCGGCAGGACGCGCTGGATGGCTTCCTGGGTGCCGCCTACGCGCTGCACATCGTCGCTACGGTGGCGGTGATGGCCGACGCACGCGATCTGCAGAAGTCGGTCGGCAATGGCGACGGTGCATGGTTCGCGGTCGCCGACCAGAGCGGCCGCGGCCAGCTGCGCGGCAGCGATGGCGATCCGGGCGCGGTCGAACTGCTGCAGGTGTTCGTGCCGACCGTTTACCTGTACGACAACTTCCCGGGTGGCGTCGGCCTGAGCGAACCCCTGTGGCAGCGCCAGGCGGAGCTGGTGCAGCGCGCGCGCGAACTCGTGCAGCGCTGCGACTGCACGGCGGGCTGTCCGGCCTGCGTCGGCCCGGTACTGGCAGCGCAGGAGGAGGACGAGACCTCGCCGCGCGCACTGGCATTGCGTGTGCTGGACCTGTTCGATGCCGACGCCTGCCAGCACGTGCCCGATGCGGTGCCCGCCACCCGTGGCGCCGTGGAGCTGCTGGCACCGTGAGCCTGAGCCTGGACAAGCTGCGTCTGCTGCGGAAGCAGGCGGGCGACCCGAAGGCCGGGCCGGCGGCTGTCACGGCAGCGACGCCCGCAGCGGCCGTCCCGGCAGCGGCCAATGACGCACGGCAGCCACCGGCCGAACGCTCGGTGTTCGCCTGGGTTGAACAGGAGATCCGCCACAAGCCGACCGGCCCGGCTGCCATGACACCCGCCCCCTCCACGCCACCGTTGCGGCAGCCCCACGTCGGCAGCCTGCATCGCCTGCTGGGATTGCGCACACGCGGCAGCGCAGCGCCCCTGCACGCGACCGCACAGGACCGGCGGCTGCCCGGCGAGGAGATCGCGCCAGGCCTGTTCCTGATCGAATCCCTGCAGCCGCAGCCGGTTCCGAAGGTTCCCCTGTCGCTGGCGTTCGCCCGCCGCGAGAACGAGCACGTGGCCGCGCGCGACCTGCTGTTCTTCGATACCGAGACCACCGGGCTGGCCGGTGGCACCGGTACCCGCGCCTTCATGATCGGTGCTGCCGACTGGCACACCTGCCCGCAGCGCGGCGAAGGCCTGCGCATCCGCCAGCTGCTGATATCGACGATGGCTGCCGAAGAAGCGATGCTGGCCACCTTCGCCGGCTGGCTGCAGCCATCCACGGTGTTCTGCAGCTACAACGGCCGCAGCTACGATGCGCCCCTGCTGAAAGCGCGCTACCGGCTGGCGCGCCAGCGCGACCCGATCAGTGCCCTGGACCATGTCGACCTGCTGTATCCGACCCGCCGCCGCTATCGCGGCACCTGGGAGAACTGCAGGCTGTCCACCATCGAGCGCCAGCTGCTGCGCGTGATCCGCGAAGACGATCTGCCGGGATCGGAGGCACCGGCTGCGTGGCTGCGGTTCCTGCGCGGCGGCGATGCGGTGAACCTGCGCCGGGTGGCCGATCACAATCACCAGGACGTGGTGACCCTGGCCCTGCTGCTGCAGCGGCTGGTCCGCGAGGAAGCACAGGAGCGCGAACTGCTCGCCCTGCAGGCGCCACCCGGCATGGCGTGAGCCGGGGTCCCGCGCGTTCGCGGACGGTGTCACTTTATGACTGAATGCGATGGGGTTGGCAGAATGATGCCCTGCCGCTGGACCCCCACGCGGCCCCGCCGGAGACTGGCGCGGCTCACGACACGGAGGTTCCATGAGCACCCAGGTCCCGGGCTCCCAGCTGCGCTCCCTTGCTGCCCTGCTGGCCGGCACGGAGTCGGCCGGTACGCTGGCCGGATTCCATGGCGAGGACCAGGCGGCGCTGCTGGCCCGGCTGGATGACGGGCAACTGGCCAGCCTGCTGCCGATGGCCCTGGGGTGCGACGGGCTACCGCCCACGGATAACGCCCGCCAGTGGGCGCACCGCATTCTCGACGCCGACGCGCAGCGGCAGCCCCGTCTTACCGTTGCGATCTGCGCCGCTGCGCTGCTGCGCCTGTCCCGGCGCAGCACCGGTACACGGTCGGGCGCGCTTCGTCCGGTCGATGGCGTGGCCCTGCTTGCGCGCTGCACCGAGCCCGGCCACGAGCGGCTGCAGGCGCCCGCGCTGGCATTGCTGCAGCACTGCGGGCTGCACGCCGGGGCAAACGTCGAAGCCGGCAGCGATGCACTGTCGCTGCTGGCATTGGCGCGCTGTGCCGGTGCCGACGGCAGCGGAACGCTGGCCTCGCTGCTGGACGGCTGCAGCGCGCAACCACTGCTGCGTGATGAACTGCGCCTGGTGGCGCACTGGCCGTTGCAGGACCTGTTGCGCCATGCCCGCATCGCCGAGCTGTACCCCACCGAGGCCGACATCGACCCGGCGCCCGCCGATCTGCAGCCGCTGAGCGAACACGACACCTACCTGCAGTTCGCCGAGCACGCATTACAGCAGGCAGCGCAGCGCCTGCAGGCGATCCACAGTGGCCAGGCGCCCTACGTCGCCGACCGTGCCTTCAGCATCGCCGAAGCCGGTGTGCTCTGGCGTGCCACGCGCGCGGCACTGGAATGCGATGCGCTCTGGCTGCGGCCCTTGCTGGCGCAGGTGCTGCCACCGGTGTGCGTTGCCCCGACCGCCGCCCGGACCTTGCCGTCGCAATCGGTGGCTGTGGCGCTGGCCAAGGCGGTCAATGCGATGCCCACCCCCGAGGCCATTGCCGCGCTGGCGCTGGCGCGGTCGCAGGTGCGCCATGCCGGTATCGCGCGGAAGCTGGACCGCCATCTGGCCGCCGCCGAACGCCGCCTCGCACAGCGCCCGCAACTGCTGCTGCGTCTGCCGGTCATTGCCGCCGGCAGGCGCTCACTGGCCAGCCTGGCCCGTGCTTTGGAGGCCACGTTCGTGCTGGGCGGCGAGTGGGCACTGCAGGACTGGCGCGACGCGTGCCGGCAGCCGGCATTGGCCACCCTGCTGCAGGGCCTGGTCTGGCAGCTCGCCGATGCGCGTGGGCACTGGATCGATGCGATGCCGGTGGACGGCGCAGAGGCGTTCGCCGATGCGCATGGCATCGTGGTCGCGTTGCAGGGCCGCAACCGCCTGCGCCTGTGGCATCCCGCCCGCAGCCAACCCCATCTGCGCGCCGCCTGGCGCGCGCGGCTGATCGAGCAGCGCTGCCGGCAACCGCTCCGCCAGGTGTTCCGCGAACACTATCTGGACGCCCGCGGCGAACCCGCCGATACCGCTGCATTCAATGGGCTGACGCTGTCGGTGGCGACCTTGGCCGGGCTGGCCCGTCGGCAAGGCTGGCACGGCGATGACAGCGGCCAGCTGATGTTGGCCAAAGGCCCGTGGCGGATCGGCTGGCAGCTGTCGGCGCCGCTGTCGCATGGCCTTGCCGGTGAGATCCGCAGCGGCCGCGTCCAGTTCCAGCGGCAGCATCGCGACGCGTGGCAACCGGTGCAGGCGCGCGAGCTGCCCGCAGTGGTGGCGTCCGAACTGCTGCGCGAACTCGACCTGCTGGCCAGTACCTGCGCATGCGGTGGCGAGGGCATGCCACTGCCGCCGGCCCGCATGGTCCGCTTGCGCGGGCGAACCCTGGAGCATCTGCTGGCCGCGCATCCGCAGCGTGACCTGATGACCTTCCAGCGCCGCCATGTGCAGGTCGGCCACTACAGTCTGCACCTGGCCACCGCCCGCGCCAGCCTTGCCGGGCAGACGCTGGCCCTGCCGGACCTGCCGGCGCGGCCACGCCGCTGGCTGCCTTACGACGATGCCGTGCTGGCGCAGCTGCTGGGCCGCATCGAACAGCTCGCCGAACGGGTATTGACGCCCCCTGAAGCCCCGATCGATGAGACTGTCGGCTCCTGATGCGTGGAGTATCCGCGATGCGTTCCAGTCTCTGGTTGATGCTCGGTTGTACCCTGCCGCTGGCCGCCTGCAGCCATGCGGGCGGCAGTGCAGGCAGTGGCAGCAGCAGCGATCCTGCACCCCGGCCTCCGCATGTCGCAGGAAGCCCGCAGCGATGCAACCCGGAAAAGCTGGAGGGGCTGGCAGGCAGGGCCGCCGACGAGGCCACGGTGAAGCAGGTGGTTGAAGCCAGTGGTGCACGCACGGCGCGGGTGGTGAAGCCCGGCATGGCGGTGACCATGGATTTCCGCGAGGACCGGGTCACCATCGAGGTCGACGCGCAGAACCGGATCGTGCGCGCCAACTGCGGTTGAGCCGCTAACGCCGGGCCGGGCCCGGCGGTTTCCATCCGCATGCACGTCGCTGGGCACGCCGGGCATGGCCCGGCGCTACCGCCGCTTCACAGCTGCTGGGCCTTGCCATTGGCCAGCGCACGGGCGATCACCTGCTGCGCCTGTCGCGAGGCCTGCTCGTGCAGGCGTGCCTGGCGTTCGCCGAGCGCGGCCTGCTGGCTGCCCAGCGCCGCCTGGCGGCTGGCCAGCGCGGCCTGCTCTCCGGCCAGCCGACCCATCTCGCTGCTCCGCCCCGACTGGCGTTCGTCAGCACGAGCCTCCTGCAGGGCGCGCCGCGCTTCAGCGGCGGCCTGCCGCGCGAGCGCTGCGTCGTCGACCGAATCGCGCGCGGCCCTGGCCGCTTCGGCCGCCGCTTCACGATTGATGTCATGGGCAGCCATCGCACTGCGCGCGGTGCGCATCGCGTCCTGCGCGATCTGGCGTGCATGTTCGCTCTGCAACCGGCCCAGTTCACCCTGCCGGCGGCCGAGCTCGCCCTGCTGGCGACCCAGCACGCTCTGCTGGCGTCCCAGTTCGCCCTGCTGACGGCCCAGTTCCGCCGCGCCGGCATAGGCACGTTGCAGTGACTGCACCAGCATCGGATCACGCACCACGTAGCGCTTGTCGCCCTGGCGGAACCACAGTGCCGGTCCCTTGCCGAGCTGCCTGCGGGCCTGCGCCACGTCATCGATGCCGCCATTGGCGAAGGTCGAATCCCCATCCACCAGTACATAGGCCTGGCGCGGCGACTCGCCCAGATCCAACGTCCCGTAGGTGGTGATGGAGGTGCCGGTAGAGGTCATGCCGTCATGGTTTTCGTCCACGTCGGTCGCATCGTCGAAGGCCCCCACATCGGCATCATCGGGTCCGGTCACATCGTCCGGCCCGGTCGCGTCAGCCGGCGGCGCGGGGGGAACCGGCACGGCCGGCAGGCGCGCCGACGCTGCCGGCGCCGGCGGTGCCTTCGGAGCCGGCGGCGGCGACAGGGGCTTCGGCGGCGCCAGCGGTGCGGGAGGCGCCGGGGGCACCGGCGCTGCGACCAGTCGCATGGGTGCCACACCCACCACCAGCACCACGGCCGTCAGGGCAACCGCGAGCACGCGCGGGCAGGCTTTGCGCGGCTGCAGCGAAAGCAGCCGGCGCTTGAGGCTGGTCGTGTCCGGCGCGGCACTGGCCACCCCCAGGTGCGGCTGCGGTGCAACGCCCAGCTGCAGCAGCAGACGCCCGTATGCGTGGCGACTGGCCCCATGCTGGCCCACCACCGCCTCATCCACCGCTTCTTCCCGGGCCTGGGCGTACTCACGCACCGACAGCCGCAGCAGCGGGTGGAAGAAGAACAGGTGCTGCGCCAGTGCCGGCAACAATCCCCACTGCAGGTCACGGCGCTGCAGGTGCTGCAGTTCATGGGTCAATGCCAGGTCCAGCGCGTCGCCCTGCAGTGCAGTGGCGCCGGCCGGCAGCAGCAGCACCGGGCGCAGCGGCCCGACCAGCTGCGGCGCATCGATCTGTGCGCTCATCCACAGGCGCGGCGGGCGGCGAAGTCCATGCGCGTCGGCGGCCAGGTGCAGCGCCTGCACCAGCGCCGCGTCCTCGCAGGGATACGCGGCGGCCAGCAGCGCGCGGCAACGCCGCCACTCCGCCAGGGTGCGCCAGGCCATCAGCAGCACACCGGAGGCCCACAGCGCGGCCAGTGCAAGCGCCCACCACGCTGTTGCGGGCGTCGCCACGACCTCCACCGGCATCGTGGCCAGCAGCTGCGCGGAGCCTTCCGCAGACAGCGGATAGACCACATCGGCGGCGATATCGGTAGCGGTCATCGCCACCGACGGCGACGCGGGCAACCAGGGCAGCTGCACCGGCTGGCTCCACACCAGGCCGAGCACGGCCTGCAACGAAACCAGCCACCACAACCGGCAACGCGTAGCGGCCGACAGCGACGGCATCAGCCGGCACACGGCATACACCAGCGCCACCAGCAGCACGGTCTGCAGGCTGGTCCAGCCCAGCCGTTCCAGCATCGGGATCAGCATCGTGGTGTCCATGACTCAGCCCTCGTGGCGACGCGATTGGAGTTGGGCGACCAGCGCTTCCAGCTCGGCCAGCTCGTTGTCGCTGACCTGCTGGCGCTGCGAAAGATAGGCCACGAACGGCGACACCGAGCCCTGCAGCGTGTTGTCGACGAACTGGGCCACCGCACCCTGCAGCACGCTGTCAGGGCCACGGGTGGCCTGGTAGCGGTACAGGCCTTCGTGCTGCCGTCGCTGCAGGTACCCCTTGGTGCGCAGCCGCTCCATCATCGTCAGCACGGTGGAACGGGCCAGCCCGCGCGCCTCGCCATAGCCGCTGGCGACCTCGCCGACACTGGCCGGCGCATGTTCATCGATGTACTGCAGCAGGGCCAGCTCCTGGTCCCCGATGGTTTTGCCGCGCATGACAGGCTCCCTTGACTACACGTGTCGTCACTGTCGGCGTGACGACACCTGTAGTCAACCCCCCGGAAGTCATGGGCCGACGAACGGTAGGGGGTTCAAGCGCAGCGTATGCAGCCGACCCGGCAGCTGCTGGGCTGGGGACCGGCGAGGCCAGCACTGAGTCCTTGGTCGATCCCACCCTGCAAATACAACTTGTGCCGAGCATCAAGGCCCAGGCTCAGCATATTTCAGGCCTTGGAGTAGCTCGCAAGAAGTAACTCTGCATCGCGAGCGAGCCCCTCCTCGACTTCCACATCCGCTGCAAAATCGGACAACGCACGAAACTCCGCCGCGCTTCTGATTTTTCCGCGCTTCAGAATTTCGCGAACCTTGGCCAACTTCCTATCCACAAAAAACTCAAAACTGAAACCATAAGTGGAGATCAGGTAGTCCTTTGCAGCCCGCCTCGAGTCCTCAGGAAGATCATTCAAGCCCTCAGCAATATCCTTTGCCAACTCGTAAAGTTTTGGGCTGCGAGAAAAATGCGCAACCGTCTTCCTCCGCAACTCAACAACATGAGGAACATCACCCGGAGACGACAACATTGTAATCCCGTCCTGACACCACTTCTCCAGAACTTCCAGATCCATTGTCACTCCCCAGAATCAGCTAAAGCATGCCGCTGCGAACCAGCGGGACGACAGGCGCATGTGACCTGCATGACTTATCGTACGCCCGGAATCGCTTCCCTCCACTTGCCGATCCGATAGAGTTGGCCCTGGCGACGAGCCTTCTCTTCTCCATCTTCAGGAATCGCATGCATGCGCACTCCGGTTGGCCGCTGGCTGCGGCGGCCTTCAACAGCCTCCTTCCTTGCGGCGTGCCTGTCCGCCGCTCTGCCCGCGCATGCGGCAGACGCAGGCAATGCACTTTCCAGTGGCCGCGCACTGCTGGAGCGAATCACAGGCAACGAGGAGGGGCGTGAGTGCAGCGACGCACTGTGCCGCGCTCGCGCGGTGTCCTGGGCCCAGGGTTACATCGCGGCAGTCGCCGACAGCAGCGCCGGGCAATGGTGTGGACGAGCCACGGTCCTGCCCCATGAGCTTGTGGACCGCGTGTACAGCCACCTGAAGGCGCTTCCGCGCGCCCGCCTCGAGGAAGACGCATCGACGCTGGCGCGGGAAGCGCTGGTTCACTCTTTCCCGTGTTCCCATGCGGCTCCATCGAGCAACAGCAGACCTGCCCAGGAGTGATGATGCCCCGATCCTTGATCAGTGCGTTCGCATTGCTCGTGCTGCACATTCCCGCCTCACATGCGTGGGAGTGCGAGACGGATCCTGCGAAGTTCAGGTTCACATCGGACTCGCCTTCCACGTTCAACCTGGGTGAGCGGGAGGAAGTGGGCAGGGCCTACGCCGCCCTGGCCAAGCACCTGCAACCGCTGCAGCGCTATCAGGCACCGCGGATCTTCTATTCAAAGGGCTTCAGCGCGATCCGGGAACATGACTGCAAGGCCGGAAAGTGCACCGCCATGGAGGTGCTGGAAGGCCTTCAGCAATGCGGCGCAGGCGGAATGAGCAGGCAGGATGCCTGTTACCCGTTGGCAGTCGTGCATGAAGGCAGGCTCTATTGCCTTCTGTACCCTGGCCAGAAGGACTTCGATCCTTCCAGGCCGTTTACACCCTATGTGCCCTTCAACAATAGCTGATGCGCGGGATCAGTCCCGCAGATCCTGCAGCTGATCGCGTGGGAAGAAGTCCGGATCGTCCTGTCCATCCAGCATTGCCTCGACCCGTTCGTCGAACTCGCGGGCGGCGGCAGCGGAGGCGTCGGGCCCCAGGAATGCGGAGTGTCCGTTTCCAGCGAGGCCAAGCGCGGCGACCGTTCTCCGTTCGCCGTCCTCGCCCCATAGATAGTCGTGGACAACGACCAGGCCGGCATCGTCCGTGGCCAGGAACTCGGCTGCGCTGCGCCCCAGGGCCAGAAAGAACAGGATGTCGTAGAGACTCTCCGAATAGGTCAACGACCCGGCAACGAAATGTCTTCCCTGGCGGTCATAGGCCGCAATCCTGATGTTCTCCGCCTCTGCCGATCCCAGCACGAACTCCAGTGCCGCGCGGTTGTCCCGATGACGCGCCAACATCGCGTTGCAGTCTGAAATGAGCGTCTGCAGACCCGGAGCATCCGGGTCGGAAAGATCCCCGCCTCCGGGAAGACTCCACTGCCCGCCGATGGAGCGCCAGTCCGGCCAGCGGGACACGTCCGGCGGTGCTGCCGCAAGCCACCGCGCAAGATCTGCGCGTGACATCCTCAATCTGAGAAAAGCCGAGTACGGTTCGGACATCGCCGCCCTTCCTCCTGGGCATGGGTCTGCGTTGCGTGCAGCGGACAGACTGTAGCAAGTCCGGCAGCAGGCATCCTCCGTTCGCTGTCAGTCTCGGCCTCACTGCCATCAGGGTGGACGGCCGGCTCCGCTGGAATGTCCTCCCTCCCGAAATTCACAACGGCGGCATCTAAACCCTCCTGCTGCCTGCTGCATCCCATCCGCACATCCCGCCGGGAATAACCCATGTTCCGCCCATCGCTTTCCCTTCTGCTCCTGCTGCTTGCTGCTCTGCCCCTTTCGCCCGCGTCAGCCAGCCCGGAGCCGGCGAACGAACAGGCTCGCCGCCTTATCCGCCAGACATTGCAGGACGAGCGCATTCCGGGCCTGCAGATCGCAGTGGTCAAGGACGGCCAGGTCGTGCTGTCCGAAGCGTTCGGCCTGGCCAACGTGGAAAACGGCGTGCCCGCCACGCGCAGCACGCGATTCCCGTTGAACTCCGCCACCAAGGCCTTTACCGGCGTCGCCGCCGCACAGCTGGCGCAGCAGGGCCGGCTGGATCTGGATGCACCGCTGTCGCGCTATCTGGATGCACTTCCGGCCGCTTGGCAGACCGTGCGCGTACGTCAGCTGCTGGCCCACACCTCCGGCCTGCCGGACATCCTTGACGAGCGCGGGCTGCTGGGCGGAGGCACCGAGGCACAGGCCTGGCAGGCCGTGACCGCACAGCCGATGGAGGCGGCACCTGGCCAGCGTTTCGCCTACAACCAGACCAACTATCTGCTCTTGGCGCGGATCATCGCGCGGCAGTCGGGCATGCCCTACGACCGCTTCCTGGCCAGCCAGCAGTTCGGCGCCGCTGGCATGGAACGCACCACCTTCGGCGACAGTTACGACCTGATCCCCGACGCCGCCACGATGTACAGCCTGGCCCCGCGCGCGACCGAAGCCGCCGATACGCCGCCCCGGCTGTCGCACTGGTTCTACGACGTGCCGCCCAGCCTGTGGTCCGGCGGCGGCATCCTTACCACCGCCGATGACACCGCGCGCTGGCTGGTCGCACTGCTGGACGGGCGACTGCTGCACGAGGACGGGCGCACACGGATGTGGACCGCCGAGCCGCTGGCCGATGGCAGGGCGGGCCCGTGGTCTGCCGGCTGGCCGGTACTGCAGGGCGCGCCGGACCGCCAGGTCGCCGGCATCGGTGGCGCGCGCTCGGCCTTCATCGTCTACCCTGACCGCGGCATCGCCGTGGTGGTGCTCACCAACCTGGTCGGCGCCAACCCGCAGCGCTTCATTCCGCGCATCGCCGATCTGTATGCGCCCCCGGTCAGCCCCGCGGGCCGCCCATCACCGGCAGGATCACCCCGCTGATGTAGCTGGCGCAGGCCGGTGACGCCAGGAACACATAGGCCGGAGACAGCTCCTCCGGCTGTGCCGGGCGCCCCATGTCACTGTCCTTGCCGAACTCGGCCACGTCGGGGGCCTGCTTGTCCGCAGGATTGAGCGGCGTCCACACCGGGCCGGGGGCCACGCAGTTGACCCGGATGCCACGCGGCAGCAGCTGGCTGGCCAAGGCTTTGGTGAAAGCGTGGATCGCTCCCTTGGTCGCCGAATAGTCGATCAGCGCCTTGCTGCCGAAGAGGCCGGTTTCCGAGCCCGTGTTGATGATGCTGGCGCCCTCGCCCAGGTATGGCAGCACGGCCCGTGCCATCTGCACGTAGCCGCCGATATTGGTCTGCAGCGTCTCCTGCAGATGCTCGTCTTCCAGGTCCTCCAGGCGTTCGCAGTGCAGCTGGAAAGCGGCGTTGTTGATCAGGATGTCGACGCCACCAAAGGCCTTGGCAACCTGCTTCACCGCCTTGTTGCAGAAACGCGGATCGCGCACGTCGCCCGCAATCACCACGCAGCGTCCGCCCTCGCTCTCCACATGCTGGCGGGTGATCTCGGCATCCTCGGCCTCATCAAGGTGCAGCACCGCCACGTCCGCCCCCTCGCGCGCGAACAGGACAGCGACGGCGCGTCCGATCCCGGAATCGCCGCCGGTGACGATCGCGCGCATGCCCTGCAGCTTGCCGCTGCCGACGTAGTCCGGTGCCAGGAAGCGCGGGGCCAGGTCCAGTTCGTGCTCATGTCCCGGCTTGGCCAGGTGCTGGGCGGGCAGGGTCTCCGGCTGGCGTCGCGTGCCCGCCTGGGTTGCCTTCTTCCTGGTCGCCTTCTTCGCCGCACGCGCATCCTTGGCCTTTTCCTGGTCCTGCAGGCGTCGCTGCCGGGCCGCAACCCGGGCGGCACGTGGATCACCGGCGGCGGCCTTGCGGGTTGCCGTCTTCACCACGCGGGGGCGTTCGGCCGCTGCTGCGGTGCTGCCCTCGGCAGCCGCCTTCGTACCCTTGCGTACTTTGGGCGACGCCTTGCGGCGGACGGGAACCTTCTTGCTCGTAGCCATGCGGTCTCCTTCAGGTGTGGGGAATCGGGTGGGTTCAGGCGCGATCGGCCACGCCCTGCACGCCGGCATGGCCAGCGCAGTGCTCACAGCAGAAGATCTGCCCGTTGCCTTCGACGCCGTGACCGATCACGGTGCAGTTGCAGTGCGCACAGCGTGGCGCGAAGGCGTGGATCGCGCATTCGAACGAGTCGAACGTGCCGCTGCGCCCGCCCTGCTGCAGGGTGAAACTCTTGTCGTAGTCATTGCCGCATACATCACAGGTGGCCATGTCATACCTCCGTGGCGTGCCAGTACATGCAGTGTGGCCATCGCCGCTGTCGGCGACGGTGAATGCATCGTGTCCCGCATGTGCACGCCGTTCATGCCGCCACCACGCCGCGCGCGGCACGCTGGCGTCCTCATCACCATGGAGCAGGATCATGATCCGCGCATTCAGCGTAGCCGCACTGACCTTTGCCGTCGCCGCATGCAGCAGCACGCCAATCGCACAGGTTCAACCGATCGACGGCGTGATTTCCGGCCAGTGCCACAGCGACATGGTGCGCGGCGCCGTCGGTCTGGCAGCGTCGGCGGCCACCGTTGAACGTGCACGCGTGGACAGCGACAGCCTGCACGTGCAGGTGCTCCGCCACGACGGTCCGCGTGTTCCCCCCGCCAGCGAAGGCGGTGATCGCCTGACCATCGAAAAGGGACGCACCAACAACATCACGGCGATCTACTGCGGCTGAGCCGGCGTGCCCGCCGCAGTACACGCAACGTGGCCTGTTCCCACTGCCGCGGGCCGCGCAGGCCCGCCAGCGCGGTGAGTTCGCCACGCTCCCAGCCGGTGAACACACAGGGATCGATGTATGCCCTGCGGCACACCGCAGGGGTGTTGCCCAGACGCGCGGCAACCTGGCAGACCACCTCGCGCTGCGCTGCGGCCAGTGCGCGCTGGCTGGCGGGCTCGGGCAACGCGGTGGCAGCCAGTGCCTGCACCGCCGCCACCGTGCCGCCCCAGGTACGGAAATCCTTGGCGGTGAAGTCCTCACCCATCACATCGCGCAGGTACTCGTTCACTGCGCCGGAATCGACCGGCTGCACCTGGCCATCATCGTCGCGGTACTGGAACAACGACTGCCCCGGCAGCTGCTGCAACCGTCGCACCATCTGGCCCAGGCGGCGGTCACCCACCGTCACCTCCTGCAGTTGGCCGGACTTGCCCCGGAACCGCATGCGTACCCGCCCGCCGCGAAGCAGCTCGAGGTGGCGGTTGCGCAGGGTGGTCAGCCCGAACGAGCGGTTCTCGCGGGCGTAGGTCTCATTGCCGATCCGTACCAGCGTATCGGCCAGCAGCGCCACCACCACGGCCAGCACCTTGGTCCGTGGAAATCCGGACTGCCGGAGATCGCGTGCCAGCCGCCGCCGCAGCGTGGGCAGTGCCTCGCCGAACGCAATGATCCGATCGAACTTGCCGGCATCGCGCATCTTCGCCCAGTTGGCGTGATAGCGGTACTGCTTGCGGCCACGCGCATCGCGGCCGGTCGCCTGCAGGTGGCCGTTGGCATGCGCGCAGATCCATACCGCGGTGTAAGCCGGGGGAATGGCCAGTGCGCGGATACGCTGCAGCGTGGCCGCATCGCGCACTGCGTGGCCGTCAGCATCACGGTAACGGAAGCCTTTGCCTGCACGCAGCCGGGTGAAGCCCGGTTGGGTGTCATCAACGTAGCGCAGGCCGGCCGCGCGCGCCGCCGCGCGTTCGGGTGTGGGGGACGTGGGCATGGCCGCAGTGTGGCGATCGACATGACGCGGCCGCGTCAATAACGCAAGACAAACACGTGAGGATGGGTTCGCGGCTATGCTCCGGCTTTCACAGTCCCTTCCGGAGTCATGATGTCGTTCCCGATTCGCGCCCGTTCGCTCTCCGCCCTGCTGCTGCCGGCCGTGCTGGCCTTGTCCGCCTGCCAGGCGCCGGCGCTGGATGAACAGGATTCGGCCACGGCCCACGCCCAGCAGGCCGCCGAAGCCGCCAAGGCACCGGCCGATGAAGCCGGCAAGGCCACCGAGGCACCGCCGGTGGGCACCTGCGACGCCAGCCAGGTGCAGAGCCTGGTCGGCCAGGCCTACACCGACGCGCTGGGCAAGCAGGCCCAGGAAGATGCCGGTGCTCAGCAGGTGCGCGTGCTGCACCCCAATGACGCGACCACGATGGAGTTCCTGGGCGACCGCCTGAACATCGAAGTGGACGCCAAGGACGTGGTCAGCGGCGTCCGCTGCGGCTGATCCCGGCCCGCGCCGGCGGATCACCGCCGGCGCTTTCCGTTGCACCTGCAACCGTGTATTGCGGCGTTGCAGCAACCTGTGCTTTATTCGAGGCATCCGGTGGCCTCACGATGCGCTCCAGGGATTGGGCGGGCTTGAGTGTCCCCGCTCATTTCATTCCGCATCGAGGTAGAGATGGCCCCCCGCAACCGCCAAGGGCTTTACGACCCGCGCTCCGAGCGCGATGCCTGTGGATTCGGCATGGTCGCGCAGCTCGACGACCAGCCGTCGCGCCTGCTGGTGGATACCGCCATTGCCGCGCTTTCGCGGATGACCCATCGCGGTGGCGTCGCCGCTGACGGGCTCACCGGTGATGGCTGCGGGCTGCTGCTGCGTCGCCCCGATGCATTCCTGAAACTGCTGGCCAGCGAAGCGGGCATCACCGTGGCCACCCGCTTCGCGGCGGGCCTGGTGTTCCTTCCGCACGACGCCGATGCCGCGCAGGCCTGCCGGACGCAGCTGCAGGTGCAGCTTGAAGCGGTGGGCTGCCGCGTGGCGGGTTGGCGCGAGGTTCCCATCGACGACAGTGTCTGCGGCCAGCTCGCACGCGATACGCTGCCGCGCATCGAACAGGTGTTCGTCGATGCCGGTGTCGGCCAGGACGGCACCGGCTTCGCCCTGGCGCTGTACCTCGCACGCCGTCGCAGCGAACAGCAGCTGCGCGACCATGGCGATTTCTACGTCACCACGCTTACCCCGGATGCAATCAGCTACAAGGGCATGGTCCTGCCGGACAAGCTCAGCCGCTTCTATCCGGACCTGCAGCGGCGCGAGCTGGCCTCCAGCGCGATCGTGTTCCACCAGCGCTTCTCCACCAACACGCTGCCGCGCTGGCCGCTGGCGCATCCGTTCCGCCTGCTCGCGCACAACGGCGAGATCAACACCATCGAGGGCAACCGTCGCTGGGCGCAGGCGCGCAGCAAGGTGTGGAAGACACCGCGCTTCGACATCGCCGAGTTCGATCCGGTGATCTCCATGCATGGTTCGGACTCGCAGAGCCTGGACAACATGCTGGAACTGATGGTCGCCGGCGGCATGGAATTGATCCAGGCGCTGCGCATCCTGGTGCCACCGGCGACGCAGTCGCTGGAGTTCAAGGATCCGGATCTGGCCGCGTTCTACGAGTTCCATGGCCTCAACAGCGAGCCCTGGGACGGCCCGGCCGGCATCGTCGCCTGCGACAGCCGCTATGCGGTGTGTACGCTGGACCGCAACGGCCTGCGCCCGGCGCGCTGGATGCTGACCGCCGACCGCCACTTCCTGGTCGCCTCCGAAGCAGGCGTGTGGGAAGTGCCGACCGAGCGCGTGGTACGCAAGGGCAAGCTCGGCCCCGGTGAAATGGTGGCCATCGATCTCAAGCGCGGTGACCTGCTCGATTCGGACGCGGTGGACCGCATCAACCGCGGCCGCGCGCCGTACAAGCAGTGGCTGCAGCAGGGGGTGACCTACCTGCAGACCGAACTGATCGATCCTTCGCTGGTGGAGGAGCCCTTCGACGAGGGCACCCTGCGCAGTTACCACAAGCTGTACCAGCTCAGCAGTGAGGAAGTGGAGCAGGTGCTGCGGCCGCTGGCCGAGACCGAGCAGGAAGCCACCGGCTCGATGGGCGATGACACGCCGATGGCGGTACTGAGCCAGCGCAGCCGGCCGCTGTACGACTACTTCCGGCAGGCATTCGCGCAGGTCACCAATCCGCCGATCGATCCGCTGCGCGAAGACTGCGCCATGTCCCTGTCCACCCAGCTCGGCAAGGAGACCAACATCTTCCATGCCGGCCCGGAGACGGTGAACCACGTCATCCTCAACTCGCCGGTATTGAGCCAACGCAAGCTGCGCCAGCTGCTGAAGATGGACCAGTACCTGCAGGCCAACCGCCTGCTCGACCTGTCCTACAGCGAGGAAGAAGGGCTGCGCAACGGCATCGAGCGCATCTGTGCGGAGGCCGAACGTGCCGCACGCGAAGGCATGGTGATGCTGCTGCTGTCCGACCGCTATCCGGTGGCCGGGCGACCGATGGTGCACGCCCTGCTGGCCACCAGTGCGGTGCATCATCACCTTTCGCGGCTGGGGCTGCGCTGCGACGTCAACCTGATCGTCGAGACGGGCACCGCGCGCGACCCGCACCATATGGCCTGCCTGCTCGGCTTCGGGGCCACCGCGGTGTACCCGTATCTTGCCTACCAGACCCTGTTCGACCTGGGCCGGCGCGGCATCCTCAAGCTCAGCAAGGGCGGTGAGCAGTCGCAGATCGGCCGCCGCTACCGCAAGGGCGTCTACAAGGGCCTGTCGAAGATCATCTCGAAGATGGGCATCTGCACCGTGGCCAGCTACCGCGGCGCGCAGCTGTTCGAGATCATCGGCCTGGAGCCGGAAGTGGTCGCGCTGTGCTTCCCCGACACCGCCTCGCGCATCGGCGGCGCTGGCTTCGCGCGGCTGGATGCCGATGCGCGCGAACTGTGCGCCCAGGCCTGGGATGCACAGCAGGATGTCGACGTCGGCGGCCTGCTGAAGTACGTGCACGGCGGCGAGTACCACATGTACAACCCGGACGTGGTCACCACCCTGCAGCGCGCGGCGCGCAGTGGTGATGCCCGCGCCTGGCAGCAGTACTGCGATGCCGTGCATGCCCGGCCGCCATCGGCGTTGCGTGACCTGCTGCAGCTGGTGCCGGCGGCGACACCTACGCCGCTGGACGAGGTGGCGCCGGCCAGCGAACTGTTCCCGCGCTTCGACACCGCCGCGATCAGCCTCGGCGCGCTGTCGCCGGAAGCGCATGAGGCACTGGCCATCGCGATGAACCGCCTCGGCGGCCGCAGCAATTCCGGCGAAGGTGGCGAAGACCCGGCACGCTACGGCACCGCGCGGCGCAGCAAGATCAAGCAGGTGGCGTCGGGGCGCTTCGGTGTCACCGCCGAGTATCTGGTCAATGCCGAGGTGCTGCAGATCAAGGTCGCGCAGGGCGCCAAGCCCGGCGAAGGCGGCCAGCTGCCCGGGCACAAGGTCAACGAGCTGATCGCCCGCCTGCGCTACGCGCGGCCGGGCATCGGCCTGATCTCGCCGCCACCGCACCACGACATCTACTCCATCGAGGACCTGGCGCAGCTGATCTACGATCTCAAGCAGGTCAACCCGACAGCGCTGGTATCGGTGAAGCTGGTCAGCCATGCCGGCGTCGGCACCATCGCCGCCGGCGTGGTCAAGGCCGGCGCGGACCTGATCACCATCTCCGGCCACGACGGCGGCACCGGTGCCTCGCCGGTCAGCTCGATCCGCTACGCCGGTGTGCCGTGGGAGCTGGGCGTGGCCGAAGCGCACCAGGCGCTGCTGGCCAACGACCTGCGCGGGCGCACCCTGCTGCAGACCGATGGTGGCCTGAAGACCGGCCTGGACGTGGTCAAGGCCGCGCTGCTGGGTGCGGACAGCTTCGGCTTCGGCACCGCGCCGATGATCGTGCTGGGCTGCAAGTACCTGCGCATCTGCCACCTCAACAACTGCGCCACCGGCGTGGCCACCCAGGACGAACGCCTGCGCGAGAACCACTTCACCGGCCAGCCGGAGCGCGTGGAGAATTTCTTCCGCCTGCTGGCCGAGGAGGTGCGTGGCTGGCTGTCGTACCTGGGCGCGCGTTCGCTGGAAGAGATCGTCGGCCGCACCGACCTGCTGCGGCAGATCGAGGCCGCACCGCGCGACGGCGTGCGCGTGGACCTGTCGCGCCTGCTGGCAGATGCGCGTTACGAAGGGAGCCACTGCGCGGCGCAGCGCCTGTACGAATCGCCGGACAGCCTGGCCACGCAGATGGATGGCCTGCTGGCGGACGCGATCGAACAGCGCAGGGGGGGCGAACATCGCTTCCTGATCCACAACACCGACCGCAGCATCGGCACCCGCCTGGCCGGTGCGGTGGCGCGCGCGCACGGCAATCAGGGCATGGCCGACGCCCCCCTGGAGCTTCGCTTCCGTGGCAGCGCCGGACAGAGCTTTGGCGCCTTCAATGTCGGCGGCCTGCATCTGGAAGTCGAGGGCGAAGCCAATGACTACGTCGGCAAAGGCATGGCCGGCGGCCGCCTGGTGGTACGTCCGCCACGCGGCGCGCGGTTCGAGGCCCGCAGCACTGCGATCATCGGCAACACCTGCCTGTATGGCGCCACCGGTGGCGAGCTGTTCGCCGCCGGACGTGCCGGCGAGCGCTTCGCAGTCCGCAATTCCGGTGCGCTCGCGGTCGTGGAAGGCGCCGGCGATCACTGCTGCGAGTACATGACCGACGGCGTGGTGCTGGTGCTGGGCAAGGTCGGCCTGAACTTCGGTGCCGGCTTCACCGGCGGGCTGGCCTACGTGCTGGATGTGGACCGCGACTTCGTGGACCGTTACAACCACGAGCTGATCGACATCCATCGCGTGTCCGCAGAAGGCTTCGAGAACTACCGCCAGCACCTGCACCGCCTGATCGGCCGCCATCGCGAACTGACCGGCAGCATCTGGGCGCAGCAGATCCTGGACGAGTTCCGCGATTACATCGGCAAGTTCTGGCTGGTCAAACCGAAGGCCGCCAGCATTGAATCGCTGACCGAGACCCTTCGACGCGCGGCGTAAGCGCCTCCGGCGCGCCGCCCGCAACCGGCGCGCGCCTGCTCCCTCACCGCAGTAGTGCCGGCCTCTGGCCGGCCATCGAAATCACAGAGCCCGCCATGAGCCGCAAGCACGCCTTCCAGTTCCTCGATCTGCCCCGCACCATGCCGCAGCGCATTCCGGTTGAACTGCGCACCTCCGGCGACTGGGGCGAGCTGTACGGAAAGTTCGGCAAGGAGGATGCGCAGTACCAGGCCGGGCGCTGCCTGGACTGCGGCAACCCCTACTGCAGCTGGAAATGCCCGGTACACAACGCCATTCCACAGTGGCTGCAGCTGGTGCAGGAGAACCGCATCCACGAGGCCGCCACGCTGTGCCACAGCACCAACCCGCTGCCGGAAGTGTGCGGCCGGGTCTGCCCGCAGGATCGCCTGTGCGAAGGCAGCTGCACCCTGGAGGAATTCGGTGCGGTGACCATCGGTGCGGTGGAGAAGTACATCGTCGATACCGCACTCGCCAGTGGCTGGCGTCCGGACCTGGGTGCCGTGCAGCCCACCGGCCACAGCGTGGCGGTGATCGGTGCCGGTCCGGCGGGTCTGGCCTGTGCCGATCGCCTGGCCCGGGCCGGCGTCACCGCCGTGGTGTACGACCGCTACGAACAGATCGGCGGCCTGCTGCAGTTCGGCATCCCCAGCTTCAAGCTGGACAAGGACGTCATCCATCGTCGCCGCGAGGTGCTCGAAGGGATGGGCGTGCAGTTCCGCCTGGGCGTGGAGATCGGCCGCGACATCAGCGTGCAGCAGCTGCTGGACAGCCACGACGCGGTGTTCGTCGGCACCGGCGCCTACCGCTACACCGACGGCGGCCTGCCGGGCCAGGACCTGAAGGGGGTGCTGCCGGCCCTGCCGTTCCTGGTGCAGAACAGCCGCATCGTCGGCGGCGATGACCCGCAGGGTCGGCCGATCGCCGGCTGGGAGGACCAGATCGCCCTGCCCGACCTCAACGGCAAGCGCGTGGTCGTGCTCGGCGGCGGCGACACCGGCATGGACTGCGTGCGCAGCGCGGTGCGGCTCGGCGCAGCGAAGGTCACCTGCGCGTACCGTCGCGACGAGGCCAACATGCCCGGCAGCGCGCGGGAAGTCGCCAATGCGCGCGAGGAAGGCGTGCGCTTCCTGTTCAACCGGCAGCCGCTGTCCATCGAGGCCGGCGCCGACGACGAAGCGATCGGCGTGACCGTGGTTGAAACCCGGTTGGGTGAGGCCGACGCCCAGGGACGCCGCAACGCGGTGCCGATCGAGGGCAGCGAGTCGCTGCTGGAGGCGGACGTGGTCATCATCGCCTTCGGTTTCGCGCCGAGCGTTCCGGCCTGGCTGGCCGAACACGGTGTGCAGGGCCAGGCGAACGGTCGCATCGTTGCCGGCGGCAAGGACCGCCTGCCGTTCCAGACCGCGCATCCACGCCTGTTCGCCGGGGGTGATGCGGTACGCGGCGCCGACCTGGTGGTAACCGCTGTGGCTGAAGGCCGTGACGCCGCCGCCAGCATCGTCCGTCTACTGTCCAACTGAACCGGGTTCCATTGCCGGCAGTACGTCGGCCAGCGTTGAACGCAGCGCCTGGGTGTCGACCGGCTTGGCCAGGAACCGGTCGATGCCGGCGGCACGACAGGCCTCGCGCGTGCTTTCCAGCACGCTGGCCGTCAGCGCGACGATCGGCACCCGTGCACGCGAAGGACAGGGGTCTTCGCGGATCGCACGCGCCAGGGCGAACCCATCCATGCCGGGCATGTGGCAATCGGTAACGACAACATCGAAGCCCTGCGCCCGCCATGCTGCCAGCGCCTGCAGGCCATCGGCAGTGGCGTGCACCTGCAGGCCCAGCTCGCGCAGCCGCTGCACCAGCAGTTGCAGGTTGGTCGGGTGGTCCTCGGCCACCAGCACCCGTGCCGCGGGCAGTCGCGCGACCACCCCGGCCGTGGCCGGCACCGCCTCCAGTGGCGCCAGGCAGCTGGCGAACTCCAGGTCGAACCAGATGCGCGTGCCCTTGCCCGGCGAGCTTTGCAGCTGCAGCTCGCCGCCCATCGAGGCCACCAGGTCCCGGCAGATGGCCAGGCCCAGGCCGCTGCCGCCGAACCGGCGCCCTGTCGACGGCTCGGCCTGGATGTAATCGGCGAACACGGCCTGCTGCCGCTCGGGACTGATGCCTACGCCACTGTCGCTCACCTGCAGGCGCAGGCATTGCCCTGCTGCCTGCGTCCGCAGCACCCGCAGCCGCAGTTCCACACCTCCGTGCAGGGTGAACTTCAGTGCGTTGCCCACCAGGTTGAACAGGACCTGGCGCACGCGCAGGCCATCGGCCAGCAGCCACCGCTGCAGCGCAGGATCGAGCACGCACCGCAGGTGCAACGCACGGCTGGCCGCCATCGGTGCCAGCAGCTGCTGCACGGCCGTGGCCAGCGCCCCCATGTCGGTGGCACGCAGCTGCAGCGGCAGCGCCTGCAACCGATGACTGTCGAGCACATCATCCAGGATCTGCCGCAGCATCTGCGCGGCCACATCGACGGTGGACAGGACCTGCCGCTGGCATGGGTCCAGGCGGCTGTCCGCCAGGCATTCGAGCATGCCCAGCAGCGTGCTCATCGGTGTGCGGATCTGGTGGCTCATGGTGGCCAGGAAGTGCGTCTTCGCCGCTGCAGTCTCTTCGGCCTGGTGGCGTGCCCCGGCCAGGGCGCGGGTGCGTGCCTGCGCCTGGCTGACGTCCATCCAGTAGCCACTCCACTCGATGTCGTCGCTCTCGCCCGGCAACGGCCTGCCATGCGAACGGATCCAGCGCCAGCCATGGGGACCCAGCGTGCGGAAGGTGATGTCGATCGGCGCACGGGCCCGCGCTGCGGCTTCCAGATGATCCAGCACCGGCTTGCGATCGTCGACATGCACCGCCGCCATGAGCCGGCGATGGTCCAGCCGCACACTGTCCAGACTCATGCCGAACAGCGACTGCACGTCGCCGGCGACCAGCGGCAGGCTGTAGTCGCCCTCGCCGCTGCGGCGCGCCCGGTAGACCACCGCAGGCAGGTTGGCGGTGACTTCCTGCAGCCGCTGTTCCAGCGCGCGGCGCTGGCTGCTTTCGCGATGCAGCCTCCAGTAGCCGAAGGCATACACCAGGATCAGCGCCAGCGCGACCAGCAGCACCGGCACCAGCCAGCGCAGCGGCGACCGTGCCGGCGGCGCGCGTGCACCGCTGGGCGCCCACGTCGCGTGGAGCGCGTCGCGCTGCGCGTCGTCCAGTTCGTGCAGCACGGTGTCGAAGGCGGCGACGGTGGCCGCACAGGCCGGCGCAGCCGCCAGTACCCAGGCATCATCGAAGCCGGCTGGCGCGGCGATCACCAGGGCATCGCTGCCGGGCCTGCGCAATGCGGCTTCCACCTCGCCCAGTGTGGCAACCACCGCATCGACCTGGCCGATGGCCAGCAGCTGCAGCGCATGATCGAGCGCGTCGACCTGCAGCAGCCATGCGCCCGGCGCCTGCTCACGCAGGTGGGCCGCCAGTGGCACCGTGTCGAGGCTGGCGACGCGGCGGCCGCGTAGACCGCCCAGTCCCTGCAGTGGCGTATCGTTGCGACGGCGCACGATCACCTGTGACAGCTGCAGGTAGGGCCTGCTCACGACCCAGCCGTCGGGCACCTGCTCGCGCGGCCATCCCAGCACGGCCTGGGTACCGGCCGGCAGCGCCCCGGCCGCGCCCGCCGCGGCGGGAAGTGGATGTGGACGCAGCGCGATCTGCTCGCCCAGCCGCCGCAGGTAGTCGGCAACCAGGCCGCCGGGCTGGCCCTGCGCGCTGAAGGACAGCGGCGGGCGGTCACTGGGCCAGGCCACGACCAGGGGCATGTCGCACCCGTCGGCCCGCGTGATCATGGGCCACAGCAACAGGGCAGGCAGCACGATGCGGGATCGCAGCCACGGGCAGGAGCGTGCAATGGATGCGGCCGCAGGGCCGGCGGCATTCACGATGGGCATCCTCGAATCGCAGGCGGAGACGACGGCCGCGCAGCGGTACCGCTCTGCCTGCCACGCTAGCGACGCACGGCACAGCGACAATGAGGAAAGTTGCAAAGCGCGCAGAATTGGCCGGTCACGACATAAACTGCCGCTTCCACCAGCCCACGGAGCGTTCGATGCGTATCGGCCTGGCCGCCAACCGGCTCCACCACCAGGATGCGCGCGCCGCCCTGTTCCGCTGGCTGCGCGCCTGCGAACCGGGCCTGCGCGAGCTGGGCATAACGCTGCACGCTGTCGGCCGCACCCATGATGCGATCGGGCGCCACGGCTTCCTCGACGGCTATGCCGGCCTCCATCGCTATCCCTACGGTCGCGAGGGCGGGCTGATGAAGCTGGTCGCCGAGGTGGTCGGCATGGGCCCGCAGCGCACGCTCGACGGTGCCATCTATCTGATCGATCCGGTCGATCCGTCCTCGGTGTTTCCCGAAGCGACCGCGCTCAAGCGGCAGTGCGTGATCCACGGCAAGCCGTTCATTTCCACGGTGGCCACCGCACGCGACTGGATCGAGGTGGAGCGCGTGCACGCCGGCCTGCAGGCCGACGCCGGTGCCGACGATCTGCATGCCTTCGGTACCCAGACCCTGGCACTGATCGCGCATGATGCGATGAAGCCGGCGATGCTCGCCTTCGCCGACGAGCACTTCGACGTGCTGGCACGCTACGGCGAGCGGGTCGCGACCGGGACCACCGGTCAGCGCCTCAACGAGCTGGCATGGAGCCGCGGCTGGCCCAGCGACACGCCCTGGGTGACGCGCTACCAGAGCGGACCGATGGGCGGCGACGCACAGATCGCCGACCGCGTGCTGGAGGGCCGTTGCCAGCGCGCCATCTTCTTCGAGGACCCGCACGTGGCACGCCAGCACGAGGCAGACATCCAGCTGCTGGAACGCGCGGTGACCACGGTGACCGACCAGGCGGTGTGCATCACGGCTCCGGTGGTAGCGGCGCGCTGGGCGACGGCTGCGGCCCGGCGCGCTGCGTCACAGCGCTGACCACCTGCGCAGCTACGCCGGGCGCGCATCGATCGGCATGACCGCCGCACCCGTGGGAGAGGGTGCCGGGCCGCGGCGGCCATGCACGGGTGTCAGGCGGTCATGTCCAGTACCACGCGCCCGTCGATGGTGCCCGCGCGCATGCGTGCGAACACCTCGTTGATGTTCTCCAGGCGGTCGGTGCTGACCGTGGCCGCCACCTTGCCCTCGGCAGCAAACTGCAGCGACTCCTGCAGATCCAGCCGCGTGCCGACGATCGAACCGCGCACCGTCACGCCGTTGAGGACCATGCCGAAGATGTCCAGCGGGAAGTTGCCCGGTGGCAGTCCGTTGAGCGAGACCGTGCCGCCCCGCCGGACCATGCCCAGCGCCTGCTCGAAGGCCTTGGGCGATACCGCGGTGACCAGCGCCCCGTGTGCGCCACCGATCTCCTTCTTCAGGAATGCTGCCGGATCGGTCGTGCGCGCGTTGACCGTGACCTGTGCGCCCAGCCGCCGCGCCAGTGCCAGCTTGCTGTCCTCCACGTCGATGGCAGCCACGTTCAGGCCCATCGCACGCGCGTACTGCACCGCCATGTGGCCCAGGCCACCGATGCCGGAGATCGCCACCCAGTCGCCGGGCTTCGTGTCCGTCACCTTCAGGCCCTTGTAGACCGTCACGCCGGCGCACAGCACCGGCGCGATCTCGACGAAGCCCACGTCCTTCGGAAGCAGGCCGACATAGTTGGCATCGGCCAGTGCGAACTCGGCGAAGCCGCCGTTGACCGAATAGCCGGTGTTGCGCTGCGTCTCGCACAGCGTTTCCCAGCCACCCAGGCAGTGTTCGCAATGGCCACACGCCGAGTACAACCAGGGGATGCCGACCCTGTCGCCTTCCTTGACATGCCCGACCCCGCCGCCCACGGCCACGATGTGCCCCACGCCCTCGTGGCCGGGGATGAACGGCGGGTCCGGTTTCACCGGCCAGTCGCCCTCGGCGGCGTGCAGGTCGGTGTGGCAGACACCGCAGGCTTCGATCCTGACCAGCACCTCGCCCGCCCCCGGGCGTGGTACCGGAACTTCCTCGATGACCAGTGGGCTGCCGAACTCGCGAACGACAGCGGCCTTCATGGTTCTGTTCATGGGTTTTCCTCCGTCGTGCGCTTGCAGACAGAGTGACGCCGGCACGAGGCCGGCGCTTTGATCCCGATCAAATCCTGGAAGATTGCCTGCCGGTTCAGCCCGCCAGCACGGACGCCTCGCGTGCCAGGCGTTCGATCGCGCCCCAGTCGCGGGTCTGCAGCAAGGCCGCCGTGGTCAGCCATGAACCGCCCACGCACAGCACGTTCGGCAGGTGCAGGAACTGCGCCGCGGTCTGGGCGCTGATGCCACCGGTCGGGCAGAAGCGCACGTCGGCGAAGGGGCCGTGCCAGGCCGCCAGCAGCGCCGCGCCGCCGGCCTGCACCGCGGGGAAGAACTTGAAGGTATCCAGGCCGTGCTCGAGGCCAAGGATCAGCTCGGACCCCGTGGCCACGCCCGGCAGATACGGCAGGTCGGCATCGCGCGCGGCCGCGTACAGCGTCGGCGTTGCGCCCGGCGACACCGCGAAGCGCGCACCTGCGGCCCTGGCCGCCTCCATCTGCGCGGGCGTCAGCACGGTTCCGGCCCCCACCACCGCGTCGGGTACGGCCTCGACCATGGCCCGGATGGCATCCATCGCACGGGGTGTGCGCAGGGTGACCTCGATCACCGGCAGACCGCCCCGGAACAGCGCCTGCGCCACCTGCACGGCATCGTCGACATCATCGGGGGTGAACACCGGAATCACCGGTGCCAGTTTCAGTACCGCGCGAACGCGCGGATCAGCGCCGGACATCGAATCGCTCCTCGCCCATCTGGGCCAGCACGTCAGCTTCGCTGACAGGATTGAAATCGCCGGGGATGGAATGCTTCAGTCCGCCGGCAGCCAGGCCGAAACGCACGGTGGCGTCGGCATCGAAGCCTGACAGGATGCCATGCAGGATGCCTGCCGCGAAGGCATCGCCGCCGCCGATGCGATCGATGATGCCGGTCAGCTGCCGCACGGGCGCCTGCGCACGCACGCCCTCACGGCCCAGCAGCAGGGCGCCCAGCGCATGATGGTCCACGCTCAGCGCCTGCCGTTGCGTGCATGCCAGCCATTGCAGCCGCGGGAACGCGGCGAATGCCGCCGCTGCGGCAGCGTCCACGCGCTCCACGGCACCGGCCTGGGCAAAGCGCTGGCCCAGGATCACTTCGATATCGCGGTAGTCGGCGAACACGATGTCAGCCTGGTCGAACAGGGCATGCAGGATCGCCTGCGCGTCGCCGCCCCAGCGCTGCCACAGCGTGGGCCGGAAATTGCCGTCGAAGGAAACGCGCACGCCACTGGCACGCGCGGCGCGTGCCGCCGCCAGCGTCGCCTCGGCCACCTGTGGCCCCAGCGCAGGGCTGACGCCGGACAGGTGCAGCCAGTCCGCGCCCTGCAGCAGCGCCGGCCAGTCATGATCGGCTGCAGTGCTGCGCGCGAAGGCCGAATCGGCCCGGTCGTACACCACCTCGCTGGCACGTTGCACCGCGCCGGTGGTGAGGAAGTACAGGCCCATGCGACCGTCCGCCACCTCGCGCACCGCCCGCGTATCGACGCCATGGCGGCGCAGTTCACCCAGTGCGTGCGCCCCCAGGGCATTGCCGGGCACCGTGCTGACCATGGCCACGTCATGTCCGAATCGGGACAGCGAGACACCCACGTTTGCTTCCGCCCCGCCCACGTGCACCTGCAGCTGCGGCGACTGCAGCAGCAGCTCGCGACCGGGCGCGCCGAGCCGCAGCAGCAGTTCCCCGAAACATACGATACGCCCCATCTCCACTCCTCCCCGCTTGCCGCCAGCATGTGAAACTGCACGGCGTGAATGTGTACCACGCGTCGGCGCGGCGTTTGGCCATCGGTGTCATTCTAGCCTTCCGATGCACCCCACGCACCCGTAGGAACTGACGGAAGCATTGTCCTGCAAGCCTCTTGGAGACATTTCAGATCTGTTGCGGTGCAAGATGCCGGATCCGGGACGTGCTGCTAACGTCCGCTCTGACCAGCGGTGTCATCACGCTGAAACAGCCGCAGCACCAGACCTTTGGGAGAGGGGAAAGGCATGCAGTCTCGGAACCACCAAAAAAAGACACCGGTTACCTTGCTCGCTATGGCCGTCGGACTGGCCCTGGCGGCCAATGCGACCGCCCAGCAGCAGAGCAGCGCCGCCGGCGCCACGGACCTGGATACGGTCACCGTCACCGGCTACCGCGCCAGCGTGGAGAAGGCGCTGGACATCAAGCGTGGCGAGGCCGGCGTGGTCGACGCCATCGTCGCCGAGGACATCGGCAAGTTCCCGGATCTGAACCTGGCCGAGTCGTTGCAGCGCATCCCGGGTGTGGTCATCACCCGCGAGGCCGGCGAGGGCCGCAACATCTCGGTGCGTGGCCTCGGCCCGGATTTCACCCGCGTGCGCATCAACGGCATGGAGGCGCTGACCACCGTCGGCGCCGGTGATCAGAGCGGTGGTACCAACCGCGGCCGTGGCTTCGACTTCAATGTCTTCGCCTCCGACCTGTTCTCGCAGCTGGTGGTGCGCAAGACCGCTTCGGCCGACGTCGAAGAAGGCTCGCTGGGCGCCACCGTCGATCTGCGCACGGCGAGGCCGTTCGACTATGACGGCTTCACCTTCGCCGCCAGCGGCCAGGCCGGCTACAACGCGATGGCGGAGAAGGCCGACCCGCGCATGGCCGCGCTGGTGTCGAACATCTTCGCCGACGGTACGTTCGGCGCCCTGCTGTCGGTGGCCTACTCCGAGCGCCAGGCGCTGGAGGAGGGCTCCAACACGGGCCGCTGGGCCAACGGCCCGAGCAACGGCAACTTCAGTGCGTCGTCCCCGTTCACCGCCGCGCGCAGTGCCGACGTCTACCACCCGCGCTTCCCGCGCTACGTGCAGATGGAACATGAGCAGAAGCGCCTGGGCGTGACCGGTACGCTGCAGTGGAAGCCCAGCGACGCGACCGAGATCTCGCTGGACGCGCTGTACTCGAAAATCGATGCCACCCGCGACGAGCACTACATCGAGGCGATTTCCTTCAGCCGCGGTGCCAACACCAGCCAGCCACGCCTGGCCGGCAAGCCGTCGATGATCGTCAGGAACGGCGTCATCGAGAACAACGCGCTGGTCTACGGCGAGTTCGACAACGTCGACATCCGCAGCGAGAACCGCCACGACGAGTGGAGCACCGAGTTCAAGCAGATCAGCCTCAACGGCCAGCACCGCTTCAGCGACGACTTCACCCTGTCCGGCAAGCTGGGGGTCTCGCGGTCCCGGCATGAGAACCCGGTGCAGACCACCATCATCATGGACAAGTACGACGTCGACGGCTACAGCTACGACTACCGGGGCAACAACCGCTCGCCGATCCTCAACTACGGCATCGATCCCACCGATCCCAACGGCTGGGAACTGGCGGAGATCCGCCTGCGACCGCAGTACGTGGACAATGATTTCGATACCGGCCAGATCGACTTCAACTGGAACATCAGCCCCGGCTTCCGCCTCAAGGGTGGCGTGCTGGCCAAGGACTACACGTTCAAGACCACCGAACTGCGCCGTGGCAGCGAGCTGGCCGTGCCCACCTTCGCCGATGGCAGCAGGATCGTTCCGGTGGACATGACCACGCAGGCCGGCCTGAAGGGCATCAGCGGCAGTCCCTCGAACTGGGTGGTGCCGGATCTGGACGCCGTCGCCGATCAGTTCGACATCTACAGCAACAGCGGCATCTACGCCGTCGCACCGCGCGCCAACAACGTGCGCAGCGTGGAAGAGAAGGATCGCGGTGCCTACCTGATGGGTGAGTTCTCCACCGAGATCGGCTCGCTGCCGCTGTCCGGCAACGTCGGCGTACGCTATGTGCGCACCAAGCAGTCCTCCACCGGGCTGTCGACGCTGGCCACTGGCACCACGTCCACCACCGCCACCCGCACCTACGACGACACCCTGCCCTCGTTCAACCTGGTTGCCGAAGTCACCCCCGATTTCCTGATCCGCCTGGGTGCGGCCAAGGTGATGACCCGACCCGGCCTGGGCAGCCTGACGCCGGGTGCCACTGTGGCCGTGGCCGGTGGCGCACGCACCATCTCCAGCGGCAACCCCAACCTGGATCCGACCCGCGCGACCAATGTCGATCTGAGTTTCGAGTGGTACTTCGCCGAAGGCGCCATGGCCGGCCTTGGCCTGTTCTACAAGGACATCGAAACCTCCGTACAGACGCTGCGCGAGAATCGGCCGTACACCGACAGCGGCCTGCCTGCCGAACTGCTGATCGGCACCGGCGCATCGCCGACCGACGAGTTCACCTTCACCCGTCCGGTCAACACCCCGGGGGGCGAGTTGTTCGGCGCGGAAGCGAACTACACCCAGCCCTTCACCTTCCTGCCGGGCAAGTGGGCCAACCTCGGTCTGCAGCTGAACTACACCTGGGTGGATTCGAAGATCCAGTACATCAACTCGGCCGGTCAGCCGGTGATGAAGAACGATCTGCTGGGCCTGTCCAACACCTCGTGGAACGCGACCCTGTTCTACGAAGGCACCACCTTCTCCGGGCGCATCTCGGCCACCAATCGCGACGACTACCTGACCCAGGTGCCGGGCCAGGAAACCGGCTTCAATCTGGACGGTTACCACGGCATGACCGGTACCACGGTCATCGATGCGTCGATCCGTTACCGGATCAGTGACCAGCTGGAACTGAGCCTGGAAGGGGTGAACCTGACCAACGAAGCGTCCGATGAGTGGGTGTATTCGCCCGCGACCGGCCGCCTGCCGTTGCAGTACACCGAGACCGGCCGCCAGTTCCTGCTCGGCGTGCGCTACAAGTTCTGAGCAGCGCCGGCGATGCGCCGACCGGTGCATCGCCGTTCGCCACGACCGCTGCTGCGCCGCAAGGTGCCGTGGCGGCGTGGCCTTGCTACGGTCCGGCGGCCCTCCGCCGGCTGTCGCCCGTTGAAAGGAAACATCTGATGCCGCATCGCTCGACCCTGTCCCGCTGCCTGCTGCTGGCAGTGGCCCTGGCTGCTGGCCCTGCGACAGCTGCCGATGGCCCAACCCTGCTGTTCCACGTCGACGCCAACCAGGGCCTGCAGGCTGCCGTGGCGCACGGCGAGGCGATACCGAACTTCCGCGACAGGGTGGCGGTGGTCGATGACGGTGTACGCGGCAAGGCCATCCAATGGCAGGACGATGGCGTCCTGGCGTGGGATGCGCCGGGCAACATCCTGGCCCAGCGCGGCACCCTGGCCTTCGATTGGCGGGCGCGGTACGCGGTGGGCGAAGCCCCGTTCGTGATCTTCCGCGTCGGCTATGCCGATCACAGCAGCTGGGACATGGCGTGGCTGCGCATCGACTGGAACGGCCACGGTTTCGATGCGTTCGTCACCGATGCCAATCTTGCCCGCACCCGCGTCTCGTTCCGCATGGACACGCCGCCACGCGCGGACCAGTGGCTGCATCTGGCCTTCGCCTGGGACGAGGACCAGGGTGTACGCCTGTTCATCGATGGACGCGAAGTGGCCCGCGCGCAGACCACCGGCGACTACGATGCCGCGCTGGACCAGGTTGGCCTGGCCGGTCGGGTGATGGCGCCGTACCAGGTACAGAGTCGTTACAACTTCCTGCGCGGCAGCGATTTCCAGCACATCCGCATCTATGACCGCATGCTGGATGCACCGGCCGTGGCGGCGCTGGCCCGTGGCGTTACGCCCACCACCGCCGAGGTTCCCGAGGCAGGACTGCGTGCCTGGCGCCATCGCTTCGGCTGGGACGGCACCGCACCACCGGCGCTGACCGCGCCGACCACCCGCATCCGCAAGGTCGAATTCGCCGACACCCGCGACCTGAAGGCATGGATGTGGAAGGCCACCGACGGCATCGCCGAGACCACATGGCCCGGCGTCTACAACCGCTCGCGGCTGCCCGGACGCAACGACTACTTCCAGCTGCCGGACTGGAACACCTACGTGGAGGGTGGAAAGCACCTGGACCTGACGCTGCCGGACGGTGAGACGGTCAACCGCATCGAGGTCCGCGGCGCGGCCTTCGGCACGCTGGCACATGGCAGCGACGCCGCGCACGCCACCCGGACCCTGTTCACCCGCCCGCGCGGCGTAGTGCGCAGCGTCGATCCGATCCCGTCCCTCAGCGGCGGCGTGCTGCGCTTCAGCAACGTCGAGCAGGAAACGCCGATCCAGGAAATCTGGGCCTACGCCGTGAGCGAGGGCAGCGAGCCGGACGGCACGGTCAAGCAGACCTACACGATCGACAGCCAGGCGCTGCCGGACTACACGAATCTGGATGCGCTGCGCCGCTACATCGACGGTCGCTATCCCGAGGCCGAACGCAGCACGGTGATGGCGCTGCCCAAGGGGGCCGGATCGCGCCGCCGCGATGCCGGTACCCTGCCCGCGCAGCCGCGCCCGATCGTGCACGTGCTCATTCCTTCCGGGGTAGGCGATGCGCCGCCCGACCAGCCGCTGATCCGCAGCTGGGCCTACAGCTGGGAGAACATGCACGACGGCCTGGACGGTGTTGCCATCGATCTTCCCGCGCTGGATCTGGCGGCCACGCATGAAGGCCTGATTCCGCTCAACATCCGCATCAAGGACCCGATCTGGCCGGCGCGCGACATGATCGACGTGTCGGTCTCGGTGCAGCCGGGACAGAAGCGCACCCTGTGGCTGGACCTGCGCGACCGCATCCTCACCCCTGACAGCCTGTGGTTGAGCATCGCCTCGGCCGCGCCCGGCTTCGATGCCCGGGCGCTCGATGGCGCGCAGATCCGGCTGGTGTTCAAGCCGCGCGCCGAAGCGCTGAAGGAGCACGTGGCCGACCGCTTCAACCAGGTGCGCGACAACTGGGGATTCCTGGTGGAGGAGCACACCACCTCCAAGCGACAGCGCCTGTATGCGCGCGTCTACGCCGACCTGAGCGACCTGCTGCGGGTCGATCCGGACCACGCGCTGGGGCGGCAGTACTGGAACTACATCAGCTACAACAGCCAGGGCCGGCCGCCCTACTCCGCACCGGCGGTGCCTGCCGGTGTGCCGGCATGGGCCTTCCACCAGGTGCAGGACCTTGCACAGGTGCGTCGCTTCGTCGACTGGTGGATCGACCATCGCCAGGTGCCCTACGGCGACTTCGGCGGCGGCATCTCCGATGATTCCGATCTCACCCAGCAGTGGCCGGGCCTGGCGCTGATGGGCGTGCAGCCGGACCGCCTCAATGCCTCGCTCACCGCCCTGTCCGATGCGGTGTATCGCAATGGTATGTTCAGCAACGGCCTGAGCACCATCGAAACCGATGAGCTGCATGCCTACGAAGAGGGCATCAACACCAACAGCGCGATGCTGTACCTCAACTGGGGTGATCCGCTGACGCTGGAGCGGCTGATGGAGACGGTCAAGGCATTCGACGAGCGGATCATCCTGCCCAATCCGCAGGGACACCTGCTGTTCTCCAGCAACTGGTTCGGCGGCAACAGGATCTACCGCGAACCGAACTGGCAATGGCAGAAGCCGTATTCGTTCCCGGTGCTGCACCCCGCGTTCCTGCTGGGCCAGTACAACGCCGATCCGACCGGGCGCCGGCTGGTGACCGGCCTGGCCGACAGCTACCTCGCCCATGCCGGCACGGACGCGAAAGGACGCTTCACCCTGCCCAACGAGATCCACTGGGCCACCGGCGCCACCCGCGGCGGTGAACTCAACGACGGGTCCGGCGGCGGCGACACGCTGCATACCTTCTGGGCCGCCTGGCGCTGGACCGGCGATGCGAAGTACCTGCAGGCGCTGGACTATCGGGTGGCACGCGGGGGACCGGGCGCGCTGGCCAATCTCGGCGAGAACATCGTCGAGGTGCTGGGCCGCCAGCAGGACTGGTATCCGCAGCTGGCTGCCGAGGCCGACGCCGGAAAGACCGGTTTCGCCAGCCTGATGGCCTGGCAGGCCAGTGGTGACCTGAAGTACATCGATGCACTGCATGTCGAAGGACTGCAGGCGAAGGTGCTGCGGGCCTACATGAACACCGAGGGCCACTGGTGGTCCGATCGCGTGGAAGCACCCAGCGAGTTCCTGCAGCGCGCGCGCCTGGGAGGCATCGCGCTCAAGCGCAACCAGAGCTGGCCCGGGCATACGGTCAGCTGGCGCTTCGATCGCGACGGTGCCGCCGAACAGGTTGCACTGCTGGTGCATGCGCCGTCGCGCGAGCGCTTCACCATCACCAGCCACAATCTGGGTAACCGCACCATCAGTGCCGACATGACCGGCTGGAACGTTGCCAGCGGCACGTGGCGCATCCGTGCCGGCGTGGATGCCGATGGAGATGGACGCATCGATGACACGCCGACGGAGCGCACGGTGCGGCTGGAAACCAGCCGCGCGGTGCCGATGCAGTTCCGTCCCGGGCGCACGGAACTGTTCGAGTTCGAGCGCGTTGTCGCCGGCAGCCCGGTGGAAACACGCGCCGACCTGGGCGTCGGCCGCGGTGATGTGCAGGTGGACGGCCAGCGTGTGCGGGTGACCGTGCACAGCCTGGGCCACGTGGCCACCGGCGCGGGCGTGGCGATCCTGGAAGACACCACGGGCCGTGAGATCGCGCGTGCCGATGTGCCCGCGATGGCGGCACCCGATGACCTGGAACCGAAGACCACCCACGTGACACTGATGATCCCCGCCGGTCATCAGGGTGGCCTGCGCGTGCGCGTCGCCCTCGCTGACGGTGGCGAGGAAGTGACCCTGCTCAACAACATCGTGGACGTGCCGCGCTGAACGCGGCGGCCGGCGCGGCCTATGCCGCGTCGGTCTCCATCCGCTTCACCCGTCGCTGGTACCAGTCATCGCCCAGCGGCTCGAACACCGCGCTGCGCTCCATCACGCCCTGGTAGACGTGCAGCGACACGGCCACGTCGGCATCGCTGGCATTGCGCAGCGTGTGGTATTCGTGCGGGGGAATCAGGCTGCCGGCGCTGCCGCGCTGGCCGTACAGCGTCGGCTGCGCGGCAAAGCGGTGGCGAGTGCCCTTCCGCTCCAGCAGCGCATACGGCGTGACCAGCAGTTCGCCCTGCCAGACGCCTTCCACGCACCACATCGCATCGTGATCGTGCAGCGGCGTACCCTGCCCCGGGCCCCAGCACATGGCGATGACGCTGTACCCCAGGGTCCGGCTGCGATGCAGTTCACGACGTGCGTAGTGACCACGCACCGGTCGCCGTACACACGGCGGCAGCTGTATCGAAGGATCGGTGATGGCATCACGCAGCACGCGCTGCAGGCCCTCGGTGATCGCGTGCGGATCCGCCAGTGCTACCGCACCATCAATGGCGGCAAGCAGGCGCTCCCGGCCGGTGAACGGCAGTGGCGTGAACGTGTCTCCCATGACCCGACTCTAGCCGAGCGGAGTTAACAGAATGTTTGTGCTGCGGTGTCATCACTGCGTGCCACGCTGCACGAAAGGCACTTTTCCGTAGAGCGCGCGCTCGCCTGCGCGCGGATCGTCAACCGCGCGACTGGTGCGATCGAACAGCATTGTCCGCCGTTGCGGCAGCGTATAAGGGGCCCATTGCGACAATCCGGCGTGATTGGGGTCGCCGCTGCGGGCGAAGGCGATCAAGGCCTCGCTCATGGTCACCGCCAGCGCACGGGCATCATCGCCACCCCCGGTGCGCGCGCCCGGCAGCCCTGCGTTGTCAAAGACCAGCGGGATGTCCAGCGTATGGAAAGCACGCAGGCGGCCCTGCTCCACCGGCGACCCCCAATCCAGCTGGTACGCCCAGGTCGGTGCTGCGCCCGCGGGCTGGCGCGCCCGCGCTTCCAGTTCCTCCACCGCTCCGCGCCAGCTGCGGCCAGCCGTGGTTGCAGCAAAGAACACTTCGGACGGCGTGTAGTGCGGATACAGGCGGCGATACTCGGCGATCACGGTCTCCGGCCGCAGATCGACGAACTGCTGTCGTTCGAGCTGTGCCGGCAATGTTTCCCAGGTCAGGGCGAAGTTGGCGGGATCGTTGCCGAGGAACGCGCGGGTCTCGTCGCGGGTGTTGCCGATCACCATCGGAATCGCCGCCGACTGCTGCGGCGCCTGTGGCCAGAACGGATGCACCGGCAGCACCACATCGTCCAGCACCGGGCCGAAGTACAGCGATGTGCTTTCCACCCGTGAGGGATCGCGCGCACGGGTGGCTTCCAGCAATACGTCGACCGGCAGGTCCAGCAGGGCCTGCACGTCACGTGCAGCAACGGCCTGCATCGCGATCGCAGCCCGCTGCGCGGCCGCGCGCGGTCCGGCAGCGGTGACCTGCTGGCCACTCATCGTCCACGCGCGGTGGAACAGCCCTCGGGCCGCAGGCATCGCCATCAGTGTCGCGATCTTGGCGCCCCCGCCGGACTGCCCGAACACCGTGACGTTCGCCGCGTCGCCACCGAAGACCGCCGCGTGCTGCCGCACCCACTGCAGCGCCTGTACCAGGTCGAGCTGGCCGACGTTGCCCGAGGCGGCGTAGCGCGGATCGCCCAACGCCCCCAGGTAGAGATAGCCGAACGTGTTCAGGCGATGATTGAGGGTGACCACCACCACATCGCCGCGGCGGCACAGCGCAGCACCGTCGTACAGCGGATCACTGCCGGAGCCGTTGTTGAATCCACCGCCGTGAACGTACACCAGCACCGGCCTGCGTCCACCGTCGCCGAGCGCGGGCGTCCACACATTGAGGAACAGGCAGTCCTCGCTGCCGGGCCCTTCGCTGCCGCCCTGCGGTGCGGCCGGACCGTACTCCAGTGCATCGGCGATGCCGCGCCAGGCAGCTTCATGCCGCGGCGGCTGGAAGCGGTGGTGAGCGGTGTCGGCACCATAGCGAAGCCCACGGAACACCAGTACCCCGTGCTCGCGCTGGCCACGCACACGCCCGCCACGAACCCGGGCCAATGGCAGGCGGTCATCGCGGGCACCCGGCACGCTGGCCAGCGTTGGCAATGCAGTGAAGGCAGCCGTAGCGGACGCGGTGGCCAGGGCCCAGCGGGCGCTGTCACGCAGGAACCGCCGGCGCTGCAGGTCGGCCGGCGCATCGTTCATCGCGCGTCCTCCGCAGGGCCCAGCCAGCGTTGCGCGAGCAGCGGCCAGAGTGCCAGCGTCGACCGCGCGGGGATGTCCATGCCAAAGCCGTGGCCGCCATGGGCGAAGACGTGCAGTTCGTGCTCGACACCCGCACCCGCCAGTGCCTGCGCCATGAGTTCACTGTTGTGCACCGACACCACGGCGTCGTCGGCGGCGTGGACCAGCAGCGTCGGCGGCATGTCGCCGCGTACCCGCTGCTGCATCGAATAGTCTGCCTGCAGCGAGCTACCCGGATGCTCGCCCAGCAGGCGGGCACGCGAGCCGCTGTGCGCATGCGCGCCCATGTCGATCACCGGGTAGACCAGCACGGCACGGCTCGGGCGGGCGCTCAGCCGGTCGAGGTCATCCCGTGCGGGATGGACGGCGATGTCGAAGCCGGTGGCCAGCCGCGCCGCGACGTGGCCGCCCGCCGAGAAGCCCATCACCGCCACGTCGTTCGCGTCCAGCCCGCGCCGTCGCGCCTGGTCGCGCACCACCCGCAGCGCGCGCTGCGCGTCGGCGAGCGCGGCCTGGCGGTCGCGCCCCGGCTGCGGCAGGCGGTAGCGCAGGACGAACAGGGTGTAGCCGGCGCCGTCCACCCAGAACGGAACCAGCGCGCTGCCCTCCTTGTCGATCACCACCCGCTGGTAGCCGCCGCCGGGGATCACCAGCAGGGCCCGGCCGTTCGGCCGGGCGGGTGTGTACACCTGCAGAGAGGGCGCGTCGATCTGGTCGGCGTAGCGGTCCGGGCGTGCAGGGTCCGCACTGCGCTCGACCACCCGCGTCGGACGTGCGGGGCCGGGTTCGCCCGGCACTGCGCCTGCCGGCCACAACGGCAGCTGCTCGCCGGGCAACGCCTGGGCCACACGCTCGCCTTCGCGCAACGACGTGTCGACCGCGCGGGCGGGCGCCGCCGGCAGCAGCAGGGACAGGCACAGCAACACGATGGGCAGACGCATGACTGACGGGGCTCCAACAGGACAGGACAGGGCGCTGGCGGCGTCGGCAAAGCCGGCGTGATGCGCTGCCGCTTGCGTGATGACACCGGTTTACCATATACACGTCCTGCAGACGCTGTCGATAGGCAGCGCAACAACGCCAGAGGGAGACGTTCTTGAGCAACGAACACGGCACACATGGGCACACGCCGCCGGCCGATGCGGCCGCGATTGCCCAGGCCTTCACCACCGCACGCCTTGCGGGCCAGGCGCTGAAGGCGTTCCCGGGCGACATCCCGGCGGACCTGGTCGCGGCCTACCAGGTCCAGGACCTGGCCATCGCCCGCTGGAACCAGCCGGTGGTCGGCTGGAAGGTCGGCTACATCGCTGCCGAACGCCGCGATGCGTCCGGGGACGAACGGCTGCTGGGCCCGATCTTCAAGCCTCAGCTCAAAAATGCCACCGGTGGAACAACGGATGTCCCGGTGTTCGTCGGCGGTTTCGCCGCGATCGAGGCCGAGTACGTGCTGGAACTGCTGGAGGATGCCCCCGCCGACCAGCTGCACTGGTCGCCGGAACAGGCTGAAGCGTTGCCGGCCCGCCTGTACCTCGGTGTCGAGGTTGCCAGCAGCCCGTTGGCAACGATCAACGAGCTGGGCCCGCGCGTGGTGGTATCCGACTTCGGCAACAACAACGGCCTCGTGCTGGGGCCGGAGATCGGCAACTGGACGTCCCTCGATGAGTCGGCGTTGCGCGCCGAGACCCTGATCGAGGGTGAAGTGGTCGGGGTCGGCGGCGCGAGCCGCCTGCCCGGTGGCCTGCGCGCGGCGTACGCGTTCGCGTTGTCCCGTTCCGCGCTTCGCGGCCGGCCCCTGCGGCGTGGCGACCTGATCGCCACCGGCAATGCGACCGGCATCCACGACATCCAGGCAGGACAAACGGCGCTGGTGCGCTTCGCCGGCTTCGGCGAGATTGCCTGCAGGGCCGTGCCGGCCGGGTAAGCCGCGGCACGAACCAGTGAACACGCGCGGGAGGGCGCAGATGATCACACGACGACATTTCCTGGCCGGTGGCGCCACTGCACTTGCCACTCCCCTGCTCGCCGCCTGTGGCCGCGGGCCGGGCCCTGACGCAACCGGCGGCCAACTGCTGACGGCGACCGATGTGCACGTGGCCGATTACCCCACCGTGACAGCGGTGAAGTGGATCGGCGAGACCCTGCAGCGTGAGACCCAGGGACGCCTGCGTCTGCGCCAGTACCACTCGGGCCAGCTCGGCCGCGAATCCGAAGCGATCGACATGGCCCGCTTCGGCGCCATCGACATCACCCGTGTCTATGCGGGCGCGCTGAACAACGCGTTTCCGCTGACCCAGGCGCTGTGCCTGCCCTACGTGTTCGAATCGGTGGCGCACCAGCGGGCAGCGCTTGATGGCGGCGTGGCCGATGCCGTGCTGCGCGGCTTCGAGCGCCGCGACTTGGTCGGCTTGGCCATCTACGATTCCGGTGCGCGCTGCTTCTACAACACCCGGCATCCGATCACCCAGCCCGGTGACCTGCACGGACTGAAGCTGCGCGTCGCATCATCGGACATCTTCATCCAGCTGATGCGGCTGCTCGGCGCCAACCCGACGCCGATGTCGCTGGGCGATACGTTCTCCGGCATGGAGACGCACATGATCGACGGTGCCGAGAACAACATGCGCAGCTTCCACTCCAGCCGTCACTTCGAGGCTGCGCACTACTGGTCGCAGAGTGATCACTCGTATGCACCGGACGTGCTGCTGATGTCACGCGCCAGTTTCGAGCGGCTGCAGCCGGATGACCGCCAGCTGCTGCTGGAGACCGCACGTGCGTCGGTGAAGGTGATGCGCGACCAGTGGGATGCCTCCGAGGATGCGGCACGACGCGCGGTGCTGGCGTACGGCGTGAAGGCCAACGAGGTCGACATGCCGGCGTTCCGCGCCGCCGCGCAGCCCCTGCTGCAGCAGTACCTGCAGCACGCGGAAATCGCCGCGCTGGTCGATCGCATCCGCGGTGCAGCCTGAGGACACAGCCATGACCGAAACGACGACATTTTCCCCACCCGGCCCCGGGCAGCGCCTGCTGGACCGCGTCGCCGACATTGCCATCTACACCGCCGTGGCGGCCCTGCTGGGGCTGGTGGTGGTGCAGGGCTGGCAGGTCTTCGCGCGCTATGTGATCAACGATTCCCCGAGCTGGACCGAACCGGTGACCCTGCTGCTGCTCAGCACCGCGATGAGCCTGGGCGCGGCCTGTGGCGTGCACACCAACCGCCACTTCGGCTTTTTCCTGCTGCATGCCTACATGGCGCCGGCGCTGCGCCGCGCTGTGGACGTGCTGGTGCAGCTGGTGGTGGCCGTGCTGGGCGCGTTCATCGCAGTGTGGTCGGCCGAGCTTCTTCTCGACGGCCTGGACATCAAGACCGCCGGTGCCGAGCTTCCGCAGAGCATCAACTACCTGCCGCTGGCGCTGGGCGGCGTGCTGATGGTGGTGTTCGCGCTGAACCGTGCGTGGAAGGCCACGCAGTCCACGCCGGCAGACGCTGCCGCCGATGACGCTGAAGGAGATCGTTGATCCATGGGTATCGCCATTCTGTTCTCGGTGTTCGCGGTGTTCCTGCTGCTGGGCGTGCCGGTGGCCTACGCGCTGGCTGCGGCCGCCCTTGCCACCCTGCTCTACCTGGACATCCCGTCCATCGTTCTGGTCCAGCAGATTTCGGCAGGCACCGGGTCCGCATCGCTGATCGCCATTCCGCTGTTCATCTTCGCCGGCGAGATCATGATGCGCGGCGGCATCTCCGAGCGCCTGATCGCGCTGGCGTCCTCGCTGGTGGGGCGCCTGCGTGGCGGCCTGGGCCAGGTTTCGATCCTGTCCTCGCTGTTCTTCGGCGGCGTCTCCGGCTCGGCCATCGCGGATGTCTCGGCGGTGGGTGGCACGATGATTCCGCAGATGGTCAAGCGCGGCTATGACCGCGATTTCGCCGTCAATGTCAGCATCACCGCCGCCCTGGTCGCGCTGCTGGTTCCGCCATCGCACAACCTGATCCTGTTCTCGGCTGCGGCCGGTGGCGGCCTCTCGATCGCCGATCTGTTCGCGGCCGGCATCGTTCCGGCGCTGCTGATGACGCTGGCACTGATGATCACCGGCTACGTCGTCGCGCGCCGCCGCGGCTATGGCGTGGAGGTGTTCCCGGGCTGGCGCGCGGTGCTGCTGCGGATGATCTCCGCCCTGCCCGGCCTCGGCCTGGTCGCGCTGATCTTCGTCGGCATCCGCGCCGGCATCTTCACTGCGGTGGAGAGCGCGGCGATCGCCGTGGTGTACGCATTGCTGGTGACCACGGTGCTGTACCGGCAACTGCGCTGGCGCGAGTTCTTCGCCACGGTCGTCCACGCCGCACGCAGCACCGGTGTGATCCTGTTCGTGATCGCCACCGCTGCGGTGTTCGGCTGGCTGCTGGCCTACCTGCAGGTGCCGGCGGCGGCGGTGGACTTCCTGCAGTCCTTCGCGCACAGCCAGTTCATGGTGCTGCTGATGATCGTGGTGATGCTGTTGCTGCTGGGAACCTTCATGGACCTGGCACCGATGATCCTGATCTGCACGCCGATCTTCCTGCCGGTGGCGCGCGCGTACGGCATCGATCCGATCCACTTCGGGCTGGTGCTGGTGCTGACCGGCGGCCTGGGCCTGGTGACACCGCCGGTGGGCTCGGTGCTGTTCATCGGTACCGCCATCGGCAAGATCAGCGTGGGCCAGAGCATGCGTACCATCTGGCCGTTCTGGTTCGCTGCGCTGGGCGTGCTGCTGGTGGTCACCTTCTTCCCTGCCCTGTCGCTGTGGCTGCCGGCCACGCTGCGCAGCTGAGCCGGAGACCGCTGCCATGCACCGTCCGCTTCGCCGCATCCCTGCCGTGGCCCTGGCCAGCCTGCTGCTGGCCGCGCTTCCGGCGGTGGCCTCCGGCCCGGCCTCACCGACCTGGGCGCGTGGGCTGGAGAACCAGCGCCAGGCCGATCTCGGCGACGGCACCTACCTGAACCCGGTGCTGGCCGGCGACCGCCCCGATCCGTCGGTACTGAAGGACGGACAGGACTACTACCTGACCCTGTCCTCCTTCGATGCCTATCCCGGCCTGCCGATCTGGCATTCGCGGGACCTGGTCAACTGGCAGCCGCTGGGTCATGCCATCACCCGCAACGTGGGTGCGATCTGGGCACCGGACATCGTCAAGCACCAGGGTCGCTACTTCATCTACTTCCCGGCCCGGACCGGCGAACACCGCAGCAACTTCGTGGTGTGGGCCGATGACATCCGCGGGCCGTGGAGCGATCCGATCGACATCGGCCTGGGCGGCTACATCGACCCCGGCCATGCGGTGGGCGAGGACGGCAAGCGCTACCTGTTCCTGAGTGGAGGCGACTATGTGCAGCTGGCCGATGACGGGCTGAGCGTGGCCGGCACACCGAAGCATGTCTACGACGGCTGGCGCTATCCGCAGAGCTGGGATGTGGAGGCCTATGCGCAGGAAGGACCGAAGATCCACTTCCGCGATGGCTGGTACTACATGACCACCGCGGTGGGAGGCACCGCCGGCCCACCCACCGGGCACATGGTGATTACTGCGCGCTCGCGCTCCATCCATGGGCCCTGGCAGAACGCACCGAACAATCCGATCACGCGCACGCAGTCGGCGTCCGAACCGTGGTGGTCACGCGGCCACGCGACGGTGGTCGAAGGCACCGACGGTCGCTGGTGGATGATGTACCACGGGTATGAGAACGGCTTCTGGACCCTGGGCCGGCAGACCCTGCTGGACCCGATCGAGTGGACCGACGATGGCTGGTTCGTGGCCAGGGGCGGTGACCTCGGCCAGCCGCTGCGCAAGCCTTCCGGAAGCGCCCTGGCACCGCACGGCATGGCGCTTTCGGATGATTTCCGCGGCGGCAGGCTCGGGCCGCAGTGGGCGTTCTTCAACCCGGCCAGTGACGAGTACCGGCGCCTGCGCTTCAGCGGCGATGGGCTGGTGATGCAGGGCAAGGGCAGTGCGCCGCGCGATGCGTCTCCGCTGACCACCATCGCCGGCGATCCGGCCTACCAGTTCGAGGTGGAGCTGGAGGTAGCGCCAGGCGCAGTCGGCGGCGCGCTGCTGTTCTACAGCGACCGCCTCTATGTGGGCGTGGGCAGCAACGGCGAGCAGTTCATCATGCACCGTTACGGCGAGGAACGCCCTGCCCGCCTTGCGCCCAGCGACCGCGGCGGGCGGCTCTGGCTGCGCGTCACCAACAACCGCCATATCGTCACCTTCCATACCAGCAGCGACGGCCGGACCTGGCAGAAGTACCCGGTTCAGATGGAAACCTCGGGTTACCATCACAATGTGGCTGGTAAGTTTCTCGCCCTGAAGCCGGCGCTGTACGCTGCCGGTGACGGTGCGGTGACCTTCCGCAGCTTCCGCTACCGCGCGCTGGACTGAGCGCGCGGCCGGAAATCCCCCGACTTACCTGGTCCATTACATGTCAGTGCGCAACAAGAACGATGCCGTCACGCCGGCATTGGCCAAAGGCAAGGCAGCCACGATCAACGACATCGCGCGACTGTCCGGAGTGTCCAAGAAAACGGTTTCAAGGATCATCAACAACTCACCGCTGGTGCGCAAGGACACGCGCGACAAGGTCGAGGCCCTGATGCGCGAGGTGGGCTATACGCCCGATCCGCTGGCGCGCGGCCTGGCCTTCCGTCGATCCTTCCTGATCGGCATGGTCTACGACAACCCCACCGCGCAGTACATCGTGGACATGCAGTACGGTGCGCTCGACGCGCTGCGCGGTTCCAGCTTCGAGCTGGTCGTGCATCCCTGCGACAGCCGCAGCCCGGGCTACATCGACGGCGTGCGCCGCTTCGTGCAGCAGCAGAAGCTGCATGGGGTGATCCTGGTGCCGCGTGCCTCCGAGGACCAGGCGCTGGCGGACATGCTGGATGAGATCGGCTGCCGCTTCACCCGCGTGGCCGCGCTGCCGCTGGACGAGAGTTCGCAGATGGTGGTCACCCACGATCGTGACGGCGCCGCCGAAGCGGCCGACTACCTGCTCTCGCTGGGCCACCGCGACATCGCCCTGGTGACCGGGCCCAGCGCCTATCGTTCGGCGCACGAGCGTACCGCCGGCTTCATCGATGCGCTGTCGCAGCGTGGCATCGAGCTGCCCAAGGACCGCATCATCGAGGCGGGCTACACCTTTGAATCGGGCGTGGCCGCCGCCGAGAAGCTGCTGCTGGGCAAGCGCCGGCCGACCGCGATCTTCACCGGGAACGATGAAATGGCGGCGGGCATCTACAAGGTGGCGCTGCGTGCAGGCATCAACATCCCGCGCCAGCTGTCCATCATCGGCTACGACGACAGCCCGCTGGCCTCGCGCCTGTGGCCGTCGCTGACCTCGGTACGGCGCCATACCCGCGATACCGGCCGCACCGCTGCGGCGATGCTGATCCAGCCCGACGGCCAGCCGGCGCTGCAGATCGCCAGCGTGCGCCCGCACCTGATCGTGCGCGACTCCTGCCAGCCGCCGGAGGACTGATCCGGCGGGGATCAGTCCGGTAGCCCGCAGGCCTGCCTGCGACTCCGTTGAAGCCGCCTCACCTTGCCGCGACCGTTGAGCACTATCGTGCGGCGCAAAATGACACCGGTTACCAACGTCGCTAGAATCCCCCTGAACCGTGCCGGGGCCGAATGATCGGCCCGCCCCCTGCTCTGGAGATGCCATGTACTGCAAGACCCACTACGCCACCCATCCCGACGCCATCAAGGGCGCCTGCAACGACCAGCTGCGCGAGCTGTACCTGCTCGACGGCCTGTTCAACCCCGGCCAGGTGACGCTGAAGTACACCCACTACGAGCGCTTCGTACTCGGTGGCGCGGCGCCCCTGGATGCGCCGCTGGCGCTGCCGGTGCAGACCGAACCGGCGTCGGCCGCCGGCCATCCGTTCCTGGAGCGTCGCGAGCTGGGCGTGATCAACGTCGGCAGCGGTACCGGTACGGTCACCGTCGACGGCACCGTCTACACGCTGGGCCCGAAGGACGGCCTGTACGTGGCGATGGGCAGCAAGGACGTCGTGTTCGCCTCGCAGGACACCGCCAACCCGGCGCAGTTCTACCTGGCCTCGACCCCGGCCCACGCGCGCTTTGAAACCAGGCAGCTGTCGATCAAGGACGCGGTGGCGCTGGAGCGCGGTGCGCTGGAGACCAGCAACGAACGCACCATCTACCAGTACATCGTGCCGGCCACCTGCCAGTCCTCGCAGCTGCTGCTGGGCCTGACCGTGCTCAAGCCCGGCAGCGTGTGGAACACCATGCCGCCGCACCTGCATGACCGTCGCAGCGAGGTCTATTTCTACTTCGACCTGGGCGACAACGACCGCGTGTATCACTTCATGGGCGAACCGGACGCGCAGCGCCACATCGTCATCCAGAACAACGAAGCCGTGGTGTCGCCGCCGTGGTCGATCCACATGGGTGCCGGTACCAGCAACTACGCCTTCATCTGGGCGATGGGCGGCGAGAACCTGGATTACACCGACATGCACGTGCTGGACATCTGCCAGCTCAAGTAAGTCCTGCCTGGCCGCCGCGCATGCGTGCCGGTGGCCGTTCGCCTGCATCACGTACACCTCTACCAAGGAACGCACACGCAATGGCCAATCCCTTCAGCCTGGAAGGCAAAGTCGCTCTGGTAACCGGTGGTAATACCGGTCTGGGCCAAGGTATCGCGGTTGCGCTGGCCACCGCCGGCGCCGATGTCGCCGTGGCCGGCATCGCGCCGCCCACCGAAACCATCGAGAAGATCACCGCGCTCGGCCGACGCTGCCTGGCGGTGGAAGCCAACCTGATCAGCATCGAGCCGGTCGAGCGCGTGGTGCGCGAAACCATCGAGGGACTGGGTGGCCTGGATATCCTGGTCAACAATGCCGGCCTGATCCGCCGCGCCGACGCGGTGGAGTTCAGCGAACAGGACTGGGATGACGTGATGAACGTCAACCTCAAGTCGGCGTTCTTCATCTCGCAGGCGGCGGGCCGTCATTTCATCGCCCAGGGCAGCGGCAAGATCATCAACATCGCCTCGATGCTGTCGTTCCAGGGCGGCATCCGGGTGCCGTCGTACACCGCCAGCAAGAGCGGCATCGCCGGCATCACCCGCCTGCTGGCCAACGAATGGGCCGGCAAGGGCGTCAACATCAACGCGATCGCGCCGGGCTACATGGCCACGGACAACACGGCCGCACTGCGTGCCGATGCCGACCGCAACAAGGCGATCCTGGATCGCATTCCGGCCGGCCGTTGGGGCACGCCGGAGGACCTGGCCGGCGCGGCGGTGTTCCTGGCATCCAGCGCATCGGATTACATCAACGGCGCCGTGCTGCCGGTCGATGGCGGCTGGTTGGCGCGCTGAGGCACACCGGTCTGTAGAGCCGAGCCCATGCTCGGCTGTCGCGCTCTGATCGAAAAACAGCCGAGCATGGCTCGGCTCTACAGGAGTGCTGCGATGCGAAGGCTGTTGCTGCTGTTGCTGCTCTCATGCACCACCGCGCAGGCGGCGCCGGTGCGGGTGTTCATCGCCGGTGACTCCACCGCGGCCGAGTACGGTCCCGAGCGCGCGCCACAGGCGGGCTGGGGCCAGGCCCTGCAGAGCTACCTCGATCCGGCGCGGTTCGAAGTACGCAACCACGCCCGGGGAGGTCGCAGCACGCGCAGCTTCATCGATGAAGGCCGCCTGGATGCGATCGCCACCGAGCTGCGCCGTGGCGATGTGCTGCTGATCCAGTTCGGCCATAACGACGCCAAGTTCGAGGATTCCGCGCGCTACACCGATCCGGACAGCGACTACCCGCGCCTGCTGATGCGTTACGTGCAGGTGGCGCGCGACAAGGGCGCCACGCCGGTGCTGGTCACGCCGGTGGCGCGGCTGTTGTATGACTTCGGTTCGCTGCTGGATACGCATGCGCGTTACACACAGGCGATGCAGCAGCTGGCCGCGCGCGAACACGTTGCCCTGATCGAACTCAACGACCGCAGCACGCGCTGGATACGCGCGCTGGGCGAACGGGGCGCACGCCCCTACTTCCTGTTCGTGCCCGAGCAGGGCAAGGCCGACGGCACCCACTTCAGCGTGGCCGGCGCCAACGCCGTCGCCTGCCTGGTGCTGCGCGAGTGGATGGTGCTGCAGCCGGGGCTGGAAGATGCACTCGTGCGCGACATCGACTGTGACGTGGGCGCGGCGGCGGGGCAGGGCGGGCAACCGGCGCAACCCTCGCGCGTGGTCCATGAGCATGACATCGCCATCCGCCAGCCTGGCCCGCATGGCGGCGCGGGACCGACCACGGCCTATCCGTTCTTCGCCGGAGAGAAGGACCTGCCGTTCGTGCTGCGCAAGCGCGTGCTGCACAAGGGTGCAGGCATCGGCCTGCATCCGCAGCACAAGGACGAGATCTACTACATCGTCAGCGGGAAGGGCAGCTACGTGCTGGACGGAACGCAGTACGACGTCAGCGCAGGCGATGCCCTGCTGACGCGCAAAGGCAGCTCGCATGCACTGCAGCAGGTGGGTGACGAGGATCTGGTGCTGCTGCTGGCATACCCGCGCTGACCCGTGGAGCCGGGCGTGGAGCCGGCCTTACGGAGGCCCCTGCCGCATCACACGTCGCCGCCGTCGGCCCAGCCTTCGCCGGTTCCCTTCTGGAACACACGGTCGTCGGCCTGCACGTCACCGGCCGGCAGGTGCTGCTGCTCGGCCAGCGACGCATAGATCGGGGTGAAGTCCGGCGACGTCGCCTGCATCAGCTGCTCGAAGCTGTCGATGACGAAGTAGGTCTTCTGGAAGGTATCGATGCGGTAGCGCGTGCGCATGATGCGCTGCAGGTCGAAGCCGATGCGGTTGGGCGCGGCCGATTCCAGCGAGTACAGCGATTCGCCCTTTGACGAGACGATACCGGCGCCGTAGATGCGCAGGCCATCCGGGGTATCGATGAGGCCGAACTCCACCGTGTACCAGTACAGGCGCGTGAGGTTCTGCAGCGCCTCCGGACCGATGGCGTGGGCTTTGACACCGCCACGGCCGTAGGCCTCCATGTAATCGGCAAACACCGGATTCATCAGCAGCGGCACATGGCCGAACAGATCGTGGAACAGGTCCGGCTCGGCGATGTAGTCGATCTGGTCGGGGCGACGGATCCACCACGTGACCGGGAAGCGGCGGTTGGCCAGGTGGTCGAAGAAGTCCAGCTCCGGCAGCAGTCCCTCCACGCCCACCAGCGTCCAGCCGGTGGCCGCGCCGAGCACTTCGTTCAGCTGGTCGAAGCGCGGAATCATGTGCGCGCTCATGCCCATCTCGTCCTGTGCGTCCAGGAACTCCCGGCACGCACGGCCAACCAGCAGCTCGCGCTGGCGCTGGTACAGCGTGCTCCACGTCGCGTGGTCATCGGCGCTGTAGGTGTCCCACGGCTGCTCGACGAGCGCGGTGGTGTAGACCGGCACGTAGCCCTTGTCGGTCTGCTGGTGTTCGACGCGGCGGGGCTGGGCGGGATCCATGGGACGCTCCTTGAAGGGATGTCCACGATGCTAGGGCAGGGCGGGCGCAACAGGGTTGCAAAAGTTGCGCGGAATGACCTTGCTGGCGCAATATCCTTGCGTACTCACCATGTTGCGGGGCAACAATGGCCGGAGAAGTCCAGTTCGATCGCACGGATATACGCCTGCTGGCCGAAATCCAGCGGGATGGTCGCGCCACCAATGCCGAGCTCGCGGCACGGGTGAACCTCTCCCCCTCCGCCTGTCTGCGCCGCCTGCAGCGGCTGGAGAGCGAGGGTGTGATCGTCGGCTATGGCGCGCGCCTGGAACCCCGGCAGCTGCGGCTGGGCCTGCAGGCGTTCGTGCGGGTGCAACTGGAAAAGCACGACCAGGCGGCCATCGCGCATTTCGTGGACAGCGTGCAGGGCTGGGATGAAGTGGTGGCCTGCCATGCGCTCACCGGCGACATGGATTACCTGCTGCACGTCTACGTGCGCGACCTCGAGCACTTCTCGCGCTTCCTGCTGGACCGCCTGCTCAATGCCGGTGGCGTGGCCGATGCCAATTCCAGCTTCGTGCTGCGCACGGTGAAGGGCTTCCGGGCGTTGCCACTGTCGCAGCTGGAACCCTGAGCACCGGTCAGCGCGGGCGAGGGCTCAGCACTTGTCCTTGCGCCCCATCAGCCTGCCCAGCCGCGAGGTCTCCTCGCACTTCGGCGCGGCTACCGGCGGCGGTGCCAGCGCGGCGGCGCGCGCCTTCTGCAGCTGCTGGATCTTCGCGCGGATCTGCGGCATCGCGGCCATCGCCGCCTTTTCTCCCTCCAGGATCGCGGTCCCGCGCTGGCTGAAATCAGCCGCACCGATATCCAGCACGCGCGGGCGGATCACGATGTCGGCGCGGGCCAGTTCCTGCTCGCCCAGGCGCTGGCCCATGATCGCGATCGACTGGTTGACGATGCCGAGCATGTCAGTCGGTGCCTTGCCACTGGCCTTGCTGGAGATGTCCACGGCGATCACGAAGTCGGCACCGAGCTGGCGCGCGGCATCGACCGGCACCGGGCTCACCACGCCGCCGTCGACGTAGTTGCGTCCGCCGATCTTCACCGGCTCGAACACGCCGGGGATGCTGCTGGACGCTCGGACGGCCTGGCCCACGTTGCCGCGCACGAAGATCGCGCGTTCGCCGGTTTCGAGCTGGGTGGCGACGGCGGCGAACGGCTTCTTCAGGCGCTCTGCCGGACGGTTGGCGACCTGCTCGTTGACGTAGTCCTGCAGCTTCTGGCCCTGCACCAGCCCGCCGGAGAACAGGCGCACGTCGCGGATGCTGGCTTCATCCAGCGCGACGGCCCGGCTCTGCATCTGGAACGCATCCATGCCGCTTGCATACAACGCGCCGACCACGCTGCCGGCGCTGGTGCCGGACACCACCACCGGCTCGAAGCCGTTGGCCTCGAGCATCTTGATCACGCCGATGTGGGCAAAGCCCTTGGCCGCGCCGCCGCCCAGCGCGATGCCGATCTTCACCGGCTTGGCCTGCGGCACCACGGTCGGCGCCGGCGGCGGCGCCGGACGCACCGGATCGCCACCGCAACCGGCCAGCAGGCCAAGCAGGGCAACGGACAGCAGCACGCGGGGACGGAACAGGCTCATCGGCAATGCGCTCGCGGCGCCGGATTCAGGGAGGGGCGCCAGCATACCGAAGCCACGGCGGGCCGGGCAGGGCAGGACGACGCCCTATTCATGGACCGCCATGGGTAGCGCGGGGCATGGCCTGGCGGGCAGTTCAGGGCCGCTGCGCTCGCCGGGCATGGCCCGGCGCTACCCGTGGACGATCAGAACCGGTTGTCGCCGTCGAGGATGCGGCCGATGCCGCCCAGCACCGAGCCTTCGCCGCGGTTCTGCCCACCGCCCTGCGGCGCGGCCATCCACATCCGGCCGGCCAGGCGCGAGAACGGCAGCGATTGCAGCCAGACCTTGCCCGGTCCGGTCAGGGTTGCCAGGAACACGCCCTCGCCACCGAACACCATGCTCTTGATGCCACTGACCCGGCGCACGTCCATGTCCACCGTCGGGTGGTAGGCGACCACGCAGCCGGTATCGACGTCCAGGCGCTCGCCGGCGGCCAGCTCGCGCTCGACCACACAGCCTCCGGCGTGGATGAACACCCAGCCATCGCCTTCCAGCTTCTGCATGATGAAGCCTTCGCCGCCGAACAGGCCGGTCATGATCTTGCGCTGGAACTGCACGCCGATCTGCACGCCGCGCGCCCCGGCCAGGAAGCTGTCCTTCTGGCAGACCAGGCGGCCGCCGTGCTGGTCCAGCTTCATGGCCAGCACGGTGCCGGGGTAGGGCGCGGCGAACGCGACCTTGGCCTTGCCCTGCCCGGTATGCGTATAGAGCGTGGCGAACAGGCTCTCGCCGGTCAGCACGCGTTTGCCGGCCGACATCAGCTTGTCCATGATGCCGCCGCCCTGGCCGCTGTGCGTGCCGTCGCCGAACACCGTATCCATCTGCACCGAGGCGTCCTTGAACATCAGCGCGCCGGCTTCGGCGATGGCGCTCTCGCCGGGATCCAGCTCGATCTCCACGAACTGCATCTCATGGCCGACGATGCGGAAGTCGATGTCGTCGGCCCGGCCCCGCGCAGGCCCGCCCGGCACGGGTGGCGGCGTGTTGGGCATGCCCGGGGCGGGCGCCTGCAGCTCGGGCACCTCGGCGATGGCGGTCCAGCCGCTCATGCCCTGGCACCAGGCCAGCGCGCGGGGGTTGGCCTGCGCGTAGCGGCGCGCGGCTTCGTCATCAAGCGGCCCGATGCGGTCGGTCTGGGCGGAGGAATGGAAGTACCACTGGGTCATGGCGGTGCGCCGGTCGGGGTGGGAAAGCCCGAGTCTAGCGACCCTCCCCGGTGGCCCGCGACCGCGCCATGAACAGCGGCCATTTGCGGCGCAGGTGCTGTATTGCAACAATTATCTGGTAGCGCCGTTTTACCACCCCTCCAAACACAGCCTACCGCCATGTCCCCGACCCGCACTTCCCGCGGCCGTATTCCGGTCGCGCGCCCCCTCGTTGCCGCTCTCTCCGCCCTGCTGCCGCTGGTTGCAGCCGCCCAGGAAACCCCCGCCGCCAAGGATCCGGTCGCGCTCGATACCCTGCAGGTGACGGCCCAGCGCCGCGTCGAGAATGCCAAGGACGTGCCGGTCGCGATCACCGCGATCCAGGGCGAGAAGCTCGATGTGCTCGGCTCGGCCGGCGACGACATCCGCTTCCTGGCCGCGCGCGTACCCAGCCTCAACATCGAATCGTCCTATGGCCGTGCCTTCCCGCGCTTCTACATGCGCGGCCTCGGCAACACCGACTTCGACCTCAATGCCTCGCAGCCGGTCTCGCTGGTGTACGACGACGTGGTGCAGGAAAGCCCGCTGCTGAAGGGCTTCCCGTTGTTCGACCTGGCCAACGTGGAAGTGCTGCGTGGGCCGCAGGGCACTCTGTTCGGCCGCAACACGCCGGCCGGCGTGGTCAAGTTCGATTCGGCGCGTCCGTCCCAGGATGCCGATGGCTACGTCCGCGTCGGCTACGGCAGCTACAACAGCTGGAACGTGCAGGGCGCCTACGGCGGCCCGCTGACCGACCGCTGGTCGGCACGCGTTTCGGCGATCTACCAGCGCCGCGACGACTGGGTCGACAACACCCGCGTCGGCGCGCCCAACAGTGGTTTTGAAGGCTATGACGAGGCCGCCGGCCGCGTGCAGTTCCTGTACGAGGGCGACGATTTCGAGGCCCTGTTCAACCTGCACAAGCGCAAGCTCAACGGCACCGCCCGCCTGTTCCGCGCCAACATCATCCAGAAGGGCAGCAACGCGCTGGTCGAGAACTTCGACCGCGACAAGGTGGCCAACGATGGCGTGAACTTCTCCGACCTGGAAACCTGGGGCGGCAGCGCGCGCCTGCAGTGGAACCTCGGCTCGGTGACCCTGCACTCCATCACCGGCTACGAGACTGCCGAATCGCTCAACCGCGGCGATATCGACGGTGGCTACGGTGCTTCGTTCCTCGGCGCCGGCAATTATGGCCCGGGCTTCATTCCGTTCCCGTCCGAATCGGCCGATGGCCTGCCGCACCACCGCCAGTGGACCCAGGAATTCCGCGTGGAATCCAATGAGTGGGGCCGCTTCGACTGGCAGGCCGGTGTCTTCTACTTCGATGAAGACGTCACCATCGACAGCTTCAACTACGACTCGCTGACGCCGGGCAATCCGCAGACCGGCCATGCCGTGCAGAGCCAGCGCAACAAGGCGTGGGCGGTGTTCGCATCGGGCGACTTCGATGTCACCGACCGCTTCAAGCTGCGCGCCGGCGTGCGCTACACGCAGGACAAGAAGGACTTCACCGCGCGCGTGCTGCAGGCCGTGCCCGGCGGCACCCCGGTGAGCGGGCCGTACCTGGCCAACACCGACGTCGATGACGTCAGTTGGGATGTCAGCGGTGTGTACAAGCTGACCGACAACGTCAATGCGTATGCGCGCGTGGCCAAGGGCTTCCGCGCGCCGTCGATCCAGGGCCGTCTGGCCTTCGGTGGCGTGTCGCAGGCCGATTCCGAGAAGGTGATCTCGTACGAAGCCGGCATCAAGGCCGACCTGTTCGATCGCCGCGCCCGCCTGGGCTTCAGCGTGTTCCGCTACGACGTCGACGGCCAGCAGCTGATCGCGGTCGGCGGCAGCAACAATACCGCCACCCTGCTCAACGCCGACAAGACCATCGGCCAGGGTGTGGAGCTGGACCTGGAAGCCTACCTGGCCGACAACGTCCTGCTGACCCTGGGCAGCAGCTACAACGACACCGAGATCAAGGACGGAAACCTGGCCGTGGCGATCTGCGGCGGTGGCTGCACCATCACCGATCCGACCACGGTGATCAACGGCGGCACCTACGCCCTGGTCAACGGCAATCCGCTGCCGCAGGCGCCGAAGTGGATCCACAACATGACCCTGCGCGTGGGCTTCCCGCTCACCGATGGCAGCGAGCTGTACGCCTACACCGACTGGGCCTACCGCAGCCCGGTGAACTTCTTCATCTACGAGTCGCCGGAGTTCCGCAGCCGCAGTTCGCTGGAAGGCGGCCTGCGCCTGGGCTACAACTGGGAGTACGGCCAGTACGACGTGGCGGTGTTCGGCCGCAACCTCACCAACCAGACCCGCGTGGTCGGTGCGATCGACTTCAACAACCTGACCGGCTTCCTCAACGAGCCGCGGACCTGGGGCGTGGAGTTCACCGCGAAGTTCTGATGCGGTCGCTGTACCGAGGCAATGCAGAAGGGCCGGCGCAATGCCGGCCCTTCTGCGTTCGGTGTCCGCCGGGCATGGCCCGGCGCCACCTGTGCGCCGCGAGCGCTTACAGCGCGCTCTGCGGGCGTACCTTCAACACTGCCTCTTCGGCGGTGCAGTTGCGGCTGGAGTGCAGGCCGGCCTTGCGCGCGGCGGCGATCTCGCTGCGTGCCGCCAGCAGGTCGCGCTGGAACGCGGCATTGTCATGCAACCTGGTAACGGCGGCAGCCCCCATGAAACGGCCTTCGAGGATGTCGCTCTGCCAGTGCACGTTGCACACCAGGCGGCTCTCGCCATAGTTGCGGCCACGGGCCTGGATGGCATCGGCACGATCCGGCGCGATCTCCGACAGGATCAGGGCCCATGCCCAGCCGATCGAGGTGTGGCCGGACGGATAGGACCCGTTGCTGCGCAGGCCCGCTTCATCATCCGGCGTGCAGGTCGGCTCGCCATTGACCATGAACGGGCGCGGGCGCTGGTAGTGGTTCTTGGCGACCTTGGTGGCAGCGCTGGCGTCGATCCGGCTGCGCTCCAGCAGGCGGTACAGCGCGGGCGTCTTCACCGCGTCCACATCGATGTCGACCGCGCAGGAAAACTGGTTGGCACCTTCCGGAAAGCCCAGTTCGGCATCCAGTGTGGCCTGGGCGAAGCGTGGGCTGCCGCGCAGTGCACGCGCTTCGCGGCTGACCTGTTCATCCAGGGCGAAGCCCGCCGAGCCCGCGGCGGGTGGCGCCGGAACCAGGGCCAGGCTGGCCGGTACGGCGCGCGCGTCCAGATAGCCTACGGCCTTGGTGGTGACGTTGGCTTCGACGGCGGTCGGCCGGGCAGCAGACGCGGCACAGCCAGCCAGCGCCAGCACGATGGCCAGGCCAAGCAGGGGACGGGCAGGGCGGAAGATCACAGACATGGTCAGGCTCAGCAGAGGAAACACCACGCCATGATCGCAGCCCGCAGCCGGCGTCGCAGTGGCCGTCGGTCATACGGCCAGACCCTGCATGGTCATCAAAACGGGGCAAAAGCGTCATCGCGCTCCGCCATTCTCCCGAATCCGGGCGCAGCGCACGGACTTTCACGCGCCGGGGCATCGAGCATCGGCGCAACGATGGCATGCGTGCCATTCCATTCCAGCCGGGTCGGGGGGATCCGCTGACAGAGGGAGAGAAGCGATGCGCAGCACCGCAACAGGAAGTACCGTCCTGGTCCTGCTCGCCAGCCTGGCCGTCGCGCCGGCCACCGCCGCCGATGTGGTCGGCGTGGCCTTCGTGCACGGCACCGGCGCGCAGACCAACGCCACCCAGGACTACTGGCAACCGGCGATCATCGACACCGTCCGCCAGGGGCTGCCGAACAGCAGCAACTATGTGGTCATCAACTGCGACTTCACGCAGTACATGTGGAAGCCGGAAGCCGCCGGCTGCCTGGCCGACCAGCTCACCGGATTCATCAACAGCCGCGGCATCACCCAGCTGGTGGTCATCACCCATTCCAACGGCGGCAACGTGATGCGCTGGATCCTCTCCAACCCGACCTACGACAGCCGCTACCCGAACATCATCCGCACGGTGCGCAAGGTCAACGCGCTGGCACCCTCATCGGCGGGTACGCCGCTGGCCGATGCCGTGCTCAACGGCAACACCTTCGAAACCTCCCTGGGCTGGCTGCTCGGTTACAAGAACGATGCCGTGCGTATGCAGCAGGTCGCCAGCATGGCCACCTACAACGCGCAGAACCTGTACGGCACGGCCGGTCGGCCGGCACTGCCCAAGCCGTTCCGCGCGGTGGTCGGCAGCGATGTCGAATCGGCCGTGTGGGACAGCAACAGCTACTGCGGCGGCTACGCGGCCAACGTCGGCCTGGAGTTCACCCAGAACTGGCTGTCCTCGTGCTCGGACGGTTTCCTGGAGTGCAGCAGCCAGAAGGCGGCGGGCAGCACCTGGTTCACCGACACGGCACGTACCCAGGGCGCCGAGCCGTTGAGCCACAACCAGAGCCGCCGCGAGTGCTTCGGCCTGGGCGCCATCCTGCGCAACGACCTGGCCCAGTGAGGACGACGACGATGACGATGATCTCCCTTCCGCTGACCACCGCCGTGCTGGCAGCCCTGGTCACAGCCTCCGTCACGGTGCACGCTGCGCAGCCGCTGCGCGCCCTCCCCGGCGACCAGGTGGTGGCCGCGCTGGTGGCCGCACCGCTGCCGCCTGACGACAGCGAACACGCGCCCCTGGCGTTTGCCTGGGCACTGGACCCGGCGCAGGCCCTGCAGGCCTCCACGCCGTACGCCTCGGTCAGTCGCAGCTACTGGCAGCAGGTCGATGGCGCGCAGCTGCAACGTGGCCTGGAACTGCCGCTGACCGCCCCCGATGCGGTGATCCAGCTGAGCCCGGCGGCCGGTGCGCGCGCGGTTCCGGCGCAGTCACTGCAGGTCCGGGATCCGGCCGGCCGCAGCAGCGTCGCCCGCGCCGTCGACGCGCGCCAGCTGCAGGACGCCGGCATGCCCGTGGGCGAAGGCAGCAGCATGCTGCGCACCGGCACGGGCAGTGCTGCGGGAAATTACCGCCTGCAGAGCGCGCAGGCGCAGGGCCGCTACGTCGTACAGGTGCTTGAACCCAACAGCCCGTTGCGGCTGGAGGTGCAGGCCAGCCAGGCGCAGGTCCTGGCCGGCGGCAGCGTACAGCTGCAGGCACGCCTGCTTGAAGACGGCGCCAGTCCCGCCCAGCTGCAGGCGCGTCGCGGGGGACTGGGCGGCGAAGCCTTGCTGGTCGCACCCGATGGCCGCAGCTGGCCGCAGCGGTTGCTGCGTACGACCGACGGCAGCCTGCACGCGCAGGTACGGATTCCCGCCGAGGCCAGCAACACGCAGGGGCTGTGGGAACTGCAGGTGTTCGCCCAGGCCGATGGCGTACTGCGCGACGGCAAGGTCGCCTTCGCCGTAGCCCGGCCGACCGCCCGCTTCGTCGGGCAGGCCACACCGGACCAGGCCAGCCGGCGCGTGGCGCTGCCGTTGCAGGTCGCCGCCGCCGGGCGCTACGAAGCGCGCGGCACCCTGCACGCCACGGGCCCGGATGGCCAACTGCGTCCGGTCGCGCAGGCGCACGCCGCCGCATGGTTCGACGGTCCCGGTCGCGGCCAACTGGTGCTGCCGTTCGACCAGGCAGCGCTGCCGGCCGGCTTCGGTGCCCCCTTCGAACTGCGCGAGCTGCAGTTGCATGACCAGAGCCGGATGGCACCGATCGAGTCACGCGCAGTGGCGTTACGGTTCTGAGGCATGACGTGGCGGGCCGGAATGCCGGCCCGCTACCCTGCGCCGCCTGCAGCGCCTGATCGACGCCGGCACTGCGCAGGCGTACTGCTCACCCCGCGTACGCCGTCAGCCGGCCATCCTGTTCAACCACCCGGATCGGCCCGCCGAACACCGCCGACAGAGGCTCGTCACACAGCAGCTTGGCCCGACTGCCGTCGGCCAGCACGCGGCCGTCGCGCAGCAGCACCACCCGCTCGATCTCGGGAATGACCTCTTCAATGTGATGGGTCACCAGCACCAGGGTGATGCCCTGCTGCGCCAGTGCCCGCATGGTCGCGATCAGCTGCTGGCGGGCGACCAGATCCAGGCCGGTGGAGGGTTCGTCCAGCAGCAGCGCCTGCGGCCGGTTCACCAGCGCGCGCGCGATCAGCACCCGGCGCGTCTCGCCGGCAGAGAGCTCTGCATAGGCGCGCTCGCGCAGGGCCAGCGCACCGGTCATCGCCAGTGTCTCGCCGGCGCGGGCACGCATCTCGGCGGTCACCTCACGGAAAGCCGGCACCACGCAGCTGGCGAAGAAACCGGACAGCACGGCCTGCTCGACGGTCAGCCCCGGCATCTCGGACAGCGTGCTGCTGAGGTCACCGGTGACGATGCCCAGCTGCGAGCGCAGCCGGTCCACCTGCCAGCGGTTCTGGCCCAGCACCTTCACCGCGACCGCGCCGTCGCCCTGCGCCAGCGGGTAGAGCTCGCGGGTGATCAGCTTGATGAAGGTCGATTTGCCGCAGCCATTCGGGCCGAGCAGGGCGGTGTGCTGGCCCTGCGCGATGCGCAGGCTCAGCCCGTGCAGGACCTTCACCTGGCCGCGCATCACGCTGGCGCGGTCCAGTTCGATCAACGGCGGCCGCTCCCCGGCGGACGGGACGGCGACAATGGCGCGGGCGCGCGGATCCAGGCTCGACAACTCAGGTCCCCAACTGTGAACGGTGCCACGGAAGCGGTGCTGGCACACCGCGGTCAGAGGTGCAGTTTGCAACGCAAGCGGCCATGATGTCTGCCATCCCCGTGCGATCCGGAGAGCCTCCATGTCCGATGCCCTGATATCCCTGTTGACCGGTGGCGTGCTCGGCCTGGGAGGGTGGGCCATGCTGGCGGTGCTGCTGGTCTTCACCCAGATCACCATCTTCTCGGTGACGCTCTACCTGCATCGCAGCCAGGCCCATCGCGGCGTCGATTTCCATCCGGCACTGGCCCACGTGTTCCGCTTCTGGCTGTGGCTGACCACCTCGATGATCACCCGCGAGTGGGTGGCCATCCATCGCAAGCACCACGCCAAGGTGGAGACCGAGGACGACCCGCACAGCCCGGTCACGCGCGGCATCGGCACGGTGTTCTGGCGGGGAGTGGAGCTGTATCGGGAAGCACGCGGCATGCGCGCGGATATCGAGCAGTATGGACGCGGCACGCCCGACGATGCCATCGAGCGCCACCTGTATACCCCGCATGCGACCCTCGGCCCGGTGCTGCTGCTGGCCATCAACAGCGTACTGTTCGGCCTGCCGGGCGTAGCACTGTGGGCGATCCAGATGGCGTGGATTCCGTTCTGGGCGGCCGGCGTGGTCAATGGCCTGGGGCACTGGTGGGGTTACCGCAACTACGAATCGGCCGACACCTCCACCAACCTGACACCGTGGGGCGTCTGGATCGGTGGCGAGGAACTGCACAACAACCACCATGCCTTCCCCAGTTCGGCACGCTTTGCCATGCGGCGCTGGGAAGTCGACATCGGCTGGTGCGCGATCCGCCTGCTGCAGGCCCTGCGCCTGGCCAGGGTGCTGCGCGTCGCACCGGCGATGGATGTGCGCCCGAACATCGCCGTGCCCGACGCCGAAACCCTGAAGGCACTGCTGTCGCATCGCTTCCAGGCGATGACCGATTACCAGCGCAACGTCTTCATGCCGGCCCTGCGCGAGGAAGCCGCCCAGGCGGGCGCCAAGCTGCGCCGGCTGCTGCCGCGGCGGCTGCGCCGCGGCCTGGTCAACGATGGGCGCTGGCTGAAGCCGGACAACCGTGCCCAGCTCAGCGAATGGGTGGCGCAACGCCCGCGCATCCGTGTGCTGGTCGAGTACCGCGCGCGGCTGGCTGCGCTGCTGGAGGCGCGCGGGCACGATGCCGCCGAGCGCCTGCGACACCTGCAGGCGTGGTGCCGCGAGGCCGAGGGGAGCGGAATCGCGGCGCTGCAGGCCTATGCCGAACGGCTGAAGGGCTACACGCTGGTGGGCGCATGAGGGCAGGGGCGCTGCTGCTGGCCGCGCTCCTGCCGGCCGCCGCCCCGGCCCAGGTCAGCGACACCCGCAGCTATCTGCAGAAGATGGACAGCGACGGCGACGGCCGGGTCAGCGAGACCGAGTACGTGCAGTGGATGCTGTATGCCTTCGACCGCATGGACCGCAATGGCGATGGCGTGCTGACTGCCGATGAACTGCCCGGTGGCAAGGGCAGGGCGATCACCCGCGAGCAGCAGCGGCAGGTCATCGTGCAGCGCTTCCACAAGCAGGATGCCAACGGTGACGGGTTTCTCGACGCCCGTGAGCTGTCCGCGCCCCCGCGTTGAGCGGGCGTAGAATCGGGGCATGCCTGAACTGCCCGAAGTCGAAACCACCCGCCGCGGCCTGGCCCCGCATCTGCAGGACCGCCGCGTCCACGGCGTGATCCTGCGCCGCGCCGACCTGCGCTGGCCGATTCCGCCGGAGATTGCGCAGCTGCTGCCGGGACAGCGCATCGAAGGCATCCGCCGGCGCGCGAAGTACCTGCTGCTGGACACGGCCATCGGCAGCGCCGTACTGCATCTGGGCATGTCCGGCAGCCTGCGTGTACTGCCGGGAGATACCCCGCTGCGGGCACATGACCACGTGGATATCAGCCTGGACAACGGGCGCCTGCTGCGCTTCAACGATCCGCGCCGCTTCGGCAGCCTGCTCTGGCAACCGGCCGACCAGGTCCATCCGCTGCTGCAGGGCCTGGGGCCAGAACCGCTGGACGAGACCTTCCATGGTGATTACCTGTTCGCCCGCAGCCGCGGACGCAGCGCCCCGGTCAAGACCTTCCTCATGGACCAGGCGGTGGTCGTGGGCGTCGGTAACATCTATGCCGCCGAGAGTCTGTTCAAGGCCGGCATCAGCCCGCTGCGCGAGGCCGGCAAGGTCTCACGCGAGCGCTACCAGCGGCTGGCCACCGCGGTGAAGGAAACGCTGGGCTACGCGATCACCCGCGGTGGCACCACGCTGCGTGATTTCATCAGCCCCGATGGCGCACCGGGCTACTTCGAGCAGGAACTGCTGGTCTATGGCCGCGACGGGCTGCCCTGCCCGACCTGCGGACGCCCGCTCAAGCACGCCATGATCGGCCAGCGTGCCAGCGTGTGGTGCAGCCACTGCCAGCGCTGAGGCGGTCCAGCCAGCGGCAGCTGAATGGGAGGTTGCGCTCTCCGCTGCCCGTTAACGTTTGTCTGCCTATGATGGCCGACCCTTCCCTGTGCCTGACGCGCCTGCATGCAACGACGCGACTTCATCCGCAACGCCTCCCTGGCCCTGGCAGCCTTCGGCCTGCCGTCCCTGCCCGCCTGTGCCGCCAGCAGGAACGGCCAGGTCGGCCTGCGCCGCCTCGGCCAGCCGCAGCCGTTCAGCTTCGCCACCCTGAAGGGGCAGGCACGCGCACTGGCACAGGCCCCCTACCAGAGCCACAAGCGGGTGCTGCCGGGCCGGCTTGAAGCGCTGGACTGGGACCAGTACCAGTCCATCAGCTATCGCCAGGACCACGCGCTGTGGGCCGATCAGCCCGGCAAGTTCCAGGCCAAGTTCTTCCACCTGGGCCTGTACTTCCATTCGCCGGTGCGCATGTTCGACGTGGTCGACGGCCAGGCGCAGGAACTGGCCTATGACGGCGCAGCGTTCAACTACGGCAAGAGCGGGATCCGCAACGGCGAACTGCCGGCGGACCTGGGCTTCGCCGGGTTCCGCCTGAACACCCGCAAGGATACCGACCGCGATTTCGCGGCGTTCCTTGGCGCCAGCTATTTCCGCGCGGTCGGTAAGGAAGGCCAGTACGGGCAGTCCGCGCGCGGCCTGGCGATCGATACCGGCATGGGCAGGCCGGAGGAGTTTCCCGACTTCATCGCCTATTACCTCGAACAGCCTGCCGCCGATTCGGACACCATCATCGTCTATGCGTTGCTGGACTCGCCCAGCGTAGCCGGCGCCTACCGCTTCGCCATCACCAACGGCGATGTGCTGCTGATGGACATCGACAGTGCACTCTACCCACGCAAGGCGATCGAGCGCCTGGGCATCGCGCCGTGCACCAGCATGTACCAGGTGGGCGAGAACGACCGCCGCATGGACTGGGACTGGCGCCCGGAGATCCACGATACCGATGGCCTGTCGATGTGGACCGGGGCCGGTGAGTGGATCTGGCGGCCGCTGTGCAATCCGCGCAACCTGCGCTTCAACATGTTCGTCGACCGCAATCCGCGTGGCTTCGGTCTTCTGCAGCGCGACCGCAACTTCGATCACTACCAGGACGACGGCGTCTTCTATGAGAAGCGCCCCTGCCTGTGGATCGAGCCGAAGGGCGAATGGGGCGAGGGCTCGGTGCAGCTGGTGGAGATCCCCACGGTCGATGAGACCTTCGACAACATCGTCGCCTTCTGGAATCCGAAGGAGAAGCCGCAGCCGGGCCAGGAGCTGCTGGTCGGCTACCGCCTGTACTGGGGCGCCGAGCCGCCGGCACGGCCACCGCTGGCGCATTGCGTGGCCAGCCGCACGGGGCTGGGCGGTGTGGTCGGCAAGAAGCGCGAGTACTTCTCGTGGCGCTTCGCCGTGGACTTCGAAGGCGGCGAACTGGCCAAGCTGATCGACAAGGCCGAGGTCGAGGCGGTGGTGGAAACCAGCCGGGGCCGTGTCGAGATCGTATCGGCGCGTCCGCTGCGCGAGATCGACGGTTACCGCGCGATGTTCGACCTGGTGCCGCCGGAGGGCAGCACCGAACAGATCGACATCCGCCTGTACCTGCGCAGCGGTGGCAAGCCGCTGACCGAAACCTGGCTGTACCAGTACACGCCGCCGCCGGCCGGTGCACCGGAGCGGACGCTGTACTGAGGCAGATCGATGCCGGCCAGGTGCCGGCACCGATAACTCACGGCTTGGCGTCGGTGGCGTGTGACTGCGTCGGCACGCCCACTTCCACCGTGCCACGGCGGATCTTCATCCAGGTTTCGTCCTGCCAGCGTTCGTACTGCTTGGGATCCCAGTACTTGGGATCGTACATGCGGTCAGCCTTGATCGTGCGGGAGATGCCGCCGTCCATGTACACGATGTCTACATTGTTGGACATCGAGCCGACACGGCTGCCGGTCATCTCGCGCCGTCCCTTCCTCAGCACTTCCGCCATGCGCGGGCGGGCAACCTCGTCGCCATACTCGGCCCGCAGCGCGTTGGCCTGCGCACGCGCGGCCTCATGCTGCTCCAGTGGCAGCGCGGCCCAGTACTCGTTGCGCAGGTCCACGAACAGGGGGTAGCCGCGCTCGGCCGCCACATCCATCCAGGCAAATGCCATGAGCGGATCGCGCGGCTGGTTCACTCCATACCAGTACAGTTCGCCCAGGTATCCCTGCGCAGGCTTGTCCGCGTAGCGTGCGGCCAGCCGGAAATTATCCATCGCGCCTTTGACATCATTGCGGTGCAGAGCGTTTACGCCCCACTGCCGGTACATCATGTCCGGATGGTTGTCCATGAAGCCTGCGCCCAGCAGCGTGGGATCCTGCTCCACCGGAGGACGATCGGCGGCGAAGGCGGGCAGCCCCAGCGGCAGCAGAAGCAGCGGCAACAGCAGAAGCGTGGAACGCATGGCGGACTTCCTGTTCGGCAGCAGACGTGGCCGCAGCCTAGGACCACTGGCCTGCAGCTGTAAACTGCCGGAGGTCACGCGTGCAGCGGCATGAGCCGGCGGATCACAGCGGCAGGGGCGCCTGCATCGGCTCGATGCGGCCTTCACCGCGGGTGATCTTCTTGAACTCGGCCCGGCTCACCGACACATAGCGGTCGTTGCCGCCGATCTCCACCTGCGGGCCGTCCTGCACGGCATGCCCATGCTCATCCACGCGGACGGTCATGATCGCCTTCTTGCCGCTGTGGCAGATGGTCTTGATCTCCTGCATCTCGTCGGCCCATGCCAGCAGGTACTGGCTGCCTTCGAACAGTTCACCGCGGAAATCGGTGCGCAACCCGTAGCACAGCACCGGGATGCGCAGCTGGTCGACCACTTCGCTGAGCTGCCAGACCTGCGCGCGGGTCAGGAACTGTGCTTCGTCCACGAGCAGGCAGCCCATCGGCCCGTTCGATGCCAGGTCCTGTTCGGCCCAGCGCTGCAGGTCGGTGTCGCGGTCGAACGCCATGCCTTCGGCGCGCAGCCCGATGCGCGAGGCCACCACGCCTGCGCCCGCGCGATCATCCAGGCGCGGGGTCAGGATCGCCACCCGCATGCCACGCTCGCGGTAATTGTGCGCGCTCTGCAGCAGGGTGGTGGTCTTGCCGGCGTTCATCGCCGAGTAGTAGAAGTAGAGCTTGGCCATCGACGGATTGTACGCCGCAGCCCCGCTTGGCCGAAGCTGTTCAGCAACCCCACCGGCGGTCCGGCTGTGGTCCTCACCCGGCCCCGCTACAATCCCCTTCCCATGCACGGTCTCAATCCTCCCCAAGCCGCCGCCGTCCTGCACATCGAAGGCCCGTTGCTGGTGCTCGCCGGTGCCGGCAGCGGCAAGACGCGCGTGATCGTGGAGAAGATCGCCCACCTGATCGGCTGCGGCCGCTACCCGGCCCGCCGCATCGCCGCGATCACCTTCACCAACAAGTCGGCCAAGGAGATGCGCGAACGTGTGGCCAAGCGTCTGCGCGAGCAGGACGCCGACGAGGTGACCATCTGCACCTTCCACGCCCTGGGCCTGAAGTTCCTGCAGATCGAGCATGCGGCGGTGGGCCTGAAGCGCGGCTTCTCGATCTTCGATGCCGACGACGCCGCCGCGCAGATCAAGGACCTGATGCATGGCGCCAAGCCCGACGATATCGAGGACATGAAGAACCTGGTGTCGCGGGCGAAGAATGCCGGTCTCTCGCCCGAGCAGGCGATGGCTGCCGCGCGCAGCAACCGCGAGAAGGAAGCAGCCAGCGTCTACGAGCGCTACCAGCTGCGCCTGACCGCGTTCAACGCGGTCGACTTCGACGACCTGATCCGCCTGCCGGTGCAGATCCTGGAGGAGAACCCGGAGATCGCCCTGGCCTGGCGCGAACGCATCGGCTACCTGCTGGTGGACGAATGCCAGGACACCAACGACGCGCAGTACCGCCTGCTCAAGCAGCTGGCCGGGGACAAGGGCAACTTCACCTGCGTGGGTGACGATGACCAGTCCATCTACGCCTGGCGTGGCGCCAACCCCGAGAACCTGCAGCAGATGGGGCGCGACTACCCCACGCTGGAGATCATCAAGCTGGAGCAGAACTACCGCTGCTCCAACCGCGTGCTGCGCGCGGCCAATGCGTTGATCGCCAACAACCCGCACGAGCACCTGAAGAAGCTGTGGAGCGACCAGGCCGACGGTGAGCGCATCCGCGTATGGGAATGCCGCAACAGCGAGCACGAGGCAGAGAAGGTGGCCGCCGAGATCGCCTTCGTGGCGCAGTCGCGCAACGTGCCGTGGAGTGACTTCTGCATCCTGTTCCGCGGCAACTTCCAGTCGCGGCCGCTGGAGAAGGCGATGCAGCTGCTGCGTATTCCCTACCACCTGACCGGCGGCACCATGTTCCTGGAGCGCCAGGAAGTGAAGGACACGCTGGCCTGGCTGCGGCTGCTGGTGAACCCGGACGACGACACCGCATTCATGCGTGCCGTGCAGGCGCCCAAGCGTGACGTAGGTGCCGGAACGCTGGCCAGGCTGGCCGAACTGGCATCGGAAAAAGACATGCCGATGGCCCAGGCGGCCGAGGCGATCGGCGCGCTGTCGCAGCTGCCGCCTCGCGCTGCCAACAGCCTGGCGCGTTTCACCGACATCCTGCGCGACCTGCGCGCACAGATGCGGCAGGTCAGCTCCGGTGACATGATCCGCAAGGTCGCCAAGGAATCGGGCCTGCTCAGCGAGCTGCGCCAGCAGGCCAAGGAAGAGGCCAGCTACCAGCGCCGTGCCAACAACATCGAGGAACTGGCGCAGTGGTTTGAAGGCGGCCCGCGCGGTGCCACCGCCGCCGATCTGGCCGGCCAGCTGGCACTGTTGTCGCGCAGTGACAAGGATGAGGGAGGCAACCAGGTGCGCATGATGACCCTGCATGCCTCCAAGGGCCTGGAGTTCCCGTATGTCTTCATCGTCGGCTGCGAGGACGGCGTGCTGCCGCACCAGGTCAGCCTCGACGAAGGCAACCTGCAGGAGGAGCGGCGGCTGCTGTACGTGGGTATCACCCGCGCCAAGATCCAGCTGTGGATGAGCTACAGCAAGCTCACCCGCAAGTTCGGCGAGCATGTGCGGCTCAAGCCCAGCCGCTTCTTCGACGAGATCCCGGCCGAGGAGATCCAGCGCGACGGCGCCGATCCGGTGGCCGATGCCGCGCGCAAGAAGGAGCGGGCAACGGCGGGGCTGGCGGCGATCGAGGCCCTGTTCGACTGACCGGCGTCGGATCCCTTCCCGCAGGGAAGGGCTCTGACCCCAGCACATCGCCCTACAATCGGGCCTCTCCACCCACAGGTCTGCGCATGCATCCCATCGAAAGCGATCGCCTGCGGCTCCGCCGCATCGAGCCTGATCGTGATGCGGCGCCGATGCTGGCCCTCCTCAACGATCCTGGTTTCGTGCGCTTCATTGGTGACCGCAACGTGCACAGCGAAGCGCAGGCCCGCGAGTACATCGCCCTGCGCGTGCTGCACAGCTATGCGTTGAACGGGTTCGGCATGTATGCCATCGAGCGTCTGTCCGATGGCGCCTGGCTGGGCAATGCCGGGCTGGTCCGGCGCGACGGTCTGCCGGGACCGGACATCGGCTATGCACTGTTGTCGGAGTACACGGGGCACGGCTACGCAGGGGAAGCAGCGCGGGCGGTCTTCACCCACGCGCGCGGCGCCCTTGGCCTGCAGGACCTCTATGGCATCACCGACCTGGACAATGTGGTCTCCGGGAAGATCCTGCTGGGCCTGGGCATGTGCGAACAGGGGGTGATCCAACTGCCGGGCATCGCCACGCCCAGCCGTCTGTATGCCACGCCGGGAGCGGCGCCGGTCGGCTAGTCCGCCTATGCCGCATCGGCAGCGTCGGTCCAGGCCCGGCGGGCCGCCTCAGCCGCGCAGGTCCGCCAGCTGCGCCTGCAGTTCGGCCACTGCCGCTTCCAACTGGGCCACCCGTTCAGCCAGGCCCGGGTCGGCCGGCTCGCTGCCACCGGCACCGCCTGCGTACCGTGCCGCCAGTGCCGCCGCGTCCACCTCGCCGCACAGCAGGTGCATGTAGCGGTCCTCGCGCTGGCCGCTGGCGCGCGGCAGCACGATGAGCAGCGCCCGCTGCTGCAGGCGCTCGATGGCGTGGCGGGCTTCGTCGGTGTCGGCGAAGCGGTACAGGCGCTCGCTGCGCGTGACCAGCTCGCCCAGCGTCTGCGGCCCACGCAGCAGCAGCATTGCCAGCAGCACGGTCTGCTGCCGGGTCAGGTCCAGCGCGGCCTGCAGGCGATGCTCGTAGCGGTCTGCACGCGAGGAGAAGTGCTGGCGTGCCAGGCCCATCGACTCCAGCTGGCGCAGCGCGTGCTGCACACTGCCGGCGTCGACGTTCATCACCGGCTCGCGCGCGGTCTTCTGGTTGGCGGCCGACTGGGCGGCGTTGACCGTCAGCGGGTAGGTGTCCGGCGTGGTCGCCTCCTTCTCCACCAGGCAGCCCAGCAGGCGGGCCTGCACGGGGTCGAGCAGGGGACGGTCGGGGGTCTGGATGGCATCGGTCATGGCGGCCTCCGGGAAGGCATCGGGTCAACCGCCAAGCATAGCCGTCCCGATGGCGCCTTTGCCGGTAAAATGAGCCGATATCTGTTGCCGGTGAATGCCATGCGTCGTCCTGTTTCCCTGTCCCTCACCCTGCTCGCCACGGCGCTGCTGGGTCTGTCCGCCTGCAAGCGCGTCGAGACCCCGGCCAACGACGCGGCCGCTCCGGTGGCCCCGGCCGCCAAGGCCGAGGCGGCCGGCGACGCGACCGCCAACGACAACCTCAACGCGGTGCTGTGGATGCAGCGCGCGCAGGAGTACCGCGCGATCACCGAGCAGACCTACCGTGCCGCCGCCGACCGCCTGGACGGCGCGCTGAAGGAAGCCCACTGGGACGCGCTGGTGCCGGAAGAGCGCGGCAACGAGGCCAAGGGCCTGAAACCCGCGGTGGTGCTGGACGTGGACGAAACCGTGCTGGACAACTCGCCCTACCAGGCGCGCCTGGTGCGCGATGGCAAGGAATACGACGAGATGAGCTGGGACCAGTGGGTCGCGGAGAAGAAGGCCAAGGCGATTCCCGGCGTAGTCGATTTCGCCAAGGCGGCCAATGCCCGTGGCGTGACCCTTCTGTACATCTCCAACCGCGCCGTGCACCTGAAGGAAGCGACCCTGGCCAACCTGCGCGAGCAGGGCCTGCCGGTCGCCGATGACAGCGTGTTCCTGGGCCTGGGCACCGTGGTCGAAGGCTGCGAGCAGGCCGGCAGCGAGAAGAACTGCCGCCGGCGCCTGGCCGGGCAGAAGTACCGCGTGCTGATGCAGTTCGGCGACCAGCTGGGCGACTTCGTGGAAGTGACCGCCAACACCAATGAAGGGCGTGACGCACTGCTGCAGCAGTACCACGACTGGTTCGGCGAGCGCTGGTGGATGCTGCCGAACCCGACCTACGGCGGCTTCGAGCCGGCGCAGTTCAACAATGACTACAGCCAGTCGCGCCAGGCACGCCATGATGCCAAGCGCGCTGCCCTGGACTACGCGCCGTGAGCCGCGCACCGCTGCCGCTGCGCGACGATGAGCGCCTGATCTTCGCGCTGGATGTCCCTGACCGCGTACAGGCACTGGAGTGGGTCGACCGCCTCGGCGACAGTGTGGCCTTCTACAAGATCGGCATGGAACTGCTGGCGTCCGGTGACTACTTCCAGGTGCTGGATGAGCTGGCGCGCCGCGACAAGCGCGTGTTCGTCGATCTGAAGTTCTTCGACATCCCCGCTACCGCCGCGGCGGTGATCCGGCGGCTGTCGCAGTGGCCGGTCAGTTACGCCACCATCCACGGCTGGCATCCGGCAATGATGGAAGCCTGCGCCGCGGCCAGCACCGGCGACATGCGCCTGCTGGCGGTCACCGTGCTGACCTCGATGGGGCGTCCGGACCTGGCACAGATGGGGATCGACCGCGAGCCGGTGGACGTGGTGGTCGAGCGCGCGCTGGCCGCGCAGGCCGCCGGTATCGACGGCGTGATCGCATCAGGCCAGGAAGCCGCGCCGATCCGTGCCGCGACCGGTGCCGGCTTCTCGATCGTCTGCCCGGGCATCCGCCCCGGGGGTCCGGTCGGCGACGATCAGAAGCGTACCGTCGGCGTCGCCCAGGCGTTTGCCGATGGCGCCGACGCCATCGTGGTCGGTCGACCGATCCGCCTGGCGGCCGATCCGCAGGCAGCGGCGCGGTCGATCCAGCAGGAAATCGCGTCGGCTTTGGCTGCACGCTGAGTCCCGCACCAACAGCGATCACGGTGACATCATGAACGCCATCGCGCTGCACGCGGGATGGCGTTCGCAGTTGTGGCTCCCGTAATGACGCGACCGTCCCCACACCGATGAACTGTGAGCCCGCTCGCAGTGCGCGGGGGTGGTCGCCCTTCCAATCGATGCACCGGCGTGGACCGCGGCTTCGCCGGTTCCAATCATCGATAGAGGGAGTACAAGGATATGTATCGCAGCACCTCTTTGCTGTTCAGTGGCCTGCTGGCCGCTGCCATCTTTCCTGCCACCGCAGCAGCGCCGGCGACCGGGTCGCCCCACATCATCGGCGGCGCCCCGGCCGTGCCCGGCGAGTACCCGTTCATGGTCAGCCTGCAGGGCCTGGAACTGGGGGACAGTGACTTCGACCGCCACGTCTGCGGCGGCACGGTGATCTCGCCGTCCTGGATCCTGACCGCCGCGCACTGCGTACAGGGCAACTCGCCCGCGCGGCTGGCGGTGCTGGCCGGCAGCACCACGCTGGCCACCGCGCCATCGCCTCGAGCGTCCAACATCAGGGCGATCCACGTGCACCCGGCCTTCAACAGCGGCAACACCCTGGAGCACGACGTGGCCCTGATCCACCTCAGCGCGCCGCTGGCCGACGTGCAGCCGGTTGCCCTGCGCCTGCGTCCGGACGCCAGCTATCTCAAGCCGGGTCGTGATTTCACCGTGATCGGCTGGGGTGACACCGGCATCGATGACGACGTGATCTACCCGACCGAGCTGCCCTTCGTGCCCTTCACGCAATGCCAGCAGGCATACGCCGGCGAGCTGGCCCGCGGCAAGGTGATCTGTGCCGGTCGCGAGGGCATCGACAGCTGCCAGGGCGATTCGGGCGGGCCCCTGCTGTTGCGCCTGCGGGAGGGCTGGACCCAGTTCGGCATCGTCAGCTGGGGCGAAGGCTGTGCCCTGGCTGGCTACCCGGGGGTTTATGCCCGAATCGCCGAAAAACATGCCGTGGATTTCATCGAATCCGTGTGGCAACGCGATTGATTCAATAAAATCAATAAGTTGAATAACATTACATCATGTGTTGCCTTAAGTTGTGCGGCGGCGTAGGATCGCGCCATCCGGTCTTCGGACCGGACCTGCGCCACAATACTGTCCTCCGGCCTCGAGCCGGCTTGAGGAGCCTGTGATCCCCGTGATCCGGGCTCTTTTTTTTGCGCGGCTGCCCTCGCGTTCGCGATTCCAGCGGGCGCACCCGGCCCCGGCCATCCAGCAACGCGCGCTGGAACCGTGACCATATGGCTTGCCGCTGTCACCTTGCAGGCCGCAAGATGCGGACCGGTCCGGGGAGTCCGAAGGCATGAGCACGGTAGTGCGAACGAAGTCTGCACGAGGGTGGGGGCTGGCGGCCATGGTGCTGCTGGCCGTGGCCGCGTGCCGCGAGCCAGGCAGTGATCCGGCCCGACCGGCAGCCGAACCGGTGGCCGCCGTGCAGGCGATGGCGCAGCGTCTGGCCGAGGACGATCTGCTCGGCTACGCGAAGCTGTCGGTGCCCCCCAGCCAGTACCAGCGGCTGCAGCAGGCCTGGGCGGACGGACACAGCCAATGGCCGCTGACCGAACTGCCGCTGGGTGACCAGCTGCTGCCGATGCTGGCCGCCCTGCGCAGGCCCGGCGCCGGCGCCGAACTGCAGCGCAGTTTCGACCGCCAGCTGGCCGGGCAGTCCGGCGCGGTGCGCCAGGCCGCGCAGTCGATGGGCAACTTCGGGGTGCAGTACCTGCGCCATCAGAAGGGATACACGCCCAGCCAGCAGGCCCACTACATCGCCCTGGTGGAGGCCCTGTCCGGCTGGGCGCAGGGCGCACCGATCAGCGATCGCGCACGGGCGCGCAGCAGCATCGCCGCGCTCGTCGGCGCCGCCACCCAGGTCGGCTTCGAGGATGATGCCGGCCTGCAGGCCGCGGGGATGGAGGGCAGCCTGCAGCAGCTGGCGCCGTTCATCCACACGCTCAAGGCCGTGCTGGCCAGCTACGGGCTGGGGGTGGACGAAGCCCTGCGCAGCATCCGCGGCGAAGTGCTGTCACTGGAGGGCGATAACGCGCTGGTCCGCCTGCAGTACGACCTGGCCGGGCGCGAGCTGATCCTGCAGCTGCCGCTGAGCCGGCGCGAAGGTCACTGGTACCTGACCCGCACTCTGGCCGATACCGACGCGATACTGCGCCAGGCCGACGCGGCCCGTGCGGCAGCCGCGCCCGCCCCGGCCGAACCCGCCGATGCAGGCGAAGAAGCGGCAATGCCGCCGCCTAAGCCATAATGGCGCCGATGTCGAAACAGAACCCGCTGCCGTTCCCCGGCGAAGAATCCCAGTCGACGCCCGCCGAAACGGCGCCGGCGTCCCCCTCGACCAGTACCGGCCCGAATCCGGTGCCGCCGCCCGTGCACGCCCGTCCTCCCGGCCGCCGCCCGCTGTGGGCACGGCTGCTTGGCCGCCTGGTCGAACCGTGGCTGTCGCTGAAGATCGAACCTGAGGATCCGGGCCAGTACAACGATGGCCGTCCGGTGATGTACGTGCTGGAAGACTACGGGCTGTCCAACGCGCTGATCCTGGACAAGGCGTGCCGTCAGGCGGGCCTGCCGTCACCGCTGGTGCCGCTGGCCGGCGACCCGACCGGTCGCAAACGCGCCTACCTGGCACTGTCGCGGCGCAGTTCCAGCAACTCGCTGATTCCGGAACAGCGTGGCGCCAAGACCCATTCCGATTCGCTGGCCAAAGTCCTGCAGGCGCATCGCGTGCATGAGGATCTGGACGTGCACCTGGTGCCCGTGTCGATCTTCGTCGGCCGCGCGCCGGACAAGCAGAGCGGGTGGTTTGCCGTACTGTTCTCGGAGAACTGGGCGCTGGTCGGCCGTTTCCGCCGCCTGCTGGCGGTCCTGCTCAACGGCCGCAGCACCATCGTCCGCTTCGCTCCGCCGATTTCGCTGCGCTCCACCGTCAACGAGGGCCTGGAGCCCGAGCGTACGGTGCGCAAGCTGCAACGCGTGCTGCGCACCCATTTCCGCCGTATCCGCGAATCGGTGATCGGCCCGGACCTTTCCACCCGCCGCCTGCTGGTGGACCAGGTGCTGGCCGCCGAGCCGGTACGCGAAGCGATTGCCGCGCAGGCCAAGCGCGACAATTCCAAGCCGGCCGATGCCTGGAAGAAGGCGCATGCCTACGCCTGGGAGATCGCTGCGGACTATTCCAGCCCGGTGGTGCGCTCGGCCAGCTTCATGCTCAGCCATGTCTGGAACCGGATCTATGCCGGTGTGCTGGTTCACCATCTGGACAAGTTCAAGGCCGCCGCGCCGGGCCATGAAGTGGTGTACGTGCCCAGCCACCGCAGCCACATGGACTATCTGCTGCTGTCCTACCTGCTGTACGACCGCGGCATCGTGCCGCCGCACATCGTGGCCGGCATCAACCTCAACCTGCCGGTGGTGGGCACGCTGCTGCGCAAGGGCGGCGCGTTCTTCATCCGCCGCTCCATCCGCGGCAACGCGCTGTACTCGGCGGTGCTCAGCGAGTACGTCGCGCAGCTGGTGGCCGGTGGCTATTCCATCGAGTACTTCGTCGAGGGCGGCCGCTCGCGTACCGGCCGCCTGCTGCAGCCCAAGGGCGGCATGATCTCGATGACCCTGCGTGCCTTCCTGCGCCAGCCGCGCAAGCCGGTGCTGTTCCAGCCTGTCTACATCGGCTACGAGAAGCTGATGGAAGGCGGCAGCTACCTGGACGAACTCTCCGGCCGACCGAAGGAAAAGGAATCGATCTGGCAGCTGCTGTGGGGCATCCCCAAGGTGCTCAAGCAGAACTACGGGCAGGTGGTGGTCAACTTCGGCGAGCCGATCGCGCTGAACGACGTGCTGGCCGAGAAGGCGCCGGAGTGGAAGGGTGAGGCGGTGCCGGAAGACGAGAAGCCGGCATGGCTGTCGACCACTGTCGATACACTGGCCGAGCGCATCCAGGAACGCATCAATGGTGCGGCGGACGTCAACCCGATCAATCTGCTGGCATTGGCCCTGCTGTCCACGCCCAAGCATGCAATGGGCGAGGCGGACCTGATCGCGCAGATCGAACTGTGCAAGACCCTGCTGGTCGAGATGCCGTATTCGGACCGGGTGACGGTGACTCCGCATTCGCCGGAGCGGATCATCGCCCACGCCGAAGAGATCAACGTCCTTACCCGCATCAAGCACCCGCTGGGCGACGTGCTCAGTGTGAGCGGCGACACCGCGGTGCTGCTGAGCTACTTCCGCAACAACGTGCTGCACCTGTTCACCGCCTCCTCGTGGGTGGCGTGCTGTTTCCAGAACAACCGCCGCATGAGCCGCACCGGCCTGGTCCAGCTGGGCCGCACCGTCTACCCGTTCCTGCAGGCCGAGCTGTTCCTGCCGTGGACCGAGGACGAATTCGCCCAGCGCATCGACCAGACCATCGACGTGTTCGTGCGCGAGGGACTGCTGCAGAACGTCAACGAGGACGATGGCGGCATTCTGGCCCGCAACACCGGGCAGACCGACGAAGTGTTCCGCCTGCGTGCGATCGGCCACTCCCTGCAGCAGGCCTTCGAGCGCTACTACATCGCCATTTCGGTGCTGGTGAAGAACGGGCCGGGCACGCTCGGCGCCGCCGAACTGGAAAGCCTGTGCCAGCAGGCCGCACAGCGCCTGAGCCTGCTCTACGCGCCGGCGGCACCGGAATTCTTCGACAAGGCCCTGTTCCGCAGCTTCATCCAGAAGCTGCGCGAACTGCGCCTGGTATGGCCCGACGAGAACAGCAAGCTGCTGTTCGACCAGCGCCTGGATGCCTGGGCCAAGGACGCCAAGTTCATCCTCGGTCGCGAACTGCGCCACACCATCGAGCGGGTCAGCCCGGAAGCCGCACGCCCGGACGAGCCAGCGCCGCAGGATTGAAGGTCGCGCCGGGTCCTACGGTGGGTGTGGACCTTGGTCCACACACCTTCCAGTCGTGCCAACCAAGGTTGGCACCTACCAGGGCAGAGGCCAACCAAGGTTGGCACCCACCTGAGCCCGTCTCACGCCGGCTCGTCGGGAATCTGCAGGCTTTCCAGCCGGGTGATGCAGTCCTTCAGCTGCAGCTTGCGCCGCTTCAGGCGTTTGGACTCGAGCTCGTCCTCGCCATTGGCCGCCATGCGGGTGATCTGTTCATCCAGCAGGCGGTGCTCGGCACGCAGGGCGGCGAGGCGTTCGGCGATCTCGGCGGGGCTGTAGGTGTCCACAGCCTCCGAGCATACACAGCGATGATGACCACCGGGAGAGGGCCGGACCATTCCCCGGCCGGGGCCGCTCCAAGCCGGTAGAATGGCTGGCATGAGTGCCGTGATCTCCCTTCCCGATCCCCTGCCGCGCGCGCCCCGCGATCCGCGCGCGGCCGAGCGCGAGCAGCACAAGCTGGCCAAGCGCCTGCGCCGCCAGGTAGGCGAGGCGATCGCCGACTTCGGCATGATCGAGGCCGGCGACAGGATCATGGTCTGCCTGTCCGGCGGCAAGGACAGCTACACCCTGCTGGACATGCTGGTGCAGCTGCAGAAGAAGGCACCAGTGCCGTTCGAACTGGTGGCGGTGAACCTGGACCAGAAGCAGCCGGGCTTCCCCGAGCATGTGCTGCCGGAGTACCTGGCCGGGCTCGGGGTGCCGTACCACATCATCGAGCAGGACACCTATTCGGTGGTCAGCCGGGTGATTCCGGAAGGCAAGACGATGTGTTCGCTGTGCTCGCGCCTGCGCCGCGGCGCGCTGTATCACCATGCCGAGACCCATGGCTTCACCAAGATCGCGCTCGGCCACCACCGCGACGACATGGTGGCCACGTTCTTCATGAACCTGTTCCACCACGCCAAGCTGTCGGGCATGCCGCCGAAGCTGCGCAGCGATGACGGCCGGCACGTGGTGATCCGGCCACTGGCCTACGTGCGCGAAAGCGACATCGTCGTGTACGCGCAGGCACGCCGGTTCCCGATCATTCCCTGCAACCTGTGCGGCAGCCAGGAAAACCTGCAGCGCCGCCAGGTCGGCCTGATGCTCAAGCAGTGGGACAGGGACCACCCCGGCCGCATCGAGCAGATCGCGCGCGCCATGGGCCAGGTCCGGCCCTCGCAGCTGGCCGACACGTCCCTGTTCGACTTCATGGCGCTGGGCCGTCGCGATGACGCACCGCTGCCCGATGCCCATGCCTGGCTGGCCGGTACCCCGGTCGACGCCGACGCAGATCCCGAGACGCCCACCGCATAAGGTCGGTCGCCCTTTCTCTTTGCCATCCGGAAATCCATGTTCTTTCGCAACCTGACGTTCTTCCGTTTCCCGACCGCCACTGATTTTTCTGAAATCGATACACTGCTGCCGCATGCCGTGCTCAAGCCGGTCGGCGCGCTGGAGATGAATTCGCGCGGCTTCATTTCACCGTTCGGCCGCGAGGAGAAGGAACTGCTCTCGCACCGCATCGCCGAGCACCTGTGGCTGACGGTTGGCGGCGAGGACAAGATCCTGCCGGCAGCCGTGGTCAACGACCTGCTCGAGCGCAAGCTGGAGGAGATCGAGGAAAAGGAAGGCCGGCGCCCCGGTGGCCGCGAGCGCAAGCGCATGAAGGACGACCTGCTGCATGAACTGCTGCCGCGCGCCTTCGTGAAGTCCTCGCGCAACGACGCCTTCATCGACCTGCAGCACGGCTACGTCGCGGTGGACACGTCCAGCCGCAAGACCGGCGAGTACTTCATGTCCGACATCCGTGGCCTGCTCGGCAGCTTCCCGGCAATGCCGCTGAACGCCGAAGTCGCGCCGCGCTCGATCCTGACCGGCTGGATCGCCGGCGAACCGCTGCCGACCGGGCTCAGCCTGGGCGAGGAGTGCGAGATGAAGGATCCGGTGGAGGGCGGTGCGGTGGTCAAGTGCCAGCACCAGGAACTGCGCTGCGACGAGATCGACAAGCACCTGGACGCCGGCAAGCAGGTGACCAAGCTGGCGCTGATCTTCGAAGACAACCTGTCCTTCGTCATCGGCGACGACCTGATCGTGCGCAAGCTGAAGTTCCTCGACGGCGCCCTGGACCAGCTCGAGCATGCCGACGAGGACGGCCGTCGCGCCGAGTTCGACGCACGGTTCGCCCTGCAGAGCGCCGAGATCCGCCGCCTGTTCCTGCTGCTGGAAGAGGCGTTCAAGCTCAGCAAGGCTGACTGAACAGGCACCGCGTGGGCCGCCGGTCATCCAGCGGCCCGAAGCGGCGCTATGCTGGCTGCATGAGCCGCCTGCTGCGCCGCCTGATCTCGCCCACACCGCCCGCCACCGTGCAGCGCGATACCGTTCGCCTGCGCCTGGAGGATGCCGAGATCGACGTGCTGCGCGTACGCGACCCGCGCGCGCGCCGCATCAAGCTCAGCGTCGACGAACGCGGCGCGCGCCTGACCCTGCCGCCGCGCGCCAGCCTGGTGATGGGCGAACGTTTCCTGGAGCAGCATCGCGACTGGTTGGCACTGCAGCTGCGCCAGTACCAGGGCCAGGGTCTGCCCGCACCGCTGCAGCCCGGCGTGGACGGGGTGCTGCCACTGCGCGGGGAGCTGCTGCCGCTGCGCTGGCAGGAAGGCCGCTACGCACGCTTGGACATCGACGAGCACGGCGCCTGCCTGCAGTGGCCGGCCCGCGCCGGTGACGCGACCCTGCGCCGTCTGCTGCGCGAGTTCTTCGAGGCGCAGACCCGCGCCGACGTGGGCCGCTGGCTGCCGCGCTACCTGCCCGGCCTGCCACGGGCACCCAGCCGCCTGCGCTTGAAGGTGATGTCCTCGCAGTGGGGTTCGCTGGCTCCCGATGGCAGCATGGCCCTGGATCTCGCGCTGGTCCTGGGGCGTCCGCAGGCATTCGAGTATGTGCTGGTGCATGAGCTCTGCCACCTCATCCAGCCCAACCACTCGCCGGCGTTCTGGCAGGAGGTCGAGCAACGGTTCCCGGCCTGGCGTGAACAGCGCGACTACTTCCAGCAGGAAGGGCGACGCCTGAAGGCGATGCTGAGGCAGCTGCTGTAAGCCATCACCCTGCCGGTCCGGCCGTACAATGCGGCCATGCCCGGCATGCTCAAGACTGTGTTTCTTTCCATCGTTGCCCTGGTTGGCGCGCTGCTCGCGCTCGCCCTGGTCACCAGTGCCGGTGGCTGGCTGCCTGCATTGCTCGGTCTGCATCCCGGCAGCGAAGCGCAGCTGGGCTGGGACCTGGCGTTCACCGTGCTCGGCGGCATCGCCGCGATCGCCTTCGCCACCTACTACGCGCCCTGCTGGCCGCGTGCGCACGGCACCTCGATCTGGTCGCTGCTGGTGCTGGGCGCAGGCTACGGCCTGTGGACGCTCGGCGCGGATTTCCCACGCTGGTTCGTCATCGGCCTGCTGGTGTCACTGCCGGTGCAGCTGCTGCTGGGATGGGGGTTCGGACGCCGGTCCTCACGCAGCGCAACACGGGCTTAACAATCTCCCCCTAGGCTCGGTGCCCGCCGAACGTCGGCAACGCGGCGCAGGGGCCTGTACCCACGGAACCGGGGAACAGGCGCGGCGTAAGACACCACAGGGAACCGGGGAATCATCCGATGCGTTACCAGACCCGGGAGGCCGCCACCGCGGCCCCCCAAGCGAAGCTGTTGTCCCGCGCCGTGCATGCGGTGCTGATCGGCGGCCTGGCCGTACTGCCCGTCGATGTGATGGCCGAGGAGGCGATCGAAGGCGATACCCGCCAACAGCTGCAGCAGCTGGACACGGTCACCGTGACCGGCAGCTATGCACGGAGCCTGGAGCGCGCCGTCGACCTGAAGCGCGCCAACATCGGCTTCTCCGACTCGATCGTCGCCACCGACGTGGCCGATTTTCCCGAGCAGAATCTCGCCGAAGCGCTGCAGCGCATGCCGGGCGTCACCATCGAACGCAACAAGGGCCTGGGCAGCAGGGTCAGCGTGCGCGGCCTGCCCAGCGAGTTCACCCTGGTCTCGATCAACAACCTGGCGACGGCGTCCGGCAGTGGCGGACGCGACGTGCAGTTCGACATCTTCGCCTCGGACGTGGTGCAGACGGTGACCGTGCAGAAGTCGCCGACCGCCGCCGATGAGGAAGGCGGCATCGCCGGCTCGGTCTACATCGAAACGGCCAAGCCATTCGACTTCCCCGAGCCGAAGTTCAGTGCGTCGGCCGAAGCTTCGCACAACTCGATCAACGGCAAGATCGATCCGAAGATCTCCTTCCTCGCCAGTGACACCTGGGGCGACTGGGGCGGCCTGGTGTCGTTCTCCAAGGCCAAGCGCACCAACCGCACCGACTCCAACTCAGGCATCAACTTCCGTCCCATGGGCCGCTTCTTGGAAGCGTCGGGCACACGCGGTTCGCAGGCCGCCGCTGTGCTGGCGCGCGATGCCGGCATCGTCGTCAGCAACCGAATGGACAAGGATGAAACCAGCCGGATTGTCTTCCAGGACAAGGTCGGCGACCGCGTCTACCTCAACGAGCAGGACCAGTGGGGCGCCACCGCCTCGCTGCAGTTCAAGCCCAGCGACACGTTCTCGCTCAGCTTCGACGCCATGCTCGGCGGCTACGACACGCACGAGGACGAGTACGATGCCGCAGCGTACTCGGCCTCCAGCCGCAGCACGCTGGACACCATCCACGACTACGACCGTGACACGCTGTCGGCCTACGGCATCACCGTGCTGAAGGACGTGTCCTACACCGCCACCCAGCACGAAATCCTGAGCAAGGAACGCAACGCCGATACCGACTACCGTCAGTTCAGCAGCTCGCTGGACTGGAAGGTGGGTAACTGGGACATCGACGCGCTGGTCGGCTACTCCGGCGCACGCAAGGACTCGGACTACGCCAACCTCAAGCACGTGGCCTACGCGCCGTCGCGCACGCGCTGGACCCGCAACGGCGGCGAGACCATGCCGAGCACAACCGGCGGTTTCGACATGTACAACGCCGCGGACAAGTACCTGTTCGAAGCGTACGAAACCGAGCTGGAGAAGGTGAAGGATGACAAGTACGCCGCACAGCTCGACCTGAGGCGGCAGATGAACCTGGCCTTCTTCCCGGCACTGAGCGGCGTGCAGTTCGGCGCGCGCTACACCGACAAGACCAAGGAACGCGCGTTCGGCAGCGGCAAGATCCAGGGCCCGACCGCCGGCAGCGCCGCGTGGGTCAATACGCGCACGCTGGCCGACAGCAACCCGGTGTGGATCAGCCAGCTGGCACCGGGTGGTGCGTATCGCCCGAGCGACCTGGACTGGCAGCAGGTTTCCAACGCCTATGCGCGCGCTACGTTCCGCTACCCGGGCTATGAAACCCCGATCGATCCGGGCCAGTACTACGAGGTGAAGGAAAGGACCTTGGCCCTGTATGCCATGGCCGACTTCTACTTCGATATCGGCACCGTGCCGGTGTACGCCAACCTCGGCGTGCGTTCGATCGACACCGACGTCGATTCGTCAGGCTTCCATCCGGTTCAGAACGCCGATGGCAGCAACGGCTACACGCCGACGCCGATTTCGAGCAGCGGCGACTACAGCAGGATCCTGCCCAGCTTCAACATGACCGCCGAGATCGCCGACGGCCTGGTGCTGCGCGGTGCTGCCTCGGAAACGCTGATGCGTCCATCACTGACCGACATCGCCTACCGCCGCACCGTCAGCTGGAGCAGCTTCCGCTTCATGGACGGCAACCCGGCACTGAAGCCGACCACCGCCAGGCAGTGGGAAGTGGGCCTGGAAAAGTACCTGCAGAACGGTGGCCTGCTGGCTGCGTCGTACTTCTCCAAGAAGATCGACGGCGTAGTGCGGCAGTCGTTGACCGGCATCGTGCCGAACGTGGAGAAACTCAACGCCAACGGTTCGCTGGACGGCTACTACGACTTCGAGGTCTACCAGCCAGTCAACGCCGATGGCTCGTACAAGGTCACCGGCGTGGAGCTGGTCGCGCAGCTGCCGCTGTCGATGCTGCACCCGGCGCTGGAAGGCTGGGGCATCAATGCCAACTACACCCAGCTCGACAATTCGCTGACCGGTGCATCCGACCTGGATATCCCGACGCCGCCGGAAGGCTTGGCCGAGAAGGCGTACAACTTCACCCTGTACTACGAGAACGATCGCTTCAGCGCGCGCGCCTCGTACAACTACAAGGACAAGTACGTCGAGTACATCCATCTGAACATGTATCCGGTTTACCGCGATGCCTATGGCCAGCTCGATGCCTCTATCGGGTTCCGCCTCACCGACACCTGGAAGCTGAACCTGGAGGCGATCAATCTGCTCGACGAGAAGACCACCGGCTACACCATCGACAAGGCCTTCCCGACCCAGTACGAGTTCTCCGGCCGTCGCATCACCTTCGGCATCCGCGCGGATTTCTGAGCCCGCCGCTGCAGGGCCGGGCCAATGGCCCGGCGCTACAGATCCAGCGACGGCAGGGTCTGCTTCACCGCATCGATGCCCTGCCACGGATCGGCCTTCAGGCGCTTGGCCCGCGCCAGCGCCTTGTCGAGCGGGAAGGCGTCGGCCGCCTTGATCCGCGCAAGCTCTTCCCAGCGCAGCGGCACCGCCACGCCCGCACTTTCGCGGGCGCGCAGCGACCAGGAGCAGACGCTGGTCGCGCCACGCGTATTGCGCAACCAATCGATGAAGATCACACCGCCGCGCTTGGCCTTGCTCATCGTTGCCACATAGCGTTCGGGCGCCTGCTGTGCCATCGCCTGCGCGAAGGCCTCGCAGAATGCCTTGGCCTGTTCCCAGTCGGCGGCGGGCTGCAGGGGAACCACCACATGCACGCCCTTGCCGCCGGACAGCCGCACGAAACTGCGCAGGCCGATCTCCTGCAACCGGTCGCGCACGTCGCGCGCGCCGGCCTTGACCTCGTTCCAGCCGACGCCGTCACCGGGGTCCAGATCGAATACCAGCCGGTCCGGATGTTCGGGATCGGCGACCGTGGCGCCCCAGGGATGCAGCTCGAGCGTGTTCATCTGCACCAGCTGCAGCAGGCCGCGCACATCGTCGATGTAGACGTAGTCCTCGCGACCGCTCTTCTGCTGCAGGGGGACCGCATGCACGGCATCACCCAGGCCCGGGCCGTGGTGCTTCTGGAAGAAGCAGGCCTTGCCCGCGCCATCAGGGCAGCGCAGCAGCGAAAGGGGCCTGCCCACGATTCCGGGCAGGATCCAGCGCGCCATCTGCCGGTAGTAGTCGGCCACGTCGCCCTTGCGGATCTTCTTCTTCGCGAAGACCACACGCGCAGGGTGGCTGATGGCAACCGCGTCGTCACTGCTCGTGGTCTTTGCAGGCATGGCCAGATCCTCGCCGCTCTTGTCGCTGCGCAGCCGCTTGAAGCTGGCCTGGCGCAGCAGACCCTCCTTGCCCCAGCCACGGAAGGCCACTTCGGCCACCCGCACTGGCTTCACCCAGTGCACGCTGGCGGCGCGGAACGGGACGTGCGCGGGCAGCGCCACCGCAGCGTCCTCCACCGCCAACGGCTTCAGCGTCCGCGCCAGCGCGCGCAGGCTGTCATCGTCGAAGCCGGTGCCGACGCGACCCACGTAGCGCAGGCCGTTCTTGTCGGGAGTTGCCAGCAGCAACGATCCGAACCCCACGCGCGAGCCCTTCGGCGCGGTATGGCCGACGATCAGGAACTCATCGGTGTCCTCATGCTTGACCTTCACCCAGCTGCGCGCACGCACGTTGACGTAGGGCGCGTCCACCTGCTTGCTGACGATGCCCTCATACCCGGCCTTACCACTGGCGGCGAAGACCTGCGGCCCATGGCCGAGCACGTGATCGCTGAACGCCAGCGTTCCGGGCGTGTCGCCGATCAACGCCTTGAGCAGCGTCTTGCGCTCAAGCAGCGGTGCCGCGCTGATGTCCACTCCCGCCACGCCGGGCAGGTCGAAGAGAAGGTAGCGTAGCGGCGCCTTCGAGCTGCCATCGATGACCCGCTGCAGGGCGGCGAAATCGCTGCGCCCCTTCTCGTCGAGCACTACCAGTTCACCGTCCAGGCGCGCGTCATCAACCGGCAGCGCCTGCACGGCCTGCACGACTTCAGGGAAGTCGCCCGTCCAGTCCAGCCCGTTGCGCGAGCGGAGCTTCACTTCACCGCCGTGCAGATCGGCCAGCAGGCGATAGCCATCCCACTTGATCTCGTGCAGCCAGCGATCGCCATCGGGCGCGGCATCGCGGTGGTCGGTCAGTTGTGGTTTGAATGCACGCGGATACGGGCGGTCGCGGGCGCCCTGCAGTTTCAGCGCGCGCGCGTGCCAGCGCGACTCCGCCTTGCGTGTCTTCCTGTCCGTCATCTTCTTCGCGCTCCCGGGGTGTTCACGCAATGGCGCGTGCAGCAGGTCGTCGGCCTCTGCGTCGCGGGCCTCGCTGTCCTCGCGCTTGATCAGCAGCCACTGCACCTGGCGTCCCTTCATCGCGGTCCGCACCAGTTTCCATCCCCCGGCCAGGCGCTGGCCATGCAGGACGAAATCGATCTTGCCCGCTGCCAGCGCCTGCAGTGGATCACCCGCGCATGCCCAGGTGCCGTGGTCGAAGACCTCCACGTGACCGGCACCGTAGTGGCCCTCGGGAATATCGCCCTGGAAGCCTGCATAGGACAGGGGATGATCTTCCACTTCCACCGCCAGCCGCTTCTCGCCAACGCGCAGCGATGGCCCTTTGGGCACCGCCCAGCTCTTGAGCACGCCGTCCATTTCGAGGCGGAAATCGAAATGGCGCGAACTGGCGTGGTGCAGCTGGATGACGAAGATCGGCCGCCGCGTCGGATCACCCGGCGCCGGCTGGTCGTCCGGTTCCGGCGTCTGCCCGTTGCCGCCGCCGAGCCGACGCTTCCGCCGGTACTGATGCAGCGACATGGATCACCCTGCCTTGCGCCGTGGCGCGGCCTTCTTCGCTGCCTTCTTCGCGGTCTTCCTGCCTGTCTTGCCGGCCGCCTTCTTCGCCGGCGCCTTGCGCGCGGCCGTCTTGCTCGCGGGGGTTCGCTTGTTCGCATCCAGGCTCTTCTGCAACAGGGCCATGAAATCGACCACGTTGGTGGTGGCGTCCTCGCGCGGTGCAGGCTCTTCGTCCACCCGGGTGGTGCCCCCCTTGGCCTTGATCCGTTTGTTGAGCACCTGCTGCAGGCGCTCGCGGAACTCGTCGTGATACTGCGACGGATCCCAGTCACCAGCCATCGACTCGATCAGCTGCTCGGCCATCGCCGTTTCCTTTCCGGTGATGCGGTACTCGGACAGGGTGCCGGTGGGCAGCTTGAGGTCCTCCGGATCGACCAGCTCCTGTGGATAGCGGAGGATCATCAGCACCAGGGCGTGCTCGTGCGGCATCACCGCGCAGAGATACTCGCGGGTACGCACGACCACCCGTGCGATGCCGACCTTGCCGGTGCTGCGCAGCGTCTCGCGCAGCAGTACATAGCCCTTCTCGGCCTTCTTGCCCGGCACCAGCAGATAGGGCTTTTCGTAGTAGCGCGGATCGATCTGCGCCGCGTCCACGAAGGTCTCCACCTCCACGGTCTCATGGCTTTCGGGCGCCGCCGATCGGATGTCGCCTTCCTCGAGCACGACGTAACTGCCCTTGTCGTACTCGTAGGCCTTGACGATGTCCTTCCACGGGACCTCCTCACCGGTATCGGCGTTGACCCGTTCGAAGCGGATCGGTTTGCGGTCGCGCGAATCGAGCATGCGGAACTGCAGATCGACCTTGCGTTCGCCGGACATCAGCGACACCGGCACGTTGAGCAGGCCGAAGGAGAGTGTTCCGGTCCAGATCGGGCGGGCCATGCGCGCACCTGTGCTTGAGCGGGACCGTCAGCTTCCGGTGCCGGGTGTAAACCACCCGTGTCGATGCCGTGCACGCCGGGTCGGCGCGCAGCATCCCGGCCAGGTCACTGCAGCAGGGGTCTTACCGCCGCTGCCGGAATATGATCCAGCGCGCGCCATGCGTCTTCCACCACCGGCCGCGCCTGCGACCAGCCCAGGCGCGACTGCCCTCGCATCTGTTCCCAATGCTCGGCCAGCTCCTCGCAGGTATCGGCCGCATCCCCGCGCGGCCAGTCCGCCGCATGCGTGGTCAGTGCGAAGGCATACACCGGGCACAGGTCACGCCAGTTGCGATGACCGTGACCACGGCGTTCCTCGTAATCGCTCAGCATGTACTGGAGGTAATCCTGGGCCACGGCCTGCGGATCCTCGTGGCGACGCGTCCGGCGCTGCGCGGTGCGCTGGGCGAGCGGATCGAGCAGGGCGTTGAACACGGACGGGGCGGGACGTTCCAGGCGGGGCATGACCGGCTCCTGCAGCGGGTCGGGTGGGCAGGAATACCGGCGGCGGCGTTATCCAGCCGTGACAGAGATGTTCATGACGCAGGGTTCGCGGTGCCTTTACCTCGGTGGAGGTGTAGTGGTCCTCCCCATGCGCAGGTACCTGATCATGAGCCGAGAGACCTCCCGAGACCCGCTCCGCGAGAACCATGCGCCGATCCCCGGCGAGCAGCGCGGCAAGCATGACAACGATGATGCCGACTTCCGTGGCACGGGCGCACCCTTCTTCGACGCCGCACAGTCCGGCGAGCATCTGCCGGTGAAGCGCGAGGCTGAACAGGCCGCGCTGGACCGCAAAGACGGCGGCGACCGCCACCGGGGAGGGCAGGAGAGCCCGCTCAAGCGCCGCGAACGCAAGCAGCGCGCCAGCGACAACCAGGACGAGGCGCTGGAGGAAACGTTCCCGGCCAGCGACCCGACCTCACCCTTCGTGCCGGCCAAGGCGCCCGACTGACGCCCGCAGGCGCCGCCGGTCAGGTCAGCGCCATGACCACTGCAGGCCGACACTGGCGCGGCGGCCCGGGCCGGGCTCGTAGTAGCGGCCGTTGCCATCGTTGACGATCACCGAGCCGATGTAGGCCTGGTCAAGCACGTTCTCCAGCCGGGCGAAGGCACGCAGCTCGCCTCCGGGCAGCCGCCACTGGCGGCCCCCTTCCACATGCAGCAGGGCGTAACCCGGCGCGCGTTCGTCGGCGAGGTCGTTCACCACGGTATCGCTGCTCGCGGTGGCCTCCACCGCCCACTGCCAGTCCGCGGGCGTCCACTGCAGGCGGGCGAAGGCCTGCTGGCGCGGAACACCCGGCAGGCGGCTGCCGGCATCCACGCGGGTATCAGGCACACGGCAGCCGCTGCCGGCACAGGTCAGATAGGGCGACCGCACCTGTGCCTGCAGCCAGGTCCAGGCCAGCTGCAGTTCCAGCTGCTCGGCCAGCGGCTGCCGGTACTGCAGTTCGATGCCCTGGCGCCGCGTACGGCCGATGTTGCGGTAGGTGCTGCGGCCACCGATATTGCTGGCAACGGCCAGCTCGTCGTCGGTATCTGCACGGAACAGGCTTGCATCCAGCTGCATTCCATCCTGTGCATGCCATTTGCTGCCGATCTCCAGCGTGCGGCTGCGCGCCGCCGCCAGATCCAGCGCCAGCCCGGCCTGGCCGTCGGCGCGATAGCCCAGTTCATTGAAGGTCGGTGTCTCGAAGCCACGGCCCACGGCGGCATGCAGGCGCCACTGCGGGTGGGCTTCAAAGCTGATCCCGGCCACGGGTGTGGTGGCCCGGTAGCGGCGGTGGCCGCTGTCGTCCGGGTTGCGGTCGGTGATGTAGCGGTCGTCGGATTCGAAGCGCACGGCACTGTGCCGCACGCCGGCCAGCAGCGACCAGCGCGGACTCCACTGCCACCAGGCCTGGGCGAACGGGTCCACGTTCTGCACGATGTCGATCTGGTCGCGGCGCAGGCGCCCGCGCACGCCCAGCGTGCTGCCGACGAAGTTCTCGTAGCCGGTGCGCTGCTGGCGCTGGCGGTCCGCACTGAGCCCGGCGACCAGGTCCAGCGGTCGGCCGGCCACCTCGCCCTGCCAGCTCCAGCGCGCGTCCAGGCCGCCATAGCCGCTGTCCAGGTCGATCACACCGCCGGCATGCAACGGGTTGGCCTGGGCCGTCGGCGGGATCGCCAGATACTGGGTAACCGAGCGCTGGCCGGCATAGCCCATCAGCTGCCACCGCTGCGCGCCGGCCTCGCGGCTCCAGCGCAGGCCGGCCTGCTGCTGGCGCACTGATTTGCGGGTGTTGTACTGATGAGCGACGGCGGTGGCCTGGCGCGGATCGGCCGACACCTGCGCGCGGGTCAGACCCAGCGGATCCTGCGCATCGGGCGCGTCCAGCGCGTTGAGCAGCAGCTCCAGCCGCCCGCCTGCCAGTTCGCCGCCGACGCGGGCGTTGAGCGATTCGCGCCGGGCACGGCTGTGGTCGCGCCAGCCATCGGTACGGAAGTGGTTGGCCGCGATGTTGTAGTCCAGCACCTGACCCGCGCCGCGCAGCTGCGCACCCACGCTCAGGGTCGTGTCCGCGCCCGCGCTGAGCCGCAGCCGCCACGGGTCGCCCGCCCGGCCCTGCGCGCTCCACACCTGCAGCACGCCACCGGAGGAGTTGCCGTACAGCGCCGAGAACGGTCCACGCAGCACCTCCACGCGTTCGGCACCCAGCAGGCTGGCGTGCGACAGCTGGCCCTGTCCATCGGGCATGGTCGCCGGCACACCGTCGATCAGCACGCGTACGCCGCGTACGCCGAACGTCGAGCGGGCGCCAAAGCCCCGGATCGACAGCTGGGTGTCCTGCGCGAAGTTCTGCCGGTCGCGGGCCAGCAGGCCCGGCACCCCGCCCAATGCTTCGGACAGCTGCGCCCCGGTGCCGGCGCGGTCAGCATCGATCCAGACCGTGTCCTGGCTGGCGGGCAGGGCGAACGGATCGATCCCCTGCACACGGGCTGCCTGCACCTGCACCGGGGGCAGGGCGGTCGTGGACGGCTCCGCCATCGCGACCAGCGGCGACAGCAGCAGGGCGGACAGGGGCAGGCGATTGCGGCGTGCGGCAGGATTCATGATTCAGGTTGATGGATCGGTCGGCAACGCACGCCATGGTACGGGTCCGCGGATGACGATGGTGGCGGCCAGCCCCGGCAGGCTTTGTTACGATGGGCCGTTTTCGGCCGAAATGCCGCAAGCCGCGTGGCGCAATTCCTCCCCCTTTCCGTCTACCGAACGAGTACCGCCGTGTCCTTCTTTGCAAACGTGGAACTGGTCCCAGGCGACCCGATCCTGGGCCTGACCGAGGCATACAACGCCGACAGCCGCCCGACCAAGGTCAACCTGGGTGTGGGCATCTACTACGACGAGAGCGGCCGCATTCCGCTGCTGCGCGCCGTCAAGCAGATCGAGCAGCAGCTCGCCGCCGAAGCCAAACCGCGCGGCTACCTGCCGATCGACGGCCTTCCGGCGTACACGCAGGCGACGCGTGAGCTGGTGTTCGGCAAGGATTCGCCGCTGCTGGCCGCAGGCCGCGTCACCACCGCACAGACCGTCGGTGGCAGCGGTGCGCTGCGCGTCGGCGCCGACGTGCTGAAGAAGCTGCTGCCGCACGCCACCGTCGCGCTGAGCAACCCGAGCTGGGAGAACCACCGCGCGGTGTTCAGTGCCGCCGGCTTCGAGGTAGTGGATTACACCTATTTCGATCCCGCGACCCACGGTGTCGACTTCGACGGCATGCTGGCCGACCTGCAGAAGCTGCAGCCGGGCAGCGTGGTGCTGCTGCACGCCTGCTGCCACAACCCGACCGGTGCCGACCTCACGGTCACGCAGTGGACGCAGGTCGCACAGCTGCTGAAGGACCGCCAGCTGTTCCCCTTCATCGACATGGCCTACCAGGGCTTCGACAAGGGCATCGAGCAGGATGGCGCCGCCGTACGCATCATCGCCGAAGCCGGGATCGACAGCTTCATCGTCGCCAACTCGTACTCCAAGTCGTTCTCGCTGTACGGCGAGCGCGTGGGTGCACTGTCGATGGTGGCGCCGACCACCGCCGACGCCAAGGCCGTGCAGTCGCAGGTCAAGCGCGTGATCCGCACCATCTACTCCAGCCCCTCCACCCACGGTGCAGCGCTGGTGGCCGGTGTACTGACCAACCCGGAACTGCGTGCGATGTGGGAGCAGGAGCTGACCGAGATGCGCGAACGCATCCACGCGCTGCGCCAGGGCCTGGTCGAGAAGCTGGCGGCCGCCGGCGCCCCGCAGTTCGGTTTCATCAACGAGCAGGCGGGCATGTTCTCCTACTCCGGCCTGAGCCGCGAGCAGGTCGAGCGCCTGCGCGACGAGTTCGGCATCTACGCCGTCGGTACCGGCCGCATCTGCGTGGCTGCGCTGAACCAGAACAACCTGGAGTATGTCGCCAAGGCCGTGGCCACCGTGGCCAAGGGCTGAACCCACGCTCCAGTGGCTTGAAGACAAAGGCGCCGGAAGGCGCCTTTGTTTTTGCAGCGTGTCCTGCATCGCCTCCCCTTCCCACGAGCCTCGACAAAAGGAAGGCGCTACGAGCGCAACGCATCTGGAAACGATTACGCCTTCCCGCGCTCACGCACGCAGCTGCCGGACGGGCGACAATAGGCGTTTTCCCGCTGCCGAGACCTGTCCGCCCATGTCCCGTACCTCGTTGACCCGCTTCCTGATCCAGGAACAGCACGCCGGCCGCATCAATGCCGACCTGCGTCAGCTGATCGCGGTCGTCGCCCGCGCCTGCACCAGCATCTCCATCGCCGTCAGCAAGGGCGCCCTCGGCGGCGTGCTCGGCGACGCCGGTACCGGCAACGTGCAGGGCGAGGCGCAGAAGAAGCTGGATGTCATCAGCAACGAGATCCTGCTCGAAGCCAACGCCTGGGGTGGCCACCTCGCCGCCTGCGCCTCGGAGGAAATGGACCACAGCCAGCCGGTGCCGGACATCTATCCGCGCGGCGATTTCCTGCTGCTGTTCGATCCCCTCGATGGCAGCTCCAACATCGACGTCAACGTCTCCGTCGGCACCATCTTCTCGGTGCTGCGCTGCCCGACCAACGTCGAACTGCCGGGCGATGACGCGTTCCTGCAGCCGGGCAGCAAGCAGATCGCGGCCGGCTACTGCATCTACGGGCCGAGCACCCAGCTGGTGCTCACCGTGGGCCACGGAACGCATGCCTTCACCCTGGATCGCGAGAAGGGCGAGTTCGTGCTGACCACCGAGAACATGCAGATTCCGGCGGCCACCCAGGAATTCGCCATCAACATGTCCAACCAGCGCCACTGGGAAGCACCGATGCAGGCCTACGTCGGCGATCTGCTGGCCGGCAAGGAAGGTGCGCGTGGCAAGAACTTCAACATGCGCTGGATCGCCAGCATGGTGGCCGATGTGCATCGCATCCTGACGCGCGGTGGCATCTTCATCTATCCGTGGGACCGGAAGGATCCGTCCAAGGCCGGCAAGCTGCGCCTGATGTACGAAGCCAACCCGATGGGCCTGCTGGTCGAGCAGGCCGGCGGTGCCGCCTGGACCGGCCGCGAGCGCATCCTCGACATCCAGCCCGACCAGCTGCACCAGCGCGTGCCGGTGTTTCTCGGCTCGCGCGAGGAAGTGGCCGAGGCGGTGCGCTACCACCACCAGCACGACGCCGCACAGGCCTGAGCGGCGCGCTGCGGCCACGCTCATGGCAGTTCAATGACATGACCGTGGGGTGACACCGACGGCGGCAAACGGCACCATCAAGCCCTTGCCGCCGAAGGAATGCACGCATGCACGAGCAGGGCCCGGTCGATTTCATCGAAGTCATCCACAACGCGGTCCCCACGGAGGTCTGCGCTGCCATCGTCGAGCGCCTGCGTGCCACCCGCGGCCTGATGCCAGGTGCCGTCGGCAGCGGCGTGTTCCCGGAACTCAAGCACAGCAAGGACCTGCGCATCAGCGGCCTGGAGGGCTGGCAGGACGTCGACGTACAGCTGCAGCAGGCCGTGTTCAAGGGCCTGCTGACTTATCTACGCCGTTATCCACAGGCGCTGATCGCACCGTTGATGTTGCAGATCCAGGACAGCGACGGTCAGCCGCGACGCCTGTCGGCCGAGGACTTCCCCGACATGCCGGAGCAGCAGTTGGCCGACCTGGCGCGCACCTGCCTGCGCCCGGGCGCGATCAACCTGCAGTGGTATGCCGCAGGCGAGGGCGGTTACCCGTACTGGCACTGCGAGCTGTACCCGAAGGATGCGCAGGCCGAAACGCTGCACCGGCATGTGCTGTGGACGCTGTACCTCAACGATGGATTCGACGAAGGCGAAACCGAGTTCCTTTTCCAGGGCCGCAAGATCGCACCGCGTACCGGCAGCCTGCTGATCGCCCCGACCGCCTTCACCCACACCCACCGCGGCAACCGGCCGCAGGGCGGCGACAAGTTCATCGCGACGAGCTGGATCCTGTTCCAGAGTGCGCAGAAGTTGTTTGGGGGTGGGTGAGGCGTCGTCGTCACAGCGCGAGAGCAGGTTACTTATCGTAGAGAAATTGCCCTGTGTTCTTCTTCACTTGCTAGCCGGGAATTTTCCGTAATTAGTAACCACAAGAATCGCGAAGAAGGCCACTGTCATTCCGATGAGCTCAAACTGAATTGAATCCGGATAACGCTTGCATACTTCAAGCGCGGCATTGTCTTCAACGTGATCGAGGCACTCCCTTACAAGACGGTAGAGCGACGACGCCCTACTGTAGAAATAAACCAGAGCGCCGACGCTTATCGCCCTCGCCAATAAAAAAAATATACTCCCAAGCTTGGCTCTATTCACATTTTTCTACCGAGTCCTGAATGATTGTCTTTCCCGAGCGATCTGTCATTTTGTAGTCAATCGCGTATCCACCTTTGCTGCCATAGCTAATAGTTGTAACTTCCACGAAACCGCCGTAAAGAGTAGGCGTCTCGGTTACAGCACCAACCACGTAGCCGGCCGCGGCACCTGTGGCCGTTCCAGCAATTCGCCCGGCAGGCCCATAGATGGATGCAATTATGCCGGTGACAAATCCGAACTTGTCCTTTGCCGCAGTATTGATCTCGTTCCTCTTGATCGCCTCATCACTGCTTATTTTTCTACTCTCAACCTCAGTTCTCTCACTTTTCTCACCGCAAACACAATCACGCAGACCCAATGGGTCAATCCGGCTTATTGGATTATTTCTAACATAGGAATACGTGTTTGTTCCCCCCGCCAACCCAATCGGATCACTCTGCACATAACGCCCAGCGCTCGCGTCATAGTCACGGAATCCGTTGTACCAGAGCCCACTCTCACTGTCGTAGTACTGCCCCGGGAAACCAATGTTGAGCCCACCGATATCGTCCTTCAGGACGCTGCGCCCGTAGGCATAGTTGTATGCCTTCCACACCACCTGCTGCGCCTTGTTGGTCGCATATTCCGGCCGCCCCAGATGGTCGTTGTGAACGAAGTTCACCGACCCGTTCCTGTCGATGCCAACCAGCTCACCACCGAACCACAGGTAGTTCGTCCAGGTGTTTCCGCTCTGTTCGGCCAGAAGCTGGTTCTGACCTGCATAGAAGTAGCGACTGGTCGAGCTCGCGCTGCTCTTGCCCACGCGCTGTCCTTGGGCATTGAGCAGATAGTCCGTTCGTTGCCCGCCTACGTTGCTTTGAATCATCCGGTTGAACGGGCCGTAGGTGAACGTCGAGATGCGGCTGCCCGATGTTTCGCTGATCCTGTTGCCGAGCGCATCGTACTGATACGTACGGGTGCCATCCTGGTTGATGAACTGCAGCATCCGGTTGCTGCTTGCGTCGATGACGTAACGGGTCGCCTCTGTTTTTGCGTTGAGCGCGGTGTAGTTTCCACCCGCGTCATGGGAAAGCGTATAGGCGATGCCAGCTCGTGTCAGCGTGCTCAGGCGTCCCAGTGCGTCATAGTCCAGAGCCTGACTGAGGTTGCTCGTCACATCGTCGTTGATCTTGATGATCTCGTTGTCGCCGTTGTAGCGGTATGACGTGCGGCTGAGAGCGGTGGTCTGCTGATTCCGCACCGCCTGGGCCTCAAGGCGGCCGCCCTGATCGAACGCGTAGCTGCGCGCCAGGCCATTACCAAAGGGCATGCGTTGCCGCGCTCCCAGGGCCGAGTAGACGCTGGATCCAATAATCTGTTGCGTCACCGTGCCCTTGGTAAGGGTCATGGACTGCGGAAAGCCTCTACTGTTGTAGACGTACTTCGCGAGCGTGCCATCGGGATAGGTGACGGTGCTGTTCCTCCCGATACTGTCATAGGTGTAGCTGACAGTTCCCTCACTCAGGGTGTTCGCCTGCGAAAGCTGGTCAGTCCGGCTCACCAGCTGTCCTGCGGCGTTGTACGTGAAGCGCGCGCTTGCACCTGGAGCCGAATGGGCACACAGACGCCCCTTGCCGTTCACGCAGTTGTCGTACATATAGGTCTGCTGCTGCCCCTCAGCATTCTGGCTGGTCAAGCGGCCCAGCCCGTCGTACCCGTAACCGACAGTGCTGCCGTCGTTCAACACTGTCGCAATGCGCTGGCCCGCCGCGTCGTACTCGTGGTCTGTCCGACCCGTGTCCGGACTGTTCTGCGTCCATAGCTGCCCAAACCCATCGGTCTGGTAGGTCGTTACCAGGCCGCGGGGATCGGTCACAGATGACAGCCGGTCACCCTTGTCGTAGGCAAAGCGTGTCGTTCCGCCATTCGCATCCGTCTGTACGAGCAATCGACCCAGTGGATCATAGGAGTATCGGCTCACCCGGTTCTGGGAATCGGTGGTCTGCACCAGCCGATCCTCCAGATCATAGGCATAGCGCACATTGCGCCCCTGATCATTACGCTCGGCGACAAGCCTTCCCAGCTCGTCGTAATCGTAGTTCACGGCCGAGACGATGGTGTTGAGCCCCATCATGGCCAAAGCAATTGTGGACATGGTCTTGGCTTTCCTTAGCGGGGTTGCTCACAGAAGATCAGGTTGCAGCTTCCTGTATGGTTCTCGGCTCTGATCGTTACCTGTCCCTTTGGTCCCCAGACGGTTGCACCGGATGCGAGCTGCCCGAAGTACTGGAACTGGGCAACTCCGCTGCCACTGTTGACCGGCGAGACGTTGATGGTGAAGGTCGCCACGGCACCAGGAGCCACCGCACTGTTGAGCCCCACGGATTGACTTGTCCGCAACGTCGTCAGCGCCAAGTAGGTGTCACCGGGGTTCCAGACAACGTTGCCGGTGTTCCGGAACTGGAACGTCACCGTGGACGATTGACCATTGAAGATGTGCTCTGGGCCGGCTGACGCCTGCACCAGCTCAGCAGTACGCGAGATGGTTGGAACGGTGAACGTGCCGGACCGATTGATGGCCAGATTGGGGCCGCCCCAGGGAGAGATGCCATGAACATAGAGCGGCTTGCCGCCATGAATGCTTCGTGTATTTGCATCCAATGCAAGTCCGAACCAGTAAGAGCCTTGTGATTGGCAAGCCTCTTTCACATCGTCATTCGGGATCAACATACCGGTCACACTGCCGAGGTAGGTGCCGCTCCCTGCAGGTCCACCTGCGTAGACATGAACCGTGGTTGCGGCGTTGACTCCTACCGAGCAGGCCCATCCCTGCACGGAATAGTTCCAGTTCCCATCATTCATGATCCCTGCAACATCACCGATGATGTGCGCGGTGGGAATGGAGAAGGTGCTGGAGTTGTCCAGAGCTCGGTTGTACTGCGCGCCCAGCGGAGAATGGCCGTAGAGCGTGATCTTTTTCCCACCCAGCTGCTGGCGCTGTTCCAGCGTGAGGGGGAGCTGGAATCGATATGCATTTCCTGATGCCTGGCACGCGGATGCTACCTGGCTCTCGCTGGCAAGGTTCGCCTGTGCGCTGCCGAGATAGGTTCCGCCCTCCGCATAGCCATCAACCTGGATGGACGAAGCCGAACCCGAGGAGCAGGCCCAGCCTCGCACGAACCAGTTCCATTGCGCGTCGTGGGTGACCTCGTCGATTACGCCCCTGACAACGCTCTCGCTGGAATAGTCCGTCTGCGCGATTTCAGTGCGTGTGCGATTGGATGCGGTGTCATACGTGTGACGCGTCCACAGCCAGTTGCCGTCCCCAATCGGCTGCACTTCGCTCATCAGGCGCCGGCCAGCGTCGTAGCTGTATAGCGTCTTGATTCCCACAGGTGTGGTGATGCTGGCAATGTCGCCCGTCGCGTTGTACGTCGTTGTGGTCGTTGCCCAGCCGGACCCTGTATTGATCCGGTCTACCAGAACACGACCGCGAGCGTCATAGGTGATTTCACGGACATCGCCATTGGGTCCGGTGATACGGCCCGGCTGCCCCAGTTCGTTGTAGGCGGCGTACGTCACCCTGTGCCCCAACGCGTTGGTGACACTGGACAGATCTCCCTTCGCATTGAAGGTGGACGTGATGTCGTCCTGCGCCAAGGGGCCATCTTCCTTGACGGAAGCCGTCAGTCCATTGGCGTGGTAGGTATACGTGTACTGAGTGGTTCTGGCCTGACCATTGACGCCGGCAGCACTGAGATTTCGTGTCGTGACCGAGCTGACGTTACCGCGGCTGTCATAGCTGAAGCTGGTCTCGCGATCACCAACCCGCGTTTCCTTCAGCAGATGCCGTCCCGCCGCATCCCACTGATAGAGCGTGACACGTTCCGCAGCGCTGCCAACGGCCTCGGCCTTCCTCAGCAGATTGCCATCGGGGCTGTAATCAAAATCGGTGACGTTGTCGACAAAGTCGTGAACGAGGTCAGGATTGCCATTGGCATCGTAGGTGCGTTCCTTGTAGCTGGCGGGACAGGTCGTTGATCGGTTGCCGGTCACCGACACCTGGCGTCCGTCCTCATAGGCATACGTTGTCGTGCGACCAAGTGGATTGGTCTCGCTGACCTTCAGTTTGACCGGACGGGTTCGATCCCCGGCGGCGGCCAACAGCACGCCTTGGGCGCTCGGGTCGGCGGCGATTTGAACAGGGCCGCCGGGCAAGGACCGGGGCTGGATGCAGATATTGCCCTGGCCCGGTCTGTACTCACACCAACCCGTCTCTTCGTTGCCCCGGATACCGCCTGGATGCACCGGCGCTGGAGGGACCGCCACCGGCGCGCTGCTCTCGATGGCGTAACTGAAGGTGTGCCGCTCGATGCCGCCAGCATGCTCCGAGAGCGTTGCTCGCCTGTTGGCATCGTAGGCGAAAGTAGAGTAGCGCACGCCGTTGTAGGACTTGCCGGTGAAGCCACCTGGATATCGCGCGTCCTCGTAGTGGTAGCTGATCGTGGTCTGCGGGGAGCCCGGTAGGGTTGCGCTGGCAAGACGCGCACGCCCCGTGCCGAACGCATTCGGGGTATAGGTGTACTGGTAGACGTTGCCCGCAGGATCCTTGACCTGTGTCAGCGATCCGTTGGACCAGACGAACTGGATGCTGCGGCCGGAGGAATGCGTGACCTTCTGCAGATACTTGTCGCTGTACGTGAATGTCCAGAAGACGCCCTGCTCATTGCGAAGCTCGGTAATGTATCCAGCGGCGTCGTACCGCTCGCTGCCCAGCTCCTCGTTGTACAGGGTGAAGCTGCCATCGCTGTTCTTTGTCAGGTAGGCGATCGGCTTGGCACGATCCTCGTTCCAGCGCCCGTTCGCTTCGCTCCAGACGAACTTGAGCCTGCGACCGTCCGGCCGCTGTGCCCAGGCCGTCTTCTGCGCGTTCGAGAATGCGATGCTGTAGTCGAAGTTGCTGATCCAGTGGTTGCCAAACAGGCCCGCAGCACTCCAGTGATGGTTGTAGGTGCGCTCCAGGTACAGGCCCATCTCCCCACCGACGGTGAAGTCCCGTTCGATTTCGACCTTGTTGCCGGTGTAGAGCACGACGGGGTTGCCCTTGCGCTCGCCGCAGTCATCACGACGATCGTCGGTTTCCTGTTCCACCGCTGTCCTGGCGGGCATCGACGCGTCCGAGTGGTAGGACACCCCCATGCCAATCGAGATGACACCTGAAGTGCCAACTGATGGACCACGCAGACGGGTAACGGTGATCTTGTCCAGATCCTTGGTTCCGGAGTCCCCGTTGTTGTTCTGATAGAAGATCCTGGTTGCCTTTTTCGCGGACGCAGGAGGTGCCAGGAGAAAGCCCGACATCAGCACGGGCAGCAGAAGTGCGGCGGTGGTAGACACGCCTTTCGAACGGAGCTTCATGCTCGCTTTTATTCCTTGTGTTGCCGGATCTGGAGTCGCTTTCGCCTGAACCGTGGGTTCAGGAGGAAGTGGATAGTAATCTGGAGTTCACACAGTTGAACAGAGCGATGTGTGCAGACGCGATGTCGTATCCGTCGCCGGGGCGCAGATCGCGATCACGGTTTCCATATGCGTTCCGCAGTAGCGCACTACTTCAGAACAACGATCCCTGCGGCGAATCCACCTTCGGCGGCAGCGGCTTCTGGAAGCGGCTGCAATCCAGTTTCGGCCAGTGGCTGTTCTGGGCGTCGAAGCCCAGGCGCTTGCGCGCCAGCTTGAAGCGGTTGTTCAACAGATCCGCATAGACCCCCTGGCCCCGCATGCGCGTGCCGAAGCGGCTGTCATAGTCCTTGCCACCGCGCAGCTGCTGGATGGTGCTCATCACGTGCGCGGCGCGATCCGGATGGTGGGCGTCCAGCCAGTCGCGGAACAGCGGTGCAACCTCCAGAGGCAGGCGCAGAAGCACATAGCCGGCAGTACGCGCACCCGCCTCGTGGGCCGCTTCGAGCACGCTTTCCAGTTCACTGTCGTTGATCCACGGAATCACCGGCGCGACCATCACGCCAACCGGAATGCCCGCCTCGTGCAGACGCTTCATCGCGCGCAGGCGTGCGTGCGGTGCAGAGGCGCGCGGCTCGAGCTTCGCCGACAGGCGTGGATCCAGCGAGGTCACCGAGAAATGCACGCTGACCAGGTTCTCTGCCGCCAGTGGCGCGAGCAGGTCGATATCGCGCTCGACCAGCGCGTTCTTGGTGATCAGCGAGAACGGATGCTTCGTCTCCAGCATCACCTCGATCAACTGACGGGTCAGCTTGAACTTGCGCTCGATCGGCTGATACGCATCGGTGTTGATGCCGAGCGCGATCGGTTGCGGGACGTAGCCTGGCCGGGACAGCTCCTTGCGCAGCAGCTGCGGCGCATTGGTCTTGGCAAACAGCTTGGTCTCGAAATCCAGGCCCGGCGACAGGTTCAGATAGGCATGCGACGGGCGCGCGAAGCAGTAGGAACAACCGTGCTCGCAGCCACGATACGGATTGACAGACTGGCTGAAGCCCACGTCCGGCGAGGTATTGCGGCTGATGATGCTGCGCGCGGTTTCAGCGCGTACCTCGGTGCGCAGGCGGGGGGCCGCGAACTCTTCGCTTTCATCCACGTCCCAGCCGTCGTCCACCGCCTCGCTGACGGTGCTCTCGAAGCGCCCGGCAAGGTGGGAGCTGGACCCTCGGCCTTTGATCGCGATACCCATGTGGGTAGCCTACGCCGCTGCCGTCTCAGCGGCTGCGACAACAGTAATGGCCCCGCCGGGCAGGGTCCGGCGCTACCTCAGAGCAGCGCCAGATAGCCCCGAACGGTCGCGTCCAGCCCGTCGTACAGGGCCTCGCCGATCAGCGCATGCCCGATCGAGACCTCCAGCACCTCCGGCACGTTCGCCAGGAAGTCACGCAGGTTGTCCTGCGACAGGTCATGGCCGGCATTCACGCCAAGCCCCACGGCCTGCGCGCGGCGCGCGGCCGTGGCGAACAGCGCCAGCATCGCTGCGGCGTCGCCTGCGGCGTGCGCTTCGGCATAGGGTCCGGTGTACAGCTCGATGCGATCGGCGCCGACCTCGGCCGCCTGTTCCAGCAGCGGGTTGCCGGCATCGACGAACAGGCTGACCCGGCAGCCCATCGCCTTCAGCTCGGCCACCAGCGGACGCAGGCGCTCGCCGTCGCGCTCGAAGTCGAAACCGTGGTCGGAGGTGATCTGGCCATCGCCGTCCGGCACCAGGGTGGCCTGCGCCGGACGCGTCTGCGCGCACAGCGGCAGCAGCCCCGGGTAGCCGTCGCGTGGCGGTGCGAAGGGATTGCCTTCGATGTTGAATTCGACGCCACGGACGCGGGTCAGCGTGGACAGCGCCATTACGTCCTCGGCGGTGATGTGGCGTCGATCAGGTCGCGGATGCACGGTGATGCCATGCGCTCCGGCATCCAGGCAGGCCTGGGCGGCACGCACCACATCGGGTTCGGCACCACCGCGCGAATTGCGCAGGACTGCGATCTTGTTGACGTTGACACTGAGCTGGGTCATCGAACGGTACTACTTGGAAAGAGGGGACGGATCGTGTTCGTCGCGTTGATCCGCGCCACGGGCCTCGGCCTGCTCACGCAGGCGGCGCAGTTCATCGGCATCGATCAGGGTTGAGGGATCACTCTGCAGATCACCGAACCGGGCCACGTAGCGGCCACGCACCCAGGCCAGCAGGAAGGCGAGGGCCGCCAGCAGCGCCAGCGCCATCAGCCCCGGGCTGGGGGTTTTCAGCGCGAAGGCGAAACAGCCCAGCGCCGGCAGCAGGTACAACCAGTACATAGTCAGGCTCCCCGGATGATCGCCGCAGTGTAGCGCCGCCTTACAGCAGCGGCGAGGCCAGGCGCGCGAAAGCCTCGGGCAGGCGTTGCAGCCACAGCGAGCGGGCCGCGGCCTGGTCGTGCACGCGGGTAGCGCGCTCGAACTCGGCCTCCAGCAGGCCCGCCAGGGCGGCCACCCGCTCGCGGTCGCTGATCATCATCGACAGTTCGAAGTTCAGGCGGAAGCTGCGATGGTCGAAGTTGGCACTGCCGACGATGCAGACGTCGTCGTCGGCGATGAAGGCCTTGGTGTGCAGCATGCGGGGGCCGTACTCGTAGATCTTCACCCCGGCGTGCAGCAGCTCGTCGAAGTAAGACCGTGCGGCCTGGGTCACGAACCAGGAATCGCTCATCTTCGGCACCAGCAGGCGCACGTCCAGTCCCCCCAGCGCGGCCGAGGTCAGCGCCATCCGCGCGGCTTCGCCCGGCACGAAGTAGGGCGTGACCAGCCACACGCGCTCCTGCGCTTCCTGGATAGCCGCCACGTGGAGCCGGTGGATGGTCTCCCAGCCCGAGTCCGGGCCGGACACCAGCACCTGTGCGTTGATCGAGCCTTCGCCGCGGAGCGGCATGTCCGCCGGCCACATCCGCGCGATATCGAAATGCGAGTGGTCCTGACCGCTGGCGTAGAGCCAGTCCTCGGCAAACACCAGTTGCAGGCTGCGGACCACGTGACCGCGGATGCGCATGTGCAGGTCGCGGTAGGCGTTGGCGTTGCGGCTCTCATCCTCGTCATCGGTGATGTTGATGCCGCCGGTGAAGGCGAGGCGGCCATCGACGATCACCAGCTTGCGGTGGGTGCGCAGGTTCAGCCACGGTCGCTTGAAGGGCTTCAGCAGCTGGCGGGGATGGAACCAGACCGCTTCACCGCCGGCGTCGAGCAGCGGCTGCAGGAAGCGTCGCGGCACCGCGGACGAGCCCACTGCATCGAGCAGCAGCCGCACCTGCACGCCGGCGCGGGCACGTTCGACCAGGGCATCACGCAGTGCGGTTCCGGCATGGTCGGGATTGAAGATGTAGTACTCCAGATGCACGTGGTCACGCGCCTGCGCCACCGCTTCCAGCAGCGCGGCATAGGTCGCCGCGCCATCGACCAGCCAGGTCACTTCGGTGGCACTGCTCGGCGCCAGTCCGGTGGTGGCCTGGGCGATCTTGGCCAGCTCGGTGCAATCGGCATCGGGCGGGCAGACGTCGCTGTAATGCTCCATCCCCGATCGCGCGCGGCCACGACGCAGGCGCTGCCGCTTCACCTTCTGCGGACCGAGCAGGTAATAGATGAAAAGGCCGAGGTAGGGCAGCAGGGCCAGCGACAGGATCCAGCTCAGCGTGGCTACCGGTTCGCGCTTCTGCAGCATGATCCAGCCCGCCAGCGCGAGCAGGTACAGCAGGTAGGCCACGGCCAGGATCGAACCCAGGTGGGCAATGCCATCAAGCCAGTGGCGGAGGGAGTCGAAGAGGGCGAGCATGCGCCGATCATAGCGGGCGCGTGAAGTCAGAGGGGGTCAGATCCCTTTTCCGCAGGGAAAGGGATCTGACCCCGTCGGGCTTCGCAGGCACAAAAAAAGACGCCCCTGTCTCCAGGGGCGTCTGCAGTCGCGTCATGACTGTTGTATTGCGGTATTGCGTTTACTGCTGTACGAAGCCGATCTTCTTCATCTGAGCATTCTTCGCGGCAGCCAGAACCTTGGCCATCACGTCGTACTCGGAATCCGGGCTTGCATCGATCCGCAGTTCCGGCTGGTTGGTCGGGTCACGCTGGACCTCCTGTTCCATCCGCTGCTGCAGCTCGCTGGTGCTGATCGGGCTGTTGTTCCACGAGACCTGGTTGCTGGCGTCGATCTTCAGTTCGATCGGCGGCGGCGGTTCGACCAGCTGCGGCGGTGGGTTGAGCACGCGCTGCGGCAGGTCCACGGCGATCGGGTAGGTCATGATCGGCGCGGTCACGATGAAGATGATCAGCAGCACCAGCATCACGTCCACGAGGGGCGTGACGTTGATGTCGGCCATGGGGCCCTTGCCACCACCACTACTGAATGCCATGGCTTATTGCCCCTTTTCTTTGGTCGCGACGAAGCCGACGTCCAGCATGCCCTGCTCCTGCGCGACCTTGGTCAGGTCGTTGATGACGCGCATCTTGGTGGTGCGGTCACCACGCAGGTTCAGCGGCGGCTGCGGGGTCTGCTGGGCGGCGGTCGCCAAGCGCGACTCGAGCGTCTGCTTGGTGATTTCTTCGTCGTTCCAGTAGATCGAGCCGTCTTCCTTGACTGCCAGGGTGATCGGACCGGAGCGCTTTTCGGCGTCATCCGGATTCTGGATCAGGTTGGCTTCCGGCAGATCCACCTTGACCTTGTGGGACATCAGGGGCGCCGTGATGATGAAGATGATCAGCAGCACCAGCATCACGTCCACGAGGGGCGTAACGTTGATGTCGGCCATGGGGCCGCCGCTGTTACCACTACTGAAAGCCATAACGGGCTCCGTCTAGATCTTGATGACTACTTGCTTCGTCGCGGGTGGAAGCGCGCCGCAATCAGCGGACGCGCGAACCGGTGGCGAAGAAGTCGTGCAGGTCGTGCGCGAAGGTATCGAACTTGCTGATGGTCGCGCTGTTGATCTTGCTGAAGAAGTTGAAGGCGAACACGGCCGGGATCGCGACGAACAGACCGATCGCGGTCATGATCAGCGCTTCACCCACCGGGCCGGCAACGGCGTCGATCGAAGCGGAGCCGGTGGCACCGATCTTGATCAGCGCGCCGTAGATGCCCCACACGGTACCCAGCAGACCGACGAACGGAGCGGTCGCGCCGACGGTGGCCAGCAGGGTCATGCCCGACTGCAGCTTGTTGCTTTCGCGGGTGACGGCCTGACGCAGGGCGCGGTCGACGAATTCCGAACGGCTCAGGTTCTCACCCAGGCCACCGGTACCGCCGCCTTCAGCGCGCTGGTGGTGGGCAGCTGCCTGGGCAGCGTCCAGGGCGATCTTCGAGAACGGCTCCGAAGCCGGCTGCTCTTCCATCGCACGGATGGCGTCCTGCGCGTTCGGGGTGTCCCAGAACAGGCTGACGACGCGATCGGCAGCGCTCTTCAGGCGGGTGGCGCGGAAGATGTTGATGACGGTCCAGTACCAGGACATGGCCGACATGATCACCAGGGTCAGCAGCACGACCCAGGAAACAGCGAAATCACCCGGCTTGGTGGTCATTTCGTGGATCAGGTGCTCGAAGCCCATCTGCGACAGGGCGTTGGACGGATTGCCCCCGGCAGCAGCGGCGATGAAAATTTCCTGCAGCATGACGCTTACCTTTGTTGTGTGTGGTGATAAAGGGTGTAGCTAAGCTAAACAATCGAACTGGAGCGGGGGTGGCCCGAAGCCACCCGAACGCATCAGTTCAGCGCAAAGTTGACCGGGACGCGAACGCGACCTGCCGTCTTCTTACCGCCAGATTCAGCGGCGTTGAAGCGCCACTTGCGTGCTGCTTCCATCGCAGCACGGTCCAGGTCGCGGTTACGGCTGGACTTTTCCACCGTGACATTGGTGACGTTGCCGCTGGCATCGACATCAATGATCAGGATCACTTCACCCTGGATACCTGCGCGGAATGCTGCCGGCGGATAACGCGGGGGATTCATCGCCTTGGACGAGATGTCCACGCTGGCCTCGATCGACGCCGGCGGGCTTGGCGGCGACGGCGGGGTCGGCGGAGTGACGATGTCGTTCGGACGCGGTTCCGGCACGTCCACGACCGGCGCCTGCGGCGGCGGCGGGACCGGCGACGGCTTCGGCGGCGACAGATTCTTCACCGGCGGCGGCGGAGTATCTGTCGGCGGCGGCGGCGGCGGCGGCGGGGGCGGCGGCGGCGGTGCGTCGACGATGGTCACCATCACATTGCGTTCCTTCTCCGCAGCGGCCTTGGGAGCCACGGCAGGGATCAGAAGCATCATGAAGGCGGCCAGATGCAGGGCGATTACAAACGCGATGCCGACGATGCGAGGCCAGCTCAGCCCCTTGTCATCGGGTTGTTCGTACCGGTGAACGACTAGTTGTTCCGTCATGCGCCAAGAGCTCAATAGTGGGGCCGGGATGCCGGGGGCGGAATCCCTGATCAGCGGTGCATGACACCGCAGGAACCTCCAAGCTTATACCAATCCTGAGCGCCTGCGCATCAACTGAGCAGGCGTTCAGGCGTTATTCCTACTTACTTCAGGTTGATGATTTTCTTGGCATCAGCCTGGTTCTTCACGCCCTTCGCCAGCGCCTGCTGGGCGGCCTGCTTGGCCTCGGGGACGCGACCTTCGGCATGCAGGACGCGTGCCAGGTTCAGGTAGGTCTCACCGTCCTTGGACAGCGGGGCGGCCTTCTGCCACGCATCGATCGCCTGCGGTACCTGGTCGGAGTAGTAGTAGGACTGGGCCAGCGCCAGGTAGACCTGGTAATCCGGCTTCAGGATGCCCTTCTGCAACCCTTCGTTGATGACCGCGATGACGTCCTTTTCCTTGTTCTCGGTGTTGGCATAGATCGAGTACAGCTGCTTGTACTCGCGCTCTTCGGTGAGCTGGCCGCTGCTGCGCAGCTTGTCCATCACCGCGGCGGCCTTGGGCATCTGGTCGGCCTGCATGTACATGTTGGCCAGGTTCAGCTGCGCCTTCTTGTCGTTCGGGTTCTTCGCCGCCAGGGCCTCGGCGGCCTGCACGGCTTCACCGGTCTGGCCGGCCTCGGACAGGGCCGCCATCAGCAGCTGGTTCCAGCTGTCCTTCGGCTCGGTGGAGCCGGCGATCGCCTGCTTCAGCACCGGGATCGCTTCCTGGTAGCGCTCCAGCTGGTACAGCGCCTGGCCCTTGGCGATCAGCTCTTCCGGCTTGGTCGACTTGCTCTCGGCGAAGTACTTGTCCAGGGTGGCCAGGCCTTCGGCGGTCTGGTCTTCCTGCAGCTGCAGCTGGCCCAGCATCAGCATCGACTGGAAGTGGCCGTTGTTGTCCAGGCCGTTGAACTGCAGCACCTGCTTCAGGTAGGCGATGGCGGCGGCGACGTCGTCGGTCTGGTAGGCGGCCTGCGAAGCCAGCTGCGCGGCCAGCGACTTGTCGTACTCGTTCGCGGCGCTGTCAGCCAGGATCGCGTCGGCCTGGGTGCGGGTCTCCGGGAACTTTTCCTTGTTGTAGCTGTCTACCAGTTTCTGCAGCTTGCCGCCCATCTTGGCCGAGGACTTGGCCGCCGGCTCCTGGCGGGTCGCATTGGGGTACAGCGGTTCGGCCTTGGCCTGCTTGCTGCTGCCGCCGCGGTTGCCACGGTCGGAGGAACGCGAGGACTGCGCGAGCGCATCGGTGACCACGGCGCCGGTCAGGGCGGTCGCGACGAGGACGGAAAGCACAGCTTTGTGTTTACGGAAAATCATCGTTCACCTCGATCGAACCGCCGGATAGCGGCAAAGTCGGACTGTCAGAAAAATCTGAGCCGCCAAACGTATCAGAAACAGATGGCGTGAGAAATCGTTTTATGTGCTGCAATACAGCATGAAACTGCGCACTCATCCGCACTTTGGTCGCAGTCCGGCCGCCTGCGCCTGCTGGTAGACCGGCATCAGGGCAGGGGAATCACGTCGCAGCTCCTGGATCCGGTTGGCCGGATCGGGGTGGGTGGACAGCCATTGCGGGCTGCGTCCGCCGCTGGCGGCCATCATGTTCTGCCACAGGTCCACCGCCTGCGCCGGGTTGAAACCGGCCTGCGCCATCAGCCGCTGGCCGATCACGTCCGCCTCGCTTTCCTGGGTCCGCGAGCCCGGCAGCAGGAACGCCGTCTGTGCCCCCATGCCGCCAAGCTGGTTGACCGTGCTGGCCGCGCCTTCGCCATAGGCAGCGCCGGCCAGTGCGCCGAGTACCGCCAGGCCGGTCTGCGCGCCCATCTGCCGGGTGATGCGCTCCTCGTGGTGGCGGGCGATGACATGGCCGATCTCGTGGCCGATCACGGCCGCCAGCTGGTCCTGGTTCCTGGCTACGGTGAAGATGCCGGTGTTCACGCCCACCTTGCCGCCAGGCAGGGCGAAAGCGTTGGGTTCCTTGTCGACGAACACGGCGGTTTCCCACCGTACGCCACGGTATTGTGGAGGCAGCTGGGCGACCAGCGCGTTGACCACGCACTGCACGTAGCCGTTCTGCCGGCCGTCCGTGCTGATCTTTTCCTTCTGCTTCGTCTCGGCGAACGCCTGCGCGCCGAGCTGGTCAAGCTGTGCCTGCGAGACGCCACCGATCATCTGCCGCCGTCCGGTCGGCGATGTGGTGGTCGCGCAGGCGCTGACCAGGGTGGTGATGACAAGGGCCAGCAGCAGTTGTTTCATGGGTCCACCCCCGTGTTCATGAGCGCAGTGTGTATCGTCGCTGCTTAATCTTTCGTCAAGCGGGCAGCCGTTACGTCGCGCCGAAGAACACCAGCGCCGCCAGTGCCACGGCATTGTTCAGGGCATGTGCGGCGATGGCCGCCCACAGCGTTCCGGTACGGCGGTACAGCCAGCAGAATGCAGCGCCCATGCCGCCGTAGACCAGCCACAGCTGGGCGATCTCGGCCGGGCCGTTGGCGCTGGTGCCGGGAATTTCATGGATCAGGGCGAAGGCAAGACTGCTCAGTATCATGCCCAGCCAGGGGCGACCGGCCTGCCACAAGCGCCCGAACAGGACGCGCCGGAACAGCAGTTCCTCGTAGGCCGGCGCCAGCACCACCGCGAACAGCATCAGGAACAGCGGAAAGCGCGCGACCGCGTTCTGCATCAGTTCCACGTTGGTCGGCACCGGTTCGATGCCGAACTGCCGGGACAGGAAGGCGATGCCGTTGCTGCCCACTACGATCAACGTGGCCACCAGCAGCGTCCAGCCCCAGGTGGAGGGCCGGCGCAGCGCGTCACGCGACGCCTGGCGTTCGGCCGCATTGGCCGGTCGTCGCCAGAAGTACAGCAGCAGGGCCGCGCCGCCGGTAGCGAACAGCGCCATCAGGATCTGCGCCAGGGCACCCGGCTGACCCAGTGCTTCGGTCAGGGTGCCGGGATCGGGTGCGGCGCCGTTGGCCTTCGCGTTTGCGTAGCCGACCATCATTCCGCGGTACAGGCCCCAGAACAGGCCACTGATCAGGCTCAGGCCGAACAGGGTGACGGCGGCGATGCCCAGATCGATGAAGAATCCCGCCAGCGGCGAAGCGGCGCGGGGGGCGGCGGTCGCCGGCGGAACCGGCGGCGGTGCGGAAACCGGAGCGGAAGCGGACATCAGATACCTGCGATCAAGGGGCAAGGGCCGGCGCGCCTCCCCGCGCACCGGCCACGTCCCGATTGTGTCAGATATCCAGGTTGGCGACCTTCAGTGCGTTGTCTTCGATGAAGTCGCGGCGCGGCTCGACGACATCGCCCATCAGGGTGCTGAAGATCTGATCGGCGGCCACGGCGTCTTCGATGCGTACCTGCAGCAGGCGGCGGGTATCCGGATTCACGGTGGTATCCCACAGCTGTTCCGGATTCATTTCACCCAGGCCCTTGAAGCGCTGGATCTGGCGACCGCGCTTGGCTTCATCCAGCAACCAGTTCTGCGCCTTCACGAACGAATCGACCTCGATCGACTTGGCACCGCGGGTGATGGTCGCCCCCTCGCGTACCAGGCCATGCAGCAGCTTGGCTGCCTGGTGGATCGCACGCAGTTCACCGGTTTCCAGGGCCGAAAGCGGCAGCACCTGGATGTGCTCTTCGCCCATATGACGTCGGGTCACCAGCACGGCCGCGGGGCGCTGCTCATTGGCCTCCTGCAGTTCCAGACTGAAACGCGGGCTGCCCAGGCTGCCCTGGTTCAGGCGCCTGGCCAGCGCGTCCAGGCCTTCACCTTGGCCGGCATTGCGCAGGGTGTCCTGTTCCAGCGGCATGAAGTCGACCAGCGCTTCGAGCAGGTTGCGATCGTAGCGATGCGCATTGCGTTCGATCGCGTCCTGCGCGGAGGCATAGGCCAGCAGCAGCTTCTCCAGGGCAACGCCTTCGATGCCGGGCTCGCCGGCAGCCGGCACCAGCGACGCGTTTTCCACCGCGCTGCTGGCCAGATAGCTGTCCAGCGCCGGATCATCCTTCAGGTACAGCTCCTGCTTGCCCTGCTTGATCTTGTACAGCGGCGGCAGGCCGATGTAGACGTAGCCGCGCTCGATCAGCTCCGGCATCTGACGGTAGAAGAACGTCAGCAGCAGCGTGCGGATATGAGCGCCGTCGACGTCGGCGTCGGTCATGATGATGATCTTGTGGTAGCGCAGCTTGTCCGGGTTGTACTCATCACGGCCGATGCCGGTACCGAGCGCGGTAATGAGCGTTCCGACCTGGTCGGACGACAGCATGCGGTCGAAGCGCGCACGTTCCACGTTGAGGATCTTGCCACGCAGCGGCAGCACCGCCTGGTTCTTGCGGTTGCGACCCTGCTTGGCCGAACCACCTGCCGAGTCACCCTCGACGATGAACAGCTCGGACAGCGCCGGATCCTTCTCCTGGCAGTCGGCCAGCTTGCCCGGCAGGCCGGCGATATCCAACGCGCCCTTGCGGCGCGTCAGGTCACGGGCCTTGCGGGCCGCTTCGCGCGCGCGCGCGGCATCGACGATCTTGCCGGCAATCGCCTTCGCTTCGTTCGGATTCTCCTGCAGGAATTCTTCCAGACGCTGGCCGAAGGCACTTTCCACGGCCGGACGCACGTCCGAGCTGACCAGCTTTTCCTTGGTCTGGCTGGAGAAGCTGGGATCGGGCACCTTCACCGACAGCACCGCGATCATGCCCTCTCGCATGTCATCGCCGGTCAGGTTGATCTTTGCCTGCTTGGCGATGCCGTTCTGCTCGATGTAGTTGTTGAGCACACGGGTCAACGCACCGCGGAAACCGGCCAGATGGGTGCCGCCGTCCTTCTGCGGAATATTGTTGGTGAAGCAGTACATCGTTTCCTGGTAGGAATCGGTCCACTGCAGCGCCACTTCCACGGTGATGCCGTTGGATTCGCCGCTGACCGCGATGACGTTCGGATGCAGCGGCGTCTTCAGCTGGGCCAGATGCTCGACGAAACTGCGGATGCCGCCTTCATAGTGGAAGTCGTCGCGACGGCCATCACCGCGTTCGTCCGCCAGCACGATCTTGACGCCGGAGTTCAGGAACGACAGCTCACGCAGGCGACGGGCCAGGATGTCGTAGTGGAATTCGACGTTGTCGTGGAACGCGACGGTCGACGGCCAGAAGCGCACGGTCGTGCCGCGCTTGGTGGTGCTTTCCAGCTTCGCCAGCGGACTGACCGCAGCGCCGTTGCTGAATTCCTGCTGGTAATGGAAGCCGCCCTGGAATACATCCACCAGCAGCTTCTGCGACAGCGCATTGACCACGCTGACGCCCACACCATGCAGGCCGCCGGAAACCTTGTAGCTGTTGTCGTCGAACTTGCCGCCGGCGTGCAGGACCGTCATCACCACTTCGGCTGCCGAGACTTCGCGGCCCAGCTTGGCGCTCATCTGCTCATGCTTGCCGACCGGAATACCACGACCGTTGTCGGAGACCGACACCGAACCGTCGGCATGGATCGTTACCGCGACATGGTCAGCATGCCCCGCCAGCGCCTCATCGATGGAGTTGTCGACCACCTCGAACACCATGTGGTGCAGGCCGGTACCGTCATGGACGTCGCCGATGTACATGCCGGGACGCTTGCGGACAGCCTCCAGCCCTTCCAGGGCGGTGATGCTGTTGGCGTCGTAGTTGCCGTTGTTTACCGGGGTGTTCTGTTCGTCGCTCATTGCGCTTGCCGTAGGCTCCGCAGGTCGGGCGCCGCAGGAAGCGGTGCGCCGAGAATGAAAGGATTGCAACCCGAATTATACCAGCCAGGGTCGAGCCGCCCTGTTGTACGCACTATGGCACAGCCACGATCTGTCCATGTTCCACGTGGAACCGGGTGATGTCAGTCAGCGCCTGCAGCGCGGCCGGCGCTTCAGTTGCCGTGACGAAGATCTGCGCCGGGCCGGCAAGCAGGCGCTCCAGCACCCGCGCCTGGTGGGTGCGATCCAGTTCGGAGGCCAGATCGTCCAGAGCAATGACCGGCCATTCCCCGCGCTGTTCTGCATAGTCTTCGGCCTGGGCCAGCAGACACGCCAAGGCCGTGAGTTTGGCTTGGCCGCGCGAGAGCGCGTCCCGCCCGGGAATCTGGCTGAAGTCCACGCTCCAGTCCGCTCGATGGGGGCCAACGGATGTATAGCCCGCCTGCCGGTCCCGCTCGCGTGCCAACAGCAGTGCATCGGCCAGCGGCAGTTCGTGGCGGCGCCATCCCGGACTCAGGTCCAGCGCCTGGATACCCAGCTGGGGGGCAAGACTGGCCGCCAGCGCGATGGTGCGCTCCTGCAGCCGCTCTAGATAACGCTGACGTCGGCTGGTCAACGGTTCGCCGGCCTCAGCCAGTTCGTGATCCCACGTATCGAGCATCCTCGCCGGCCCACCCTGTTTAAGCAGGGCATTGCGCTGCTTGAGCGCCCGTGAGTAGCGGCGCCACAGGGACAGAAAATCCGGTTCCACGTGGAACAATCCCCAATCGAGGAAACGCCGACGGGGCTCACCACCACCGCTGACCAGAGCATGGCTGCCCGGCTCGAACGTCACCACCGCCAGTGCAGCACATAGATTGCCAAGCTGGCTGACATCTTCACCATCCAGACGCCCCTTCCAGTCCTGTCCGCTATGGCGGAGACCGGCCTTGCGGCGGTGCGGCGATGACTGGCCGCGCTGTTCGTCCCATTCCACAAAGATGTCCAGCGCATCCTGGCCCTGGCGCACCAGGCCGTCGCGCACCCGACCACGGAAGCTGCGCCCGTAAGCCATCAGATGCAACGCCTCCAGCACACTGGTCTTGCCGGCCCCATTGTCGCCCGTCAGCAGATTCAATCCCGGTTGTGGCGACAGATCCACCACGTCGAAGCGGCGCAGCTGGTGCAGGACGAGGCGACGGATCTGCATGGGGTGCGAAGGACCATCCGCACGAAGCGGTAGAGGGGCAGGGAATCCATCAGCTTACTGCATCGGTCAAGTCCGCCGTTGGCGTCAGGCTATCGCCCTGCAGACCATGGCGCGGTTGCGAACGTGTCCTGACCGGCTTACGGACGACGGCCCGCAAAAAACCTGCCGCATTTCCTTGAAATCTGCGCACCAACACCCGTGGCGGTTCCACAGATTTCAAGAATTTCAAGCCAGCGGTTTCACGCTATGCACAGCGGCCCGGTATTACTTATACACAAGGTATGGGCAATCTGTGGATAAAAAAGCCGCTTTGGCCCTGCCTGAAATCTATCCACAGGTTCCCCCCCAGCCCCAGGCGCCGATATGCAGGGGGTTTCATTGCACTAAAAACCAATGAAATCAACGAGATGACCCTGTTTTCCACGAAATCTGGCTCTACCATCACCACCAGGCTTTAGATTTATACCCAGATTTAGAAGCTAGGAAGGGCACACAGCGCCTGCAACGACGTCTGTGGATAGTCGCGTCAGCAAGAGGAGCAACTCCGCGGATCCAGGCAGCCAGAACAGCTACAGGGATCTGTCACACAGGAGACCGGCCTGTTGCAGCGCGATGGAGAACAGGAATGCTCCACGTGGAACCGCAAAAAAAAAAACGCCCGGAACGTTCCGGGCGTCTTCTGGTTCCACGTGGAACAGCGCAACTGTCAGAGGCGCAGCGGCATCACAACATGGCGGGACTTCTCGCTGCTGGACTCGCGCACCAGCGCCGACGAATTGGAGTCGCGCAGCTGGATGATGACCTCTTCGTCGCGCAATGCGGACAGGGCGTCCAGCAGGTAATTCACATTGAAGCCAATGGCCAGATCGCTGACGGTGGTATCGGCTTCGATCTCTTCCTGCGCTTCTTCCTGTTCCGGGTTATGCGCGCTGATCTTCAGGTTGCCCGGCGAAACTTCCACGCGGATGCCGCGGTACTTCTCGTTGGACAGGATGGCCGCACGCTGCAGCGAGGCGCGAAGTGCCTCACGGTCGACCTTCACCTCGCGGTCGGCACCAATCGGAATCACGGCTTCATAGTCCGGGAAACGACCATCAATCAGCTTCGAGGTGAACGTGACATCGTCCCGCTTAACGCGCACGTGGCTACGGCCCACCTCCAGCTCGATCTCCCGGTCGCCGCTCTCCAGAAGGCGCTGCAGCTCGGTCACGCCCTTGCGCGGCACGATGATCTGTCGCTTGGAGCCGCTGGGCTTGGCCAGATCCGTTTCACACAGGGCGAGGCGGTGTCCGTCGGTGGCCACCGTACGCAGCGCATCGCCACGCAGGTCGAACAGCAGGCCGTTGAGGTAGTAGCGCACGTCCTGCTGGGCCATCGCGAACGCAGTGCGTTCAATCAGCTCCTTCAGGGTCGCTTCGCCGATCGCCACGCGCTCGGTGGCTTCCACCTCGTCTACCGACGGGAAGTCGTTGGACGGCAGCGTTGCCAGGGTGAAGCGGCTGCGACCCGCCTGCACGGTGATCTTGTCACCGGTCTGCGAAACGGTGATCCGGCTGCCATCGGGCAGGGCGCGGATGATCTCGAACAGCTTGCGCGCCGGAATGGTGGTTTCGCCGTCCTGGGCATCTTCAACCGCGATCCGCGACACCATCTCCACTTCCAGGTCGGTACCGGTCAGCGAAAGCTGGCCGTTCTGCACCTGGACCAGGAAATTGGCCAGAACCGGAAGGGTCTGGCGGCGTTCGACCACGTTGACGACCTGTGCCAACGGCTTGAGAAAGGCTTCGCGCTGCAGTGTGAAACGCATGTGGTTCCGTGCCCCTATGCTTTAAAAAATGTGGAATAAATCAAAAGCTTGGTGGTGCTGGTAGAGACAGAATCGCTGGAAAACAACGTTAAGTCTTTGTAATAAAAAGGATTTCTGGCCTCGAAACCCTCTGTATTACCGCCCCCCAGAGGGTGGGGAAAGCTGTGGATAAATTCCGCGCGTTGTCAGGCGCCTTTTTTATCCACAGCTCATCCCGCGCTTGCTACCGGATTCTGCACCGTTTTGTGCGATGACGCCTCATCGGCGTCCGTGCATCATTCGCTCAGCTTCCGGATCAGCTTGTCCCAGTCCTCGCGGAGCTTGCCGTCGGTTTCCATCAACGTCCGGATCTGACGGCAGGCATGCAGCACCGTGGTGTGATCGCGACCGGCGAATGCGTCGCCGATCTCGGGCAGGCTGTGCTCGGTCAACTCCTTGGTCAGGGCCATGGCGACCTGGCGCGGACGGGCCAGCGATCGGGTGCGGCGCTTGGACAGCAGATCCTTGATCTGCAGTCCGTAGTAGTCGGCAACGGTTTTCTGGATGTTGGGAATGCTGATCGCCTGCTGCTGGGCGCGCAGCAGGTCACGCAGGGTTTCCTGCGCGAACTCGGTGGTGATCGCACGGCCGGTGAAGTTGGCGCGGGCGGTCAGGGTATTCAGCGCGCCCTCGAGGTCGCGCACATTGGAGCGCATCTTCTTGGCGATCAGGAACGCAACATCATCGGGAATCTCCGCACCGCGTTCGCGCGCCTTGGCCAGCACGATCGCCGCACGGGTCTCGAAGTCAGGCGGTTCGATTGCGACCGACAGTCCCCAGGCAAGCCGCGACTTGAGGCGCGCTTCCAGCCCTTCGACCTCACGCGGGTACCGGTCACAGGTCAGGATGATCTGCTGCTTGCCGTCGAACAGGGCGTTGAAGGTGTGGAAGAACTCTTCCTGGGTGCGGTCCTTGCCGGCGAAGAACTGGATATCGTCGATCAGCAGCGCGTCCACCTGCTGGAACTGGCGCTTGAACTGATCCATGGTCTTTTCCTGCAAGGCCCGGATCATCGCGCTGAAGAACTGTTCCGAGCGCAGGTACAGCACCTTCGCACCCGGATTGGCCTGGCGCATGGCGTTGCCGGCGGCGAACATCAGGTGGGTCTTGCCAAGTCCGGTGCCTCCGTACAGCAGCAGCGGATTGTGCGCGCGATCGCCCGGTTTCTGCGCTGCCTGGAACGCAGCGGCGAGGCCGAGCTGGTTGCTGCGGCCTTCAACGAAGTTGGCGAAGGTGTAATGGCTGTCCAGATTGCCGGCGAACGGCACCTGGGGTTCGCTGGCTGCGTGTGCCGAATGCGTGGAAACCGGCGCGGTCTGCGCCTCTACCGGGCGCGGACGGGAGCCGATTTCAAGAAAAACGTCGCTGAATCCGGCGAAATGCGCCAGCAGCTCGCGGATGCGCGCCAGGTACAGCTCGCGCACCTGGTCGACGATGAAGGCATTCGGTGCATACAGCACCAGGCTGTCCACGCGCAGATCGGCCTGCAGCGGCTTCAACCAGGTGTGAACGTCTTCAGGCGGAAACTCCGCTTCGAGGCGCTCGAGACTACGGGACCAGGCATCCATCAGCAATAATCGTCCGATGGCCGGGGTGGGGGCGCGACAAGGCGCCCAAACACAGGCCGGAAAGGGGGGAAATGGATGGCTCAGACTACCACCGAGCGCCCGCCTTCGGAATGCTTGTCCCCTACTTATTCACAAAAACATCCACAGCTATTGCACAGGCCGGTGAATTCGCGTAGTCCCCAGGGCTTGACGCGGGGTGGGGTACCTCTCTAGAATTTCCGGTTCTTTCCGTCCCATTCATACGAGAGGCCCCAATGGCCACCAAGCGCACCTACCAGCCCAGCAACCTCAAGCGTAAGCGCGACCACGGCTTCCGTGCCCGTATGAAGACCGCTGACGGCCGCAAGATCCTGTCGCGTCGCCGCGCCAAGGGCCGCAAAGTCCTGAGCGCCTGATTGCCATGCCGCACATCGCGGCAGACGCAATCCCTTCGACAGTGAATACTGCAGACCCGCGCAAGCGATTCCCTCGCTCTGCGCGGGTTCGCACGCGTGCCGAATACTCAACGGTCTTCAACGGCGCCCGCCGTGTGTCCGATCCGCTGATGACCCTGCACTGGCTGCCGGCTGACCGGCCGGCCAGGCTGGGTCTGGCGGTTTCCCGCAAGGTCGATCCGAACGCCGTCGGGCGCAACCGGATCAAGCGCGTCCTGCGCGACATCCTGCGTCAGACACGAACCGATATCCAGCCAGGCGACTTTGTCGTCGTGGCCCGTAGTGCTGCGCGTCACGCCAGCAATGACGACATCCGCCAGGCCTTCCTGCGCCTGCTGCGCCGCCTGCGTGCATTGCCCGCGCCGGGCGTGGACGGCACAATGCCGCCGCCTGATGGCATCGCAACTCCCTCTTTGACCGAGCCGGCACCGCGTTCCGGCCCCGCCGAGCCTGTCCGCTGATGAACCAGACCCGCGTATTTCTCATTTTTGCCTGGCTGATGGTGGCCGTGCTGCTGTGGATGGAGTGGAGCCGCGAGCAGGCCGCTCCGACCCCTGCTCCGACGACCCGTTCTGCCCCGGCCGCGGCGCAGACCGTGCCGGGCGCCGCCGCAGGCAGCGTTCCCAGCGCCCAGGTGCCCGCAGCCCCGGGCCAGGCGCCCACGCAGGCCCAGGCCAGCGCGACCCCGGCCGCCCAGCGCGTGACCGTCACCACCGACGTCCTGCGCCTGGTACTGGACGGGGGCCGCGTGCTCGACGCCGAGCTGCTGCAGTTCCCGCAGACCAAGGATGAAGGCAGCCCGCCGGTCCGCCTGCTGACCGAAGATCCCGCGCATCCGTACAGCGCGATCAGCGGCTGGGCCAGCCAGGACAAGAACGCCCCGGTGCCCGGCGCCGACGGCTTCAAGCTGGTCGGTGACACCCGCGACTTCGTGCTGGCCAAGGGCCAGAACGAACTGCAGATCCCGTTCGTGTGGACCGCCGACAACGGCGTGACCATCAAGCGCACCCTCACCGTCTCGCGCAACGAGTACGCCGTGCGCTTCAAGGATGAAGTCAGCAATGCCGGCGCCACCACGTGGAACGGCTACGTCTACCGCACCCTGGACCGCACCCCGACCATCCTGTCGCGGAGCATGACCAACCCGGATTCCTTCAGCTTCAACGGCGCCACCTGGTACGACAACGACAAGAAGTACCAGCGTCGTGCGTTCAAGGATTACCTGGAGGACGGTGCCCTGAACCAGACCATCACCGGCGGCTGGCTGGCGATGCTGCAGCACCACTTCTTCACCGCGTGGATTCCGCAGAAGGACCAAGCCGCGCACTACGTGCTCTCCCAGCATGATGGCCGCGATCAGATCACCGCCAACGGCCCGGCCTTCACCGTGGCCCCGGGCCAGTCCACCAACACCGAAGCACGCCTGTGGGTGGGCCCCAAGCTGGTCAACCAGATCGCCAAGGAAGACGTGCCGGGCCTGGACCGCGTGGTCGACTACAGCCGCTATTCGCTGCCTGCATTGATCGGCCAGGGCCTGTTCTGGGTGCTGAACCAGGTGCACAAGCTGGTTAACAACTGGGGCTGGGCCATCATTGGCCTGGTGGTGCTGCTGAAGCTGGTGCTGTACCCGCTGTCGGCCGTGCAGTACAAGAGTGGCGCCAAGATGCGCCGCTTCCAGCCGCGCATCCAGCAGCTGAAGGAACGCTATGGCGATGACCGCCAGAAGTTCCAGACCGCGATGATGGAGCTGTACAAGAAGGAGAAGATCAATCCGATGGGCGGCTGCCTGCCGATCCTCATCCAGATGCCGATCTTCTTCGCCCTGTACTGGGTGCTGGTGGAGTCGGTCGAACTGCGCCAGGCGCCGTGGCTGGGCTGGATCCAGGACCTGACTGCGCGCGACCCGTACTTCATCCTGCCGGTGATCAACGTGGCGGTGATGTGGTTCACCCAGAAGCTCACGCCTGCGCCGGGCATGGACCCGATGCAGCAGAAGATGATGCAGTTCATGCCGTTGGTGTTCGGCGTCATGATGGCCTTCATGCCGTCCGGCCTGGTCCTGTACTGGGTGGTCAACGGCGGCCTGGGCCTGCTGCAGCAGTGGTGGATGACCAAGCGCCATGGCGGCGATCCGGTCCCGGCCACCGCCGCGTCGGCTCCGGTCAAGAAGAAGTAATCGGTAGAGTCGGCCGCTGGCCGGCTGACCGCAGCAGAAGCCCGCCGCAAGGCGGGCTTTTCGCATGCGGCGTTAGAATTCCCCGCGTGCGCAACCGGAGACGTTCCAAGCGATGAATGACGCAGCCCGCACCGACACCATTGTCGCCATCGCCAGCGCGCCAGGTGCAGGTGGCGTCGGCATCCTGCGCCTGTCCGGCCCGCGCGCCGCCGCCATCGCCAACGCACTGGGTGCAACCGGCCTGCGCCCACGTCACGCGCATTACGCGCGCCTGCGCGACGCCGACGGCGAGGTGATCGACGATGGCATCGTGCTGTGGTTCCCCGCACCGAACAGCTTCACCGGCGAAGAAGTGGTGGAACTGCAGGGCCATGGCAGCCCGGTGTTGCTGCAGCAACTGGTGGCACGCTGCATCGCGCTCGGCGCCCGGCAGGCGCGGCCCGGTGAGTTCAGCGAGCGCGCCTTCCTCAACGGCAAGCTCGATCTGGCCCAGGCCGAGGCCATCGCCGATCTGATCGCTGCGGGCGACAACCGCGCCGCGCGTGCTGCCCGTCGCTCGCTGGACGGGGTGTTCTCGCGCCGCATCGACGCCGTGGTCGAGCAGCTGGTGCTGCTGCGCGTGCACGTGGAAGCGGCCATCGATTTCGCCGATGAGCCGCTGGATACGCTGGGCGGCGCGCAGGTGCGCCGCGGACTGGAACTGGCACGCAGCGACCTGGCCCTGCTGCGCCGCGATGCCGAGCGTGGCCGCCGCCTGCGCGATGGCCTGCACGCGGTGCTGATCGGCCCGCCCAACGCCGGCAAGAGTTCATTGCTCAATGCGCTTGCCGGCAGCGAACGCGCCATCGTCACCGACATCGCCGGTACCACCCGCGACACGCTGCGCGAGACCATCCGCCTGGATGGACTGGAGCTGACCCTGGTCGATACCGCCGGCCTGCGCGATGGTGGTGATGCCATCGAACGCGAAGGCATGCGCCGCGCGCGCGTGGAGATCGAACGCACCGACCTGGCATTGATCGTGCTGGATGCACGCGATCCGGCGGCGGGCGAGGCGGCCATCGGCGAAGCGGTGCGGGCCGTGCCGCACAAGGTCTACATCCACAACAAGTCGGATCTGCTGCAGGCCGGCCCAACCGTGGACGATCCGGACCGTGTGTTCGTTTCGGCCGCCACCGGTGCCGGACTGGAGGACCTGCACGCGCGCCTGCGCGCCATCGCATCGGCAGGCGCTGGCGAACAGGTGGATGGCGAATTCTCCGCGCGCACCCGCCACGTGGATGCAATCGAGCGTGCGCAGGAACATGCCCGTCGCGCTGATGGCGAGCTGGCCCACGAACACCTGGAACTGGCAGCCGAAGAGCTGCGGCTCGCACATGACGCGCTGGGCGAGATCACCGGGCAGATGAGCGCCGATGACCTGCTGGGACGGATCTTCTCCAGCTTCTGCATCGGCAAGTAAGCCGGGGTCAGATTCCCGCAGGGGCTCTGACCCCAGGTCCCCCGCCTGTCACATTGCCGCCGCATACTGCCGCCCATCACCTACCGTTGGGGGACGTTGCAGTGAAGTCGTGGGGTTGTGCGTTGCTGTTGTCGCTGGCCGTGGCACCATCGGTGGCCATGAGTGCTGAATCCTCTCTCCCGGCCGCGGCCAGGGCGTCGGTCTACGGTCATCGCGGCGCCAGCGCGCTGCTGCCGGAACACACCCTGGCTGCGTATGCACAGGCCATCGCCGACGGCGCCGACTACATCGAACCGGACCTGGTGATGACCCGGGACGGGGTGATGGTGGCCCGCCATGAGAACGAGATCGGGGGCACCACCGATGTCGCCTCGCATCCCGAATTCGCCAGCCGCCGCACCCGCAAGGTCATCGACGGGCAGACGGTGGACGGATGGTTCACCGAAGACTTCACCCTGGCCGAGCTGAAGACGCTGTACGCGCGCGAACGCCTGCCCGAACTGCGCAGCACGGCCTACGACGGCCAGTTCCGCATCGCCAGTCTCGATGAAATCCTCGCCTTCCTGGTTCAGCAGGCCGGCCGCGCCAATCGCGGCATCGGTCTGGTGCCGGAGATCAAGCATCCGACCTACTTCCAGTCCATTGGCCTGCCGATGGAAGACACACTGCTGGCTGCGTTGCGCGGCAATGCCTACACCAACGTCGGCCCGGTCACCATCCAGTCGTTCGAGACCGCCAACCTGCGTTACCTGCGCAGCAAGATCCCGCAGGACAGCAACATCCGCCTGCTGCAGCTGCTGTGGAAGGGCGACAGCCAGCCGGCCGACGTCGCCAAGGCCGGAGGCACGCTGACCTACGCACAGATGATGACTCCTGCGGGCCTGAAGGACATCGCGGCCTATGCCGATGGCATCGGTCCTGAACTGCGCTCGATCATTCCGCTGGACGCCAACGGTGCGCTGGGAACGCCGACCGCGCTGGTGCGCGATGCGCACGCGGCCGGCCTGATGGTGATCCCGTATACCTTCCGCCCGGAGAATCAGTTCCAGCCCGGCAACCTGCGCAGGGGGGCGGACAACGCGCGCAATGCCGAAGGCTCGATCGCCGAGATGCGCGCCTATCTGGCCACCGGCATCGATGCGTTCTTCACCGATGACCCGGCGCTGGGCCGGCAGGCGGTGGATGGCACTGGCGCGGCGGGCAACGCGGCGAACTGAAGCGTCAACGCCGCCGGGCATGGCCCGGCGCTACCCGGGGTGCCGGGCCATGCCCGGCACCCATCCCACCTCAGCCGCGCGGTTCGTCCGGCCGCCGGAACGGGATGACCACGTAATCCTGCCCTTCGCGCGGCTGCCACAGGACCGGCACACGGTGTGGCGACGGCGGCTCCAGTTCATCGTCGGCCAGCGGTTCTGCGTTCTCTTCCTCGTCCTCCCAGCTGTAGCGCGGACGCGGTGGCAGCGGGTCGGCGGTGCGGAACAGCAGCGCTGCGATGATGCCGGCGAAGGCGCCGCCCATGTGCGACTGCCAGGACACGCCGTCGGCATGCGGCAGGATGGTCATCAGCATGCCACCGTAGAACAGCATGCCGATCAGGCCGGTGGCGATGGCGGCGCGGTCGCGGCGCAGCAGGCCGAGGCCGGCGAGCAGGAACATCAGGCCGTGGGTCACGCCACTGGCACCCAGATGGACGCTGCCGGGATTGCCCAGCATCCATGCGCCCACACCCGATCCCAGCCAGAGCAGGGGCAGGGCGCGGACGGTGGCTTTGGGATAGACGCTGCCGGCCAGGGTGCCGAGGATCAGGATCGCGATGCTGTTGGCGGCGATGTGCTCGACCGAGGCATGCAGCAGCGGGCCGCCGAGCAGGCCGAGCAGGCCCTTGGCTTCCAGCGGCGCTACCGCCCAGGGGCGCCAGTCGAACGTGCCCTGCAGGGCGAACACGACCACCAGCACCAGCACGGCGGCCAGACTGACATTGAACGCCCGCAGGATGCGGAGGCGGTCGTTGCGGGGGGCCGGCACGTCGCCGGCGGGCAGGGGCGCGTTGCTGTTCATACCTCAAGCAATGGCGGTGGCTGGCGCGAAACCAAGGCCACCGCTGCGGGAGAGTGGACGCGGCCAGCGGGACAATCCCGCTGGCCGTGTCTGCCAGCCGCGATCAGGCCTGGCCTTCGCCTTCCTTGGGCGGGTACTTCAGGCTCAGCACGACGGTGGCGGCAATGATCAGCGCGACCACGCCCAGCGAGACCGGGGTCGGGATCTTGAACAGGTCGATGATCATCATCTTGATGCCGATGAAACCCAGCACCAGTGCCAGGCCGTACGGCAGCAGGTGGAAGCGGTCGGCCATGCCGGCCAGCAGGAAGAACATCGCACGCAGGCCCAGCACCGCGAACACGTTGGAGGTCAGCACGATGAACGGATCGGTGGTGATCGCGAAGATCGCCGGGATGCTGTCCACCGCGAAGATCACGTCGGTGACGGCGATCAGGATCAGCACCGCGAACAACGGGGTGAACCAGCGCACGCCGTCGCGCTTCACGCTCAGGGCGTTGCCGGCGTACTCCGGCAGCAGGCGAAGGTGCTTGCGCATCCAGCGCAGGGCCGGGTTGCTCTCCAGGTCCGGCTCCTGTCCGGCGGCAAACCACATCTTCCAGCCGGTGAACAGCAGGAAGGCGCCGAACACGTAGAGCAGCCAATGGAACTGGCTGATCAGCACGCTGCCGGCGAAGATCATGATCGTACGCAGCACGATCGCACCCAGGATGCCGATGATCAGCACCTTCTGGCGCTGCTCCTCCGGCACCGCGAAGTAGCTCATGATCATCAGGAAGACAAAGATGTTGTCCACCGCCAGCGCCTTCTCGACCAGGTAGCCGGTCAGGAACTCGAGACCGACCTTGTTGGCCACGACCTGGCCGGCCGTCTCATTCAGGTAGTACCAGAGGCCGGCGTTGAACAGCAGGGCGAGCGCGACCCAGCCGATGGACCACCACAGGGCCTCCTTGAAGGTGACCTTGTGCGGGCCACCATGGCGCATCAACACGAGGTCGACCAGCAGGGCGATGACCACCACCGCTGCGAAGCCGCCCCACAACCACACGTTACCGATCGTCTGCATTGGGAATGTCCGTTGGAAAGATGAATGCCAGGCCGGACGGCGAGGATCTGCAACGGAGGATCGGGAGGGGATCCAGGGACAGAGCTTCGCCAGTACGGCGAAGGTCTCGCTCGCAGTTCCAGTCGGCTGGAACTGCCGTTGCACCGGAGCCTGCGGGCTCGAAATGACGGCGACAACGTCTGGGAGCTACTCCCCTTCTGGCGCCGATTCTGCGGCCTGCCGCGTCCGCCGTCAAATGCCCGGGCACCGGGGTCGGATCCCCGCAGGGGCCCCGAGCCCATGTTCCCGCCAGAGAGGGGTCAGAGCCCCCGCGGGGATATGACTCCCGGCGGCCGGTTTACAATAGGTGGATGAATACCCCCCTTCCCGTTGTCCGTCTCAAGAACGCGTGGCGCTCCAGCCACCCGTGGATCTTCCAGAAACTGGTCGAGAAGCCGACCGTCCGGCCCAAGCCCGGTTCCCTCGTCGACGTGGTCGGGGTGGACGGGGAATTCATCGGGCGCGGGTTCTACAACGGGCACTCGCGCATCGCCGTGCGCATTCTTGAAACCCATCAGGCCGTTGCGGTCGATGCCGGCTGGTTCTCGCGCAAGATCGCCCAGGCGGTGTCGCTGCGCCGTGACGTGCTGAAGCTGGACGCCGTGTCCGACGCCTGGCGCGTGGTGCACAGCGAGGGCGATGGCCTGTCCGGCCTGGTGGTCGATCGCTACGGCGACCTGGTGGTGGTCGAGTTCTTCGCCGCCGGCATGTTCCGCCACCGCGAGTGGATCTACGATGCGCTGCGTGAGCAGTTCCCCGGCTGCCGCTTCCACAGCTTCGCCGACGAACACGTGCAGAAGCAGGAAAGCTTCGATTTCCACGGCAACACCACCACCGAGGCGTCGGTGATCACCGAGTACGGCATCAAGTTCCGCGCCGATCCGGCCGGCGCGCACAAGACCGGCTTCTTCGCCGACCAGCGCGAGAACCGGCAATGGCTGAGCCAGCAGGTGGAAGGCAAGAGCGTACTCGACCTGTGCTGCAACACCGGCGGCTTCGCGGTCTATGCAGCGGCACGCGGGGCCTCGGACGTGGTCGGCATCGACATCGATGAAGACGTCATCCAGATCGCCAAGGGCAATTCGCGCCTGAACAACGTGCGCCCGAAGTTCATCCAGTCCGACATCTTCCCGTGGCTGCGCGATGCCGCCAACCGCGGTGAGCAGTACGACGTGGTGATCCTGGATCCGGCCAAGATGACCCGCGACCGCGACCAGGTGATCAATGCGCTGAAGAAGTACCTGGACATGAACAAGCTGGCGCTGGGCGTGGTCAAGCCCGGTGGCCTGTTCGCCACCTTCTCCTGCACCGGCCTGGTGGCCGAGGACCAGTTCCTGGACATGCTGCGCCGTGCGGCCTATTTCTCCGGCCGCACCCTGCAGATCCTGAAGGTTGCCGGTGCCGGCGCGGATCATCCGTTCATGGCCCATGTGCAGGAATCGCGTTACCTGAAGGCGGTGTTCTGCCGCGTGGTCGATTGACCGCGTGGCGCTGTAGAGCCGAGCCCACGCTCGGCTGATCTGTCTGGCAGCCGAGCATGCGCTCGGCTCTACAAATTGGCCGGCCGCAGCGCTATGGTCGGGTTCTTCCCATTGCCGGTAGGAACCCCATGCCGTCGTTGCGCCGTCTGTCCGTGCTGCTTGCCCTGGCGCTGAGCGCGCCGCTGACCGCCCATGCCATCGAGTTCAGCGCGCAGGAGCTTGCGCGTGCCAAGACATTGCAGCAGCGCCTGCTGACGCTCGACAGCCACCTGGATACGCCGGCCAACTTTGGCCGCACCGGCTTCGATATCGAACAGCGCCATGATCGCAACGCGCTGTCACAGGTGGACTACCCGCGCATGGTCGAGGGATCACTGGACGGCGGGTTCTGGGCGATCTACACCGACCAGGGCGACCGCAGCGCTGCCGCCCACCTGGCCGAGCGCGATCACGGCCTGCAGCGCCTGCTGGAAATCCGCGAGATGGTGGCGGCAAACGGCGATCGGTTCGCTCTGGCCCTGACCGCTGACGATGCAGCGCGGATCAAGGCCGCCGGCAAACGCGTGGTCTACATCAGCATGGAGAACGCCAGCCCGCTGGTGGCCGACCCCAGCCTGCTTTCGTTCTATCACCGTGCCGGCCTGCGCCTGCTGAGCACGGTGCATTTCGCCAACAACGAGTTCGCTGATTCTGCGACCGATCCGAAGGGACCGGAGTGGAAAGGCCTGAGCCCGGCCGGCAAGGCGCTGGTGCGCGAGGCGGTGAAGCTCGGCATCGTCATCGACCAGTCGCATGCCTCCGATGCCGTGTTCGACGATCTGCTGGCGATGATGCCGGTGCCGTTCGTGCTCTCGCACAGTTCAGCCAAGGCGGTCTACGACCATCCACGCAACCTCGACGACGCGCGGCTGAAGAAGCTGGCCAAGGCTGGTGGTGTGATCCAGGTCAACGCCTATGGCGGCTATCTGATCGACACCGGCAAGACGGCCGAGCGCAAACAGGCCGAAGAAGCACTCAGCCGGCAGCTGGGAGGCTGGGAAGGCATGGGCATGGAGCAGGGCGTGGCCCTGTTGAAGGCCGAACAGGCGCTGGACCATGAACACCCCGTCCGGCACGCCAGCCTGGAGGACTTCTTCGCCCACTTCGAGCACATCCTCCAGGTGGTCGGGCCCGAACACGTGGGCATCGGCCTGGACTGGGACGGCGGCGGCGGCCTGAGTGACCTGCCCGATGTCAGCCAGCTGCCGAAGATCACCGCGTGGCTGCTGCGCAAGGGATACACGGAACAGCAGATCGCCGGCATCTGGGGCGGCAATCTGCTGCGGGTGATGCGGCAGGCGCAGGACTACGCCGCCAGGCAGGGCGGGTAACCGCCCCGCCCGGGCCGGATCTGCGCCGGGCCGTGCCCGGCGCGGTCTGGATCAGCGCGCGATCAGCGCATGGCGGCGGCTGTACAGGAAGTACAGCACCAGGCCCGCGACATTCCACAGCAGGAAGTACAGCTGCGTGGTGTGCGGCAGGCTGATGAACAGGTAGATGCAGCCCAGCGCGGCCAGTGGCCCGACGATGAAGGCCAGCGGCGTGCGGAAGGTTCGCTCGCGGTTCGGTTCACGCACGCGCAGCACGACCAGGCAGATGCCTACCGCGGTGAACGCCGCCAGGGTGCCGGCATTGGCCAATGCCGCGATCTCGTCCAGGCGTGCCACGCCGGCCAGGGCCGACACCACCAGCGCGGTGAACAGCGTGGTGGCCACCGGCGTACCGGTGCGCGCGCTGACCTTGGACAGGCCACGCGGCAGCAGGCCATCGCGGCTCATGACGAAGAAGATGCGGCTCTGCCCGTACAGGAAGGCCAGCAGCACGGTCGGCAGGGCGATGATCGCGATGACACCGATCACCATCGCCGCGGTGGGGTGGCCGAGCTGGCGCATGATCAGCGCCAGTGGCTCGGCGCTGTGGCCGAACACCGCGTAGCTCATCGCACCCACGGCGGCCAGCGCGACCAGCACGTAGACGATGGTGCAGCCGATCATCGAGCCGATGATGCCGATCGACAGGTCGCGGCCCGGGTTCTTGGTCTCCTCGGCAGCGGTGGAGATCGCGTCGAAACCGTAGAAGGCGAAGAAGATGATCGCGGCGGCCGCCATCACGCCTCGCTCGACACCATCCGGACCCAGTGATTTGGCGAAGCCATACGGCATGAATGGCTGCAGGTTGCTGCTGTCGAAGGCCGGCAGTGCCACTGCCACGAAGATGGCCAGCGCGATCAGCTTGAACACCACCAGGATCGCGTTGAGGGTCGCGCTCTCCTTGGTGCCGGCCATCAGCATCAGGGCCACCAGCCAGGTGATGACGATCGCCGGCAGATTGATCATGCCGCCTTCCACGTGCGGACCCGCGGCCAGCGCGGCCGGCAGGGTCACGTCCCAGCCGAACTGGGTGTGGACCCACTCCAGGAAGCCGACGAAGTACCCCGACCAGCCCACGGCCACCGTGCTGACCACCAGCGAGTACTCCAGGATCAGGCTCCAGCCCACCACCCAAGCGAACACCTCGCCCAACGCGCTGTAGCTGTAGGTGTAGGCACTGCCGGCGGCCGGCATCATCGTCGACAGCTCGGCGTAGGACAGGGCCGCACAGGCACAGACCGCACCGGCGATGGCGAAGGAGATCAGGACGGCCGGGCCGGCGAGATTGGCACCGACGCCGATCAGCGTGTAGATGCCGGTACCGACGATGGCGCCGATGCCCAGCGCGATCAGGTGCGGCCAGCTGAGTGTCGGGACCAGTCGCCTGCCGGCTTCGTGGACGGTGACGGAATCTAGGGACTTGCGCCGGAGCAGGGACATGCAGGCCTCGGAAGGGGTGACTGATAACGACAAGTCTCCGAGTGTGACCGAACGCAGCGCAGCATTACCACTGACGGGGGTCATGCCGGACGCAGCGCGCGCATGACCGCGACGACACTGCCGGAATCAGCACAAAGGTTGCGGAACGGGCCCGACAGCCGTCGCCGTGCCGGTCAGCCGTTCAGTCCCAGGCGGATGCCGAAGCCGACCAGGAACACTCCGGCCACGCGCCGCAGCGCGTCGCTGACGCGCGGATGCTGGATCAACCGGCGCCGCGCCAGGTTGCCCACCCAGATCAGCAGCGAGCAGTAGGCGATGCTGACCACGAAGATGATCCCCGCCAGCGCGACGAAGGTGGCGATGCCCTGGTGCGCCCTGGGATCGATGAACAGCGGCAGGAAGGCCATGTAGAACAGGATCGCCTTCGGATTGAGCAGGCTGACCAGGATCGCCTGCTGGAAGTAGCGGCCCGGCTGCATGCGGATCGGGCCGGCATCGCCCCCCTCCTGCCTGGGCGTGCGCAGCAGGCTGATGCCCACCCACACCAGATAGGCCGCGCCCAGGTACTGCACGGCGTGGAAGACCAGCGGGTTGGCCTTCAGCAGGGCCGCCACGCCGGCCAGGGCCAGCCACATCAGGATCTGGTCGCCGACCAGCAGGCCGGCCAGTGCGGTGTAGCCGCCGCGCACCCCGCCCCGGCCGGTGGCGGTCAACAGGGTGAACGTGCCAGGCCCGGGCAGGGCGAGGAACACCAGCACGGCGACCAGAAACGTCCACAGGTCCTGGATGCCCATCCACGGCATGGCGGTGTTCTCTCGCTACGGGGAGCCGGTATTGTCGGCCAGTGCCGCGCGCTGCGACAGGGGGCCGCCGCTACCCTCGGGCATGCCCGACAGCAGCGGTTGCAGGTGCTGGCGCAGTTGCGCATGCAGTTGCCGCACCGCGGGCGAGAACTGCTTGCGGTGCGGGCAGACCAGCTGCAGCGGGATGTGGCTGCCCACACCGCCAAGCAGCAGCCGCAGGCGCCCGGCCAGCACGTCCTCGCGCAGGTCCAGCCAGGACTTGTAGGTGATGCCCTCACCGGCCACCGCCCAGCGGCGCACCACATCGGCGTCGTCGCACACCAGCGGGCCCTGTACCGGGATCACCACGCGACGGCCGTCGACCTCGAAGGCCCAGCGGTCGTAGGCGCGACCACCGAGCTGGTAGGCCAGGCAGTCGTGCTCGCGCAGATCCTCCAGCCGCTGCGGCGTGCCGCGCCGCTGCAGGTAGCCGGGCGACGCCGCCAGCACGCGCCGGTTGCCTTCCAGCAGGGGCAGGGCGACATAGCTGGCATCATCGAAGTGCCCGATGCGGATCGCCACATCGACCGGATCGCGGAATACATCAGCCACTTCGTCGGACAGGCGCAGATGCAGCCGCAAGCGCGGATGCATCGCACGGAACCGGGTCAGCCACGGCAGCAGCAGGTTGCGTCCGAAGTCCGACGGGGCAGACAGCCGCAGCGTGCCATGCAGCTCGGCATCCTCGCCCTGCACCCGGGCCTGGCCTTCGCGCAGGGTCGCCAGCACCTCCTGCGCGTAAGGCAGGTACAGCGCGCCTTCGGCGGTCAGCCGCAGGCTGCGGGTAGTGCGCACGAACAGGCGCAGGTCCAGTTCGCGCTCGAGCCGGGCCACGGCGGCGGCGACCTGACCGGGCAGCAGGTCGGCCTCGCGCGCGGCCTGCGAGAAGCTGCCCAGCGCGGCGGTACGGACGAACAGCTGCAGGTCGTCGAAGCGGATCATTTTCATCGCAGGAGTGAAAGTCCTGCCCGATTGTGCGCCTTTCCGGCGGACCGTGCGCGGCGCACGCTGTGGCCTCCTTTCCCACTGGACCGCTGCCATGCGCGCCATTGCCTATTCCCATGCCGGCCTGCCGATCGACGATGCACAGGCCCTGATCGATATCGACCTGCCGCTTCCGCAGCCGGGCCCGCGCGACCTCCGGGTGGCGGTACGCGCGGTGGCGGTGAACCCGGTCGACACCAAGGTCCGCCGCAACATGGCCACCGATGGCCCGCGCGTGCTCGGCTGGGATGCCGTCGGCATCGTCGATGCGGTGGGCAGTGAGGTGACCCTGTTCCAGCCGGGCGACGCGGTCTACTACGCAGGCGTGATCGACCGGTCCGGCAGCAATGCCGAGTACCAGCTGGTGGACGAGCGCAGCGTGGGCCGCAAGCCGGCCAGCCTTGATGATGCGGCCGCCGCAGCCCTGCCGCTGACGGCGATCACGGCCTGGGAGCTGCTGTTCGATCGCCTGCGCATCGCCGAGGGCGCAGGCGAGGGCCAGACCCTGCTGGTGATCGGCGCGGCCGGTGGCGTCGGCTCGGCCCTGGTGCAGCTCGCGCGTCGCCTGACCCGCTTGACCGTGATCGGCACCGCCTCGCGCCCGGAGACGCAGGACTGGGTGTACGCGATGGGCGCGCACCATGTGATCGACCACAGCCAGCCACTGGCCGAAGGGTTGGCACGGCTGGGCATCGCGCAGGTGGAGCATGTCGCCAGCCTGACCCACACCGACCAGCATTTCGCGCAGATCGTGGAGGTGCTGGCGCCACAGGGCCAGTTGGGGCTGATCGACGATCCTGGCCAGCTGGACGTGATGGCGCTCAAGCGCAAGGCCCTGTCGCTGCATTGGGAATCGATGTTCACCCGCCCGCTGTACCGGACGCCGGACATGCAGCAGCAGCACGTGCTGCTGAACCGCGTCGCGGACCTGGTCGATGCCGGCGTGCTGCAGACCACGCTGGGCGAGCATTTCGGCCGCATTGAAGCGGCGAACCTGCGCCGCGCGCATGCCGTGCTGGAGAGTCACCGCGCCAAGGGCAAGATCGTTCTCGAAGGCTGGTAGAGGCCTGTCTGCCTCCTGCAGAGCAAAGCATGACCCAGTCCTGCAGGAGGCCTCGCGGTACGTACCGCTGCCTCAGGGTTCACCGTTGTCGACGTGTTCGGCGAACCCGGGTCGCGACCGCAGGCGGTCAAACCAGGCGTCAACGCAGGGCAGCGCGGGCCTGGCGCCGGGGGTGCTGCGCCAGCGCTGGGTGGACAGACCGAGCACGATGTCAGCCAGGGTGAAGTGGTCGCCGGTGACATACGCTCCCGTGCCGGCCAGCTGGGCATCCAGCAGACCCATGAGCTCATTCCAGCGGGCCAGGCCGGTCTCGGCGCGGCCGTCGTCGGGATAGTCAGGATGCTGCCGCACGCGCGCCATGAACACGTGGCGCCAGGCGGTGTTGAGGTCGGTCGCCTGCCAGTCCATCCATTGCTCGACCTTCGCACGCGCCTGCGCATCTGCCGGCAGCAGGTCAGCGCGTCCGGCGCGGGAGGCCAGGTAACGGCAGATGCTGTTCGATTCCCACAGCACGAAGCCGCCGTCGCGCAGCACCGGCACCTGCTGGTTCGGATTCAGCCCGGCCAGCCGCCGTGCCGACGGTGCCGGATCGTGCTCGATGGCCAGCCTGAGCTCGGCGCACAGCCACAGCACCTTGCGTACGTTGATCGACGTGGGCTTTCCGAACAGCGCGAGCATGGGCGGGGCGGGACGCAGCAGTTGAGACTGGCCCAGCCTACACTGGTGCCATGCAAACCGAATTCCTGCTCATCGCCGGCCTCCTGTTGGTCGTGCTCATCCTGCAGCTGGTCGCCCTGCTGCGCCGCCCACCGCATGATCGGCTGGAGCAGGCCGTACGCGAGGAGGCGCGGGCCGGCCGCAGTGAACTGCGCGAACAGCTGGATGGCTTTGCCCGGGCGCTGACCGACCTGTCGACCCGCACCGACCAGCGCCTGGACCTGCTGCGCGAGGCGCTGGGCGAGGATGCACGCAAGGCGCGCGCCGAAGCCGCCGACAGCCAGCAGCGCAGCGGCGCCCTGCTGGCGCAGCGGCTGCAGGAACTGCGCGGCCAGCTGGAGAGCTTCGGCCAACAGCAGGAAGCGCGAATCCATGCCTTCGGCCAGCAGCTGCAGGAACTCACCGGCCGCACCGATGCCCAGCTCGGCGCGCTGCGCCAGACCCTGGTGGACGATGCACGCAAGGGCCGCGAAGAGGGTGCACTGTCCCAGCAGCGCCTGACCGAGAGCCTGGGCCTGCGGCTGCAGGAGCTGACCCAGCGCAATGAACAGCGCATCGCCGAGATGCGCACCACTCTGGAAGAACAGCTGCGCGCGCTGCAGAACGACAACGCCCAGAAGCTGGAGCAGATGCGCCACACCGTCGATGAGAAGCTGCAGTCGACGCTGGAAACACGACTGGGCCAGTCGTTCACCCTGGTCTCCGAACGCCTGGAGCAGGTGCAGCGCGGGCTGGGCGAGATGCAGCAGCTGGCCACCGGCGTCGGCGACCTCAAGCGCGTGCTGACCAACGTCAAGAACCGCGGCAGCTGGGGCGAAGTGCAGCTGGAGAACATTCTCGAGCAGACCCTGACCCAGGAGCAGTACGCGCGGGGCGTCAAGGTCCGTCCGGACAGTGGCGAGATGGTCGACATCGCCGTGCGCCTGCCGGGCCGCAGGCACGACGACACGCCGGTATGGCTGCCGATCGACTCCAAGTTCCCGCGTGAGGACTATGAGCGCCTGCTCGATGCGCAGGAGCAGGGCGATGCCGAGGGCGTGCGCCTGCAGGGCGTCCAGCTTGAGCGCGCGGTGCGGGTGCAGGCCAAGTCGATCTGCGAGAAGTACATCGTGCCGCCGCACACCACGGATTTCGCAGTGATGTTCCTGCCTACCGAGGGCCTGTATGCCGAAGTGATCCGGCGCCCGGGCCTGGTCGACGGCCTGCAGCGCGATCACCGCGTGGTCGTGGCCGGACCGACCACGGTCACCGCTCTGCTCAACAGTCTGCAGATGGGTTTCCGCACGCTGGCCATCGAGCAGCGGTCCAGCGAGGTGTGGAGCCTGCTGGGGGCGGTGAAGAGCGAATTCGGCAAGTTCGCCGGCATCCTCGAGAAGGCCGAGAAGCAGATCAGCACCGTGGGCCGCAGCATCGGAGACGCCAGCCGCAAGACGCGCACCATCGAGCGCAGGCTGCGCGGAGTGGAATCGCTGGCCACCGAGCAGGCGCAGTCGCTGCTCGGCGACCTGGGCGAAGGGGATGCGGAAGGCAGCGGCGAAGATGACGGAAGTGAAGGCGGGACCGACGCCCGCTGAGCGACGCAGACACCCTGCCTACGGGGGCGATGCGTATGCTGGCGGCCTGTCCATCGCCAACAGGTACCGCCATGCGTTTCCACCTTGCCGCCAGTGTGGCCCTGGCCGCAGCGCTTGCTGCATGCAGCAGTACACCGCCCGCCACGCAGGCCGGTGATGCCCAGCCAGGCCCGGAGGCCACGCAGGCCTACCAGGACGCGCGTGATGTGGACTGCCAGGCCGCCGGCGGCACCCTGCAGCCGCTGGGACGCCTGCAGCGCCTGCAGTGCGTGATTCCATACGCCGACGCAGGAAAGACCTGCAGCAGCAAGCGTGACTGCACCGGCCAATGCCTGGCCAGCGACGGCATCGCCGTCGGCACGGCAGCCACCGGCACCTGCCAGCGCGACGTCAGCCAGAACTTCGGCTGCCGTCAGCGCATCGACGACGGCAAGGCACAGGGCACGCTCTGCGTGGATTGAGGCGTTCCGGCGCAGCCACGCGGCGCTATGCTGATGGGCCATTCCCCGCTGTTGCCGGAGCACCCCGCGTGAGCACCCCGATCCAGGACATTCCCCTCACCACCATCGACGGCCAGCCGTCCACTCTTGCCGATTACCAGGGCAAGGTGCTGCTGCTGGTCAACGTCGCCTCCAAGTGTGGCCTGACCCCGCAGTACGAGGGCCTGCAGGCGCTGTATGCGCAGAAGCAGGCACAGGGGCTGGAAGTGCTCGGTTTCCCGGCCAACAACTTCCTTGGCCAGGAGCCGGGCAGCGAGGCGGAGATCCAGCAGTTCTGCCAGCTGACCTACGATGTCACCTTCCCGATGTTCGCCAAGATCAGCGTGGCCGGCGACGACACGCACCCGCTCTACCAGCAGCTGATCGCCGCGCAGCCGCAGGCCATCGGCGAAGGCCCGCTGCGCGAGCGCCTGTCCAGCAAGGAGATTCCGATCCACCCGGCGCCGGCGGTGTTGTGGAACTTCGAGAAGTTCCTGGTGGGCCGCGACGGCGCGGTCATCGCCCGCTTCGCGCCGGATGTGGCCGCCGATGATGCGCGTCTGCGCGAGGCCGTCGACGCCGCACTGGGCGCCTGATCGCCCGCAATGAAAAACCCCGCCGAGGCGGGGTTTTTCATCGGGTGCCGGCAGGACTCAGTTGCCCCACTGCGGCATCGGCATCGCATCGATCGGGATCGGCGAATTGGGATCGTCCTGGCCGCGGTTGCGCTTGCCACGCAGATCGTTCTCGATCTGGTAGTTGCGACGCTGCAGCCACGCATCGCGGACCAGCGCGTACTCGTCCACCGCCGAACTGCGCAGATCGTCCACCGCCAGCAGCTGCGCGCGGCTGTCGACCAGCTGCAGGCCCTGCAGGCCGATGCGGACCTTGTCCTCTTCGATGTTGCGGATCGGCGAGAGCGGCATGTCGCCGGCCAGGCCGAACACATCACGCACGGTGCGGGGACCGAAGAACGGCAGCTCGACGTAGCGCGAACGACGCCAGCCCCACGCGCCCAGCGTCTGGCCGAAGTCTTCCTTGCGGTTGGCGACCATCGCCTTGCTGGCCGGATCGAACAGGCCACCGATACCCAGCGTCGAGTTCATCAGGAAGCGACCCAGCGTGTCCCAGGCATCATCCGGACGGCCCTGCAGCAGCTGGTTGACGATCGTCACCGGCGAGCGCAGGTTGCTGAAGAAGTTGCTCACACCGGTGCGGGCAAAGCGTGGCACCACGTGGGTGTAAGCCGTCGCCAGCGGTCGCGCGACGGCATTGTCGACCGCCACGTTGAACCGGTGCACCTTGCGGTTGAACGGTTCCCACGGGTCGTAGGCCACCGCGTTGCCAGCCGCACCGTCGGCGCCGTACAGCGCGTCGAAATCATCGTCGCCGCCGGGCTGCGCAGCGGCAGCCGAGGCACTGGTTCCAGCAGACGCGTCCGTGGCCGGAGGCGTATTGGCCGTGGCCGTTTCGCCGCTGGCCACGGGGGTGGGCTCCACTGCCGGTGCGGGGGCATCGGTGGCGGTATCGGTGGCGGCGGTCGGGCTGGCCGGAACCAGCGTATCGGCAACCGGCGCATCGCTGCGCGCGGGCTTGCCGGCACAGGCGCTGAGCGCGGCGGCCAGGACGATCAGGGGGAGAGCGCGTACGACGTTCATGTCAGCTCGCAGCAGAAGTAGCGTTGAAATCCAGGTCGGGCGACAGCCGGTAGGCTGCGCTCAGTTCGTTGTAGCCGGCGGGCATGCCGGAGATCACCAGGGGGTGGCCGGCCTTGCGCGCGCGCGCGGCCAGTTCGGCCAGCAGGGCCAGGCCGGCGCTGTCCACGCGCTCGACCTCGCCCAGTTCCAGCCGTGCCAGCTGCGCCGGCAACGCCTGCAGCTGCGGCCACAGGGCAATGACAGCGGCACGATCCAGCGCCCCGCGCAGGCGCAGGGTGCCGCCTTCCAGCAGTGCCAGCGCGTTACTTGCCATTGCCGGCCGGTCCGGCCTGGATGCTGCCGCTGTGCAGTTCGTTGGCCACCTGCCGGATGCCCTTCTGGCGCAGGGGACTGTCGAACTGGTTGCGGAAGGTCTGCACGTAGGAGATGCCCTCGATGTTGACGTCGAAGATCTTCCACTGGCCGTTCACGTTGCGCATCCAGTACTCGACGGGCGTCGGCTCGTTGCCCGCACGCACCAGCTCGGTGCTCACCCGCACGCCGCGGTTGCCGGGCAGCGGGCTTTCACCCTTCAGGCGGAAGCTCGGCCTGCCCTGGATGTTCAGCAGGGCCGAACCGTAGCGCTGCATCAGGCTGTCGGCCATCGCATCGGCGAACAGCTTGATGTCCGCATCCGACGCGCCGCGTGCATGCGTGCCCAGCACCAGGCGCGCCGCGTAGTCGCGGTCGAAGGTGCGGTTCAGTTCGCTGTCGATGTAGGAGCGCAGGCTGGACGGATTGCTGCTGAACTCGCTCTTGCGCTGCTGCAGGGTGGACAGGATGCGGCTGCTGGCATCGATGACCACTTTGCCGGCCTGGGCCTGCGGAGCGGCGGCAGCGGGGGCCGCGGCCTGCGCCTGGGCGAGCAACGGGGTCGCCAGCAGCAGCGAGGACGCGAGCAGGGCCGGGATCAGTTTCATCTTCATGGTTGCGGTTCCTTTGCAGGCGCCTGTGCGCCATCGTTGGGCTTCGGGTCTGCGCCGCCGCCGGCGCCGCCACTGAACATGTACTTGCCGACCAGCTGGATCAGGTCCACCGCCGGCTGGGTGAAGACGATCTCCTCACCGGGCTTGAGCACTTCCGGATCACCACCGGGCTGAAGACCGATATAGCTCTCGCCCAGCAAACCACTGGTGAAGATGCCGGCCGAGGTATCCGCCGGCAGGTCCTTGACCTTGCTGTCCATGCGCAGGGTCACGATGGATTCGAACTTGACCGGGTCCAGGTCGATTGCGGCAACCTGGCCGACGGTAACGCCGCCGATCTTGACCGGCGCCTGCTTGCGCAGCTGGCCGACCTGGGAGAAGCGCGCCTTCAGCTCGTAGCCGTCACCGCCCCAGCTCCAGCGCTGGTTGGTGGAAGCCACGGCCAGCACCAGCAGCGACGCCAGGGCCAGCAGCAGGAATGCGCCGACGGAGAATTCGAGTCTGGGACCGCGGATGGCCATGGGGAGTACCTGATCGAGTCGTTGTGGCCGCGCGCACCGCGCACCGCCGATGGAAGGGTTAGGTGAACAGCATTGCCGACAGCACGAAGTTGAACATCAGCACCAGCAGGGAGGCATTGACCACCGCACGGGTGGTGGCCACCGAAGTGCCTTCGATGGTCGGCTCGGCGTGGAAGCCGACATAGGCGGCGACCAGGGCTGCAGTGCCGCCGAAGATCGCCGACTTCAGCATCGCCACGCCGAAATCGTCCCAGAAGTCGACACTGTTGCGCAGCGCCGACCAGAACACGCCATTGTCCAGCCCGAGCACGTGCACCGCTTCGAAGTAGCTGGCGCTGATCGCCAGCGAACAGAAGATGCCGGTCAGCAGCGGCACGGTCAGCACGGCTGCCCAGAAGCGCGGCGCCACGGCCTTGGCCACCGGGTCGATCGCCATCAGCTCCAGTGCCTTGATCTGGTCGGTGGCGCGCATCAGGCCCAGTTCGGCGGCGATCGAGCTGCCGGCACGGCCGATGAACAGCAGCGCGGTCAGCACCGGGGCCAGTTCACGGTAGAGCGACAAGCCGAGCAGGGTCGACAGGGCATCGGCCGCGCCGAAGGTGGTCAGCGTGCGGTAGCCCTGCAGGGTCAACACCAGACCGACGAAGGCGCCGCCGACAGCGATGATCGGCAGCGAGCGCGCGCCGATCTTGTAGATCTCGCGGGTCAGTTCGGCCAGGAAATCACGGGTCGGCAGCGAACCGCGCAGCACGGTCAGCGAGAACAGGCCGGCGCGGCCAAGCGAGCGGGTGGCTTGGATGAAGGGCATCAGGCGACCCTCGCGCGCGGCTCGGCGTCGAACGGGATGGGGCCATCGGGCTGGCCGTGCAGGAACTGACGCAGCAATGGGTCCTGGCTGGACTGCAGCGCGTCGGGCGTGCCCTGGAAGACGATGCCGCCGTTGGCGATGGCGATCACCTGGTCGCAGATCGGCAGCGTCTCGTGCACGTGGTGGCTGACGATGATGCTGGTCAGTCCCAGGCTGTGGTTGAGACGCTGGATCAGGCTCATGATCACCCCGGACGCGATCGGGTCCAGCCCGGTCAGCGGCTCGTCATAGATCATCAGCGGCGGATCCAGCGCCAGCGCACGGGCCAGCGCCACGCGGCGCGCCATGCCGCCGGACAGCTCGCGCGGCCAGGCGTCGGCCGCGGCCAGCAATCCCACCGCATGCAGCTTCATCTGCACCAGCCGGCGCAGCACCGCCGCCGGCAGGCGGGTGTGGGTGCGCAGCGGCAGGGCGACGTTCTCGGCCACGGTGAGGTCGGTCAGCAGGCCATTGCCCTGCAGCAGGACGCCGACGCTCTTGCGCATCTCCAGCAGCTCGGCGCTGCGGTGCGGGATCGGCTTGCCGAACAGGGTGATATCGCCGGTCGCCGGGCGCAGTTCGCCGGTCAGCGCGGCCAGCAGGGTCGACTTGCCGCTGCCGGAGGGACCGAGCACGGCGGTGATGCTGCCCTTCGGCACCTGCAGGGAAACGTCGCGCAGGATCGTGCGTCCGCTCCGGTCGATGCGGACGTTGGACAACTGCACCAGACTGGAGGTGGAAGCCGACATGGGCACCATTAACATTTTTTCGACATCGAAGGATCGGGTCAGCCGGCTGAACATAAGCAGACTGGACGGTGCAGTATTGTGGCACGGCAGGGCCCCGGGCAGGTCGGGACAATCGCCGGGCGGCCCGGAACAATCCGTGCCGGTGACAGGTTTGACCATTGAATACTGCCAGCCGTGCTGCACACTGTGCATGATGAGTGACCCGGGCAGCGACTTCCGCCTCTACCATTCCAACTCGCTGGATGTGCTGGCCGCGCTGCTGGCACGCAACGTCCGTGCGCCGATGCCAGGGCAGCCGCTGCTCGCACCGGACGTGGTGCTGATCCCACAGGTGGCGATGCGGCGTTGGCTGCAAGCGACATTGGCCGCCGAATACGGTGTCGCCGCCAACCTCCAATTCCTCACCCCGGGTGAGTTCGTCGCCCGTGCGCTCAACGCCAACGTCGAGGGCGAAGCCGACGATCTCGATGCTGCCGGCCTGCACTGGCGGCTGTACCGGGCGCTGCGCGATCCGGCGCTGCTCGGGCAACCACCGATGCGCGCGCTGCAGTCCTATCTGGCCGGCAGTGATGGGCTGAAACCCTGGGCCCTGGCCGGCGAGCTGGCGTCGGTGTTCGAGAAATACCAGGCCTGGCGGCGCGACTGGCTGCTGCGCTGGGAGGCCGGGGCCGACCCGGCCGATCCCCAGGCGATCCTGTGGCGCGCCGTTGCCGGTGGGCATGGCTACCGCGCGCGTCGCATCCAGACCTACCTGGACCGCTTCGAGGGCGCCGGCCAGCCATTGCCGCAGGGATTGCCGCCGCGCCTGTCCGCATTCGCGACGCTCAACATCTCCCCGGACGTGCTGCGGGTGATGGCAACCCAGGCACGGGTGGGCGAGCTGCACTTCTACCTGCCCACCCCGGTGCAGTCGTACTGGGGCGACCTGCAGACCCTGGCCGAGCGGCTGCGCAGCGGCGCTCCCGATCCGTTCGGCGAAGCGGCGGGAGAGAACCGCCTGCTGGAAGCCTGGGGCGCAGCCGGCCGCGACTTCATGGCGGTGCTGGGCAGCTATGAAGTGGTACACCCGGCCGGTGAGATCGCCGCCTACACCGACCCGGAAGACGACGCGCGGCCGACGATGGCCGACGGCGGCCTGTCCGACAGCCTGCTGCACCGCCTGCAGCGCGATCTGTTCCACCGTCGGGCGCTGCCGTCCGGCGAACTGCGTGATGGCCTGGCCGGCGATGATCCCAGCCTGCAGGTGCACGCCTGCCACACCCGCCTGCGCGAGCTGCAGGTCCTGCATGACCAGCTGCGTGGCCTGCTTGAGGATGACCGCTTCGACCCGCCGCTGCAGGCCCGCGAGATCGCCGTGCTGGCGCCGGACATCGATCCCTACGTGCCCTACCTGGAGGCCGTGTTCGGTGGCCGCGGCGGCGAGGACGACCACATTCCCTACGCGTTGGCCGACAGCAGTCCGCTGGCGGGCGAACCGCTGGCCGATGTGTTCGTGCACCTGATTGGCCTGCCGGTCTCGCGGTTCGGCCTGAATGAAATGCTGGATCTGCTGGCCAGCGCGCCCCTGGCCGAGGCGGCCGGACTGGACGCGACCGACTTCGACCGCCTGCATGGCTGGCTGCAGCAGGCGGGCGCACGCTGGGGGCTGGATGCGGACCATCGCGCCCGGCACGGCGCGCCGCCGGATGATGCCTACACCTGGCAGTTCGCGCTGGATCGCCTGCTGCTGGGCCATGCCACCGGCAGCGATGCCGACCTGGCCGGCGTCGCACCGTGGACCGGGCTGGAAGGTGGCGCGCTGGATGCGCTGGACCGCCTGCTGCGCCTGCTGCGGGTACTGGCCGCCTATCAGCGCCGTCTTGGCGAGACGTTGACTCCGGAGCAGTGGCGGCAGCGCCTGCTGTCGCTGCTGGATGCGCTGCTGCCGACCCCGCCCGGCTCACCCAACAGCCAGCGCGCGCTGGAGCGGCTGCGCAAACTGCTCAACCAGTTCGCCGAAGACGCAGACAAGGCCGGCTTCAGCGACGGGGTGCCTCCTGAAGTGATACGTGCGCATTTCGGCTCCGCCCTGGCTGAAGCCGACACGCGTGCACCGCTGCTGACCGGCGGCATCAGCTTCGGCCGCATGGTGCCGATGCGATTGCTGCCGTTCCGGGTGATCTGCGTACTCGGCCTCAATGATGGCGATTTCCCGCGTCGCGATCCGGCGGCCGGCCTGAACCAGCTCACCGCCGAACTGGACACGCCCCGACGCCGCCCGGGCGACCGTTCCACCCGCGAGGACGATCGCTTCCTGTTCCTGCAGCTGTTCGCCGCCGCACAGGACGTGTTCTACCTCAGTTACCTCGGCGCCGATCCACGCGATGGCAGCGTGAGGGAACCGTCGGTGCTGGTCAGCGAGCTGATCGACGCCGCAGCGGCCTACCACCTCGATCCAGCCGCCGCCGCCGCGGGATTCACGGTCCGCCACGCGCTGCAGCCGTTCTCCCCCGCCGCGTTCGGCGATGGCGACCCGCGTCGCTTCAGCTACCGCCGGCAATGGCATCCGGCAGCCGGTCGCCTGGCCGGGCAGCGTGGCGGGCTGTCGCCGTGGTTCGACGCGGCGGCGCTGCCGCCGCCGGTCGAAGCTGCGGTGGAAGAAGAACTGTCTCTGGACAGTCTGCGCCGGTTCCTGTGCGACCCGGCTGGGCAGTTCCTGTCGCAGTCTCTGGGCCTTCGACTGGCCGATGAGGTCGAGGACGTCGTTGATCTGGAGCCGCTGGTGCTGTCCGCGCGAGGGCCGGACACGCGCAGTGTGCAGGCCGCGGTGGTGCGTGCCACCCTCACCGGCGATGACGACCCGCTCTACCCGAGGCTGCGCGCACGTGCGCTGGTGCCGTCCGGTGCGCTGGGCGAGCGGCAGTTCGAGGTGGAACAATCGAAGACCCGTCCCTATGCCGACGCAATGCTGCGCTGGATGCAGGGCGTACAGCCGGAAAGCCGCCGCTATGAGGTCCAGATCGACGGCGTGCGCCTGCACGGCCGGGTTGCCGATCGCCATCCCGGCGGTCTGGTGCGGCTGCGCGCGGGCACGCTCAACGGCAACGCGGTGATCCGCCAGGGGCTGGACTGGCTGCTGGCCAATGCGGCAGGCGACGCGTTGCCGCTGGTCCAGTTCCACGACGGCGGTGACGCCGGTCAGGGTCCGCACGTCCTGCCGGCACTGTCCGTGCCCGCGGCACGCGCCGCCCTGCGCGCGCTGCTGCAGCTGCGCCGGCATGGCCTGCGTGAACCATTGTGGTTCGCTCCCTACACCGGCTGGGTGCTGTACACGACCAGTGGCGAGAAACAGCGCAGCGAGGGCTGGAAGCAGTGGCATGGCAGCGACCGCAGCTGGGGCGAATCCCGCAGTGACGCCTGGCAGTTGCTGATGCGCGGGGCCGATCCCTTCGCAGACGATGCCCGGTATGCCGAGCTGCTGCACAACAGCCAGGTGGTGTTCGGCGCGCTGCGCGAAGGCCGCGTGCCCGGCGCCGGTTCACATACAGAGGTCACCGGATGAACGCTACCGTGGCAGGCAGCCCCATCGAACAGCCCGGTATCGACCCGTATCTCGCACTGCCCCTGGATGGCGTCCGCCTGATCGAAGCCAGTGCCGGCACCGGCAAGACCTTCACCCTGGCCACGCTGTTCACCCGGCTCGTGGTCGAGCAGGGCCTGCGTATCGGCCAGATCCTGGCGGTGACCTTCACCGATGCCGCGACCCAGGAACTGCGCAAGCGCATCCGTGAGCGATTGGCGCTGGCCGCGCGGATGGTCGACCTGCCTCCGGGCGACGGCGAGGCACCCGACATGCGGCTGACCCGGCAGATCCTGTGGCGCCATCTCGATGCCGGCAATGAGAGCGCGGTGGCCCTGAAGCGCCGCCTGCAGGTCGCTGCCGACGAAATCGATCTGGCCGCGATCTTCACCATCCACGGCTTCTGCACCCGCGTGCTGCGCGAGCACGCACTGGAGAGCGGCCACACCTTCGATCCTCCGGAGCTGCTGACCAGCGACCGCGAGCTGATGGAGGAACTGGCGGCTGACCTGTGGCGCGTGCACGCCAACGATCCGGCCACACTGGAGCCGCTGACCTTGTTGTGGTCGAGCCCGGACGCACTGGCAGGCGACCTGCGCGCGCTGCTGGCCGCACCGCCGCTGCATCCATTGCCATTGCCGACGCTGCCGGACGATCCGCGGCCGCGGATGCTGCAGGCCGCGCAGGTCCTTGCGGCCGCCATCGACTCCGGTCTTGACGCGGCCCGTGGGCAGATCGCCACGGCGTTCGAGAAGAAGGTCTTCGATGGACGTCGTGCCAAGCGGCCGAGCTTCGACAAGGCATTCTCCACCCTGGTCGCCGGGCAGGCGGTCGCGGACTGGTCACGCGATGGAAAACTCCATCTGGAGAAGCTGCTGCCCACCTCGATGCAGGCCCTATGCCGGGACGATCAGCAGGGCGCATGCCCGGATGCACCGCTCTTCGACGCATTGCAGGCCTGGTGGGATGCCGCCGACGTGGTCATGTCGTGGCTTCGCCAGCGCGCGATCCGCTTCCTGCACGCCCTGCGCGCCGAAGCCGCGCAGCGACTGGCCCTGCTGAAACAGACGCGACGGGTGCAGACCTACGATGACCTGATCGACGGCGTGGCGCTTGCCCTGCAGGGGCCGCAACGGCTGACGCTGGTGCAACGGCTGCGCGCGCAGTACCGCATTGCCCTGGTCGATGAATTCCAGGATACCGATGACCGCCAATGGGGCATCTTCCACACCCTGTTCGGCGATTCGCCGGAGGTGCGCGAACTGGGACTGGCGCCAGCGCTGTTCCTGATCGGCGATCCGAAGCAGGCGATCTATGGCTTCCGCGGCGGCGACATCCATACCTACCTCAAGGCCAGGCAGGTCGCTCAGCCCGCGCCGGCACTGGACCAGAATTTCCGCTCGCGGCCTGCGCTGCTGCGCGTACTGCAGGTGCTGTACGACAACGGCGGTGAGGACGCCTTCCTGGAGCGTGACATCCGCTTCGAGCCGGTGCGACCGGGTGGCGTGCGCGTCGATGCGGATTACCAGCGTGATGGCCATGCCGCCGCAGCTCTGACTCTGCGCGTGCTGCGCAGCGGCGGTGACAGGCCGCTGGCTGCCGATGCCTCCCGCGAGGCGGCGACGCGGGCCTGTGTGGCCGCCATTCACCAGGTGCTGGTGGACGCGCGCGCCGGCAGGGCCCTGCTGCGTGGTCGCCCGGTGCAGCCGGGTGACATCGCCGTGCTGGTGCGTTCGCATCGCGAGGCCACGCTTGTGCAGCGTGCACTGGCGGCTGTTGGAATTCCCGCGGTGGCTGCCGGCAGACAGAGCCTGTTCGCCACCAGCGAAGCCCGCGACCTGCGCGCGCTGCTGCTGGCCCTGCTGCAACCGGCCGACGAAGGCCGCCTGCGCACCGCGCTGGCCACGGTGCTGCTCGGCCAGCCTGCCAGTGCGATCGCAGCGATGGAACGCGAAGGCGACCTGCAGCGGGGATTCCAGACCCAGCTGCTGCACTGGCGCGAGCGATGGCAGCGCGGCGGACCGTTCGCGGTGATCGCCGACGTATGCGCCGCACAGGGCGAACGTCTGCTGGCGCTGGTCGACGGCGAGCGCCGGCTGACCAATTACCTCCAGCTCGGCGAGCTGCTGCAGGAGGCGTCGGCACAGGCACTGGGCATGCATGGCCTGCTGGACTGGCTGCAGGGCCGGATGGCCAGCGCCGACCAGGACGATGAGCAGCAGCTGCTGCGCCTGGAATCGGACGCGCGCCGTGTGCAGATCATCACCCTGCACAAGAGCAAGGGCCTGGAGTACCCCCTGGTGTTCCTGCCGTTCGTGGGCATCGAGCGCGGCGCGAACAGCAGCGCTGCACACTGCACCGTGCATCTGGACGGCGAGCGCCAGCTGCACTGGAAGCTGGACAGGGACGAGGTGTGGGAGGCCGTCAGCCGCCAGGCGCGGCACGAGCAGCAGGCAGAGGACGCGCGCCTGCTGTACGTCGGCATGACCCGTGCCGAGCACGCGCTGTGGATCGCCATCGGTGACCTCGCCGGTCTTGCCAGGACCCCGCTGGCCCCGTTGCTGGGCGACCTGCAGGCCCTGCGTGGGTGTGCCGACGTGCAGGTCGACGACAGCGAGCCGGTGGCGCAGCTGCCGCAGCTGGCGGTGGAAATGGACGGCGAACTTCCGGCAGTGCGCACGCAGGCGCGTCGCGTGCCCCACGACTGGTGGGTATACAGCTTCACCCAGCTGGCGCATGCCGATGCCGGCAGTGGCAGTGACATCGAGGCGGCCGCCACCGAACTGCCGGCGCCGGCGGCCGACGAACCGGTCGGCGCGGAGCTGCCTTTGGAGCCCGCGCTGCCGGATCCTGCCGCGACCGAAGAGGCCGCGCCGGTCGACCCGCGCTTCATGGGCAGCCGCTTCGGCAACGTGCTGCACGAAGCGATGGAGAACGTCGACTTCACCGCATGGGGCGCCTGGCAGCCCGGCCAGGAAGCGCCGGAAGGCCAGGCCGCCGTGCTGCGCAAGGCATTGCGCGACGAGGGCTATGCAGATGCAGACCTGGATGACGGCATCGCGGTGCTGGTGCCACTGGTCGGACAGACCCTCATCGCGGAGCTGCCGGAGGGGGGCGCGCTGTACAGCGTGCCCGCGCAGGATCGCCGTGCCGAGATCGACTTCCACTTCGCCATCGAGCCGACCGCTGTGCCGGCACTGCTGGATGTACTGCATGCCCACGGCATCGCCAGCGCGCGCCGGGGCTTCGGCCAGCGCCGCCGGCTGGAAGGGCTGATGACCGGCATGATCGACCTCACCTACGTGCGCGATGGCCGCTGGTACGTGCTCGACTACAAATCCAACCGGCTGCCGGGCTACACCCCCGACCTGCTGGCCATCGCCATGCGCCACAGCGAGTACGACCTGCAGGCCCTGATCTATACCGTCGCGCTGCATCGCTGGCTGCGCTTCCGGCTGGGGGCGGCCTACCGCTACGAACGCGACATGGGCGGCATCCGCTATCTGTTCTGCCGCGGCCTGGATGGCACTGGCAATGGTGTCTACACCGATCGTTTCCCGCTCGAACTGGTGGACGCGCTCGATGCGTTGTTCGCCGGAGGCAGGCAGGCCCAGGCTGAGCTGGCGGCACGCGCGCTTGGAGCCAGCGCATGAGCCTGCTCAGGGACCTGTACCGCAACGGCCAGCTGCGGACGATCGACCATGCCTTGGCGACCGGCCTGCAGCGGCTGCGCACCGACACCCCGGAGGACGTGGCGCTGGCGGCGGCGCTGGCCTCGCTGGCGGTATCGCTGGGGCATGCCGGTTTCGATCCGGCGCAGCCGCACCGGCTGCTGGAAGGCGTATCCGCCTGGCCGGCGCCGGAATCCTGGATCGAGCAGCTGCGCGCCTCGCCCTGGGTCGCGACCCCCGGGCGCGCCGATGCTGTCGCAGATGACGCCCCGCTGGTGATGGAGAACGGCCTGCTGTACCTGCGCCGCTATCGCGAGTACGAGCGGCAGCTGGCGGCGGGCCTGCAGCGCATCGGCGGCCATCCGCTGCCGGCGCCGGATCTGCCCGCGTTGGCGCCCCTGTTCGCACGGTTGTTCCCGCAGGCCCGGGATGTCGAGGATCATCAGGCGCGCGCGGCAGGCGTGACCCTGCGTCATCCCTTGGCGCTGGTGACCGGTGGACCCGGCACCGGCAAGACCACCACCATCGCGCGCCTGCTGCTGTTGCTGGCTGCGCAGGCAGCGCATGCCGGCCAGCCACCGCCGAAGGTGGCCTTGGCCGCACCGACCGGCCGCGCCGCCGAGCGGATGGCCGAAAGCCTGCGTCTGGCCGTGCAGCGGTTGCAGGAGGAGGGCCTGGACCCGGCGCTGTGCGCCGCATTGCCTACCACCGGCACAACGCTGCATCGCCTGCTGGGCGTCATTCCCGACTCGCCCCGTTTCCGCCACCACGCCGATAATCCGCTGCCGCTGGATGTGGTGGTGATCGACGAAGCGTCGATGATCGATCTGCCGATGATGGCCAAGCTGGTCGATGCCATCGCCAGCGGCACCCGCCTGATCCTGCTCGGCGATCCTGACCAGCTGCCCTCGGTCGAAGCCGGCGACGTGCTGGGCGCGATCCTGCGAGCCAGCGGTGATGGCATGGGCACGCGCGTCGATGATGCACTGGCGTTGCAGGGGATGTTGGCGGCACCGGCATTGCAGCCGCCGGCGCCGGGCCATGCATTCACCGGTCGGCGGGTACAGCTGCAGCGCGGTTACCGGCAGAGCGACGCATTGGATCTGGCACCGTTGGCGCGTGCCGTCCGCGATGGTGACAGCGTCACCACGCTGCGACTGCTGCGCAGTGGCGAACTGTCGGGAGTCCGCTTCCACGAAGGGGAGCCGGATCCGCTGCGTGACCAGCGTGAGCATCTGCTGGGCCGCTGGCGTGCATTGGCCGATATCCGGGACCCGGTCCTGGCACTGCAGCAGGCCGGCCGCCTGCGCGTGCTGACCGCGCTGCGTGAAGGGCCGCAGGGAGCCCGTGGCCTCAACGAGCGGATCGAACAGCTGCTGGCCGGCACCACCCCGGGCTACTTCCAGGGGCGCCTGCTGCTGGTAACCGAGAACAGCTATCGGCATCGCTTGTTCAACGGCGATGTCGGCATCTGCCTGCGCGACAGCACGGGCGCGATGGTGGCGTGGTTCCCCGGCGACACCGCCGATCAGCCGCGCGCCTTCCATCCGGCCGCATTGCCGGCGCACGAGAGCGCGTTCGCAATGACCGTGCACAAGGCACAGGGCTCGGAGTTTGATGAGGTCTGGTTGCAACTGCCACGGCAGGACAGTCGCGTGCTGTCGCGCGAGCTGATCTACACCGGGCTGACCCGTGCCCGCCAGGTCCTGCATGTGGCGGCCAGTGCCGACGTGCTGCAGGCCGCGCTCAAGCGCCATGCCAGTCGAATCGGCGGCCTGGCCTGGCGGCTGGGTGCGGACCAGGCGGCTGAAGAACCGGCGCGCATCGAACAGCCCACGGTGCAGGGCCAGCTGTTCTGAACCGGGGTCGGATCCCTCCCTTCGTGAGGGCTCCGACCCGGCGTCATTCCGCGATCAGCACCAGGCCATCGGGGAACACGATGGCTGCTTCATCGGCACTGACATCGAAGAAGCCCACCCCGTGCTCCTCCGCAAGGTCCTGTACCCGGCCATGCGCACGCTCGGCCACGGAGTAGGCAAACGCACCGTAGATGACGTGGCGGCCGATGCTGTAGTCGGTGACCTCGGCGCGATCGTCCTCATCGTTGCTCAGCGGACCATTCAAGGGCGGGAACTCCCGCGCCATCGCGGCGAACCAGGCCTGCAGTGCCGGACTGCTGACCACCGGATCGTCGTACTCGTGGTTCTCGCCCCAGGCGGTCTGCTTCTCGAACCAGGCGATGAACGCTGCCGCCTCACGCGGGGCGGCGCTGGCCTCGAACACCATCATGTCGTAACTCATTGAACCGTCCTGTTGTCGGGGCGAAAGGCCGCCGGGCATGGCCCCGCCCGAACGGTATCCCTGGTATCGCCCGGCCAAGCAACGCCGAACGCCATAAAACGACGGAACCGCGGGGTCCCCCCACGCCATCACCTCCGGGAACAGGGCGAAGCGCAGGCCCACCAGGCCCATCAACGCCTCGTCGCGTGCCTTGCAGGCCGCCACGCTGCCGACCCGCCCCAGCGAGGCATCCAGGCGCTCGCGCAGCGCGTCGGCTGCCGCCATCGGTTTGCGCGCGGCAATCTGGCGGCGGTAATGCATAGCGACCTCTTCAAGGATGTGTTCGACCGCCTCGCGGCTGCGCTCGGGCAGTTCCAACCGGGCACGCCGCAGCTGCAGGATGTTCAGGCCGATGCGGGCCTCGTTGAGCATGTCCACCGAGGCGATGTCGCTGCCCTCCGGCGTCGCCGCCAGGCGCGGCGCGAGCAGGCCCAACAGGTCAAGCATGCGCGCGGCGAAGCGCTGCCGATCCTGCTGGCCACGTCCTTCGGCGGCTTCGGCCAGCGTGGCCCAGCCTTGCCGCACCAGCCGCCGAGCGGTCCATTCGGCGCCTACCGATCGGAACAGGCGGGTCATCACCACCGCGAAGCCGATGCCGATGAACATCGCCACCGACGAGTTCACGAACGTCTGGATGTTGGCGCTGTAAGTGTTCTGCAGGCTGAGCAGTGCGGCCAGGTTGACCGTCAGCGGCAGCGCGAACAGCGCACTTTTGGGGTGATGCAACAGCAGCCCCAACGGCAGGAACGCGACCGCCAGCACCAGCGCCAGCAGGCCGAAGTCGTGCACGGCCGGGAACACGCCGAACAGATACAGGCCCGCCACTACAGAGGCGACCATCGCCCACACCAGGAACTGCACCATGCTGGGTGCGGGATCGTCCTGCGCGGCGAAGAATGCAGCGGTCACCGCGGCCATCATCGCGCCGTTGCCGCCACCTTCCCAACCCAGTGCGATCCACAGCACGCAGTAGCTCATCAGCGCCACGCCGGCACTGAGCGCAGAGAACAGCGCCATGCCGTAGTCGACGTGCCTGTCGGCGGCCACCCGTTCGGTGCGGATGCGGTAATGCGCGCGATCCAACGGCGCGGTGCCCTGGTCGATCGCGTGTTGCAGGGTGCGGCAGTCCTGCCACAGGTCCACCAGTTCCTCCAGGCGCAGCAGCAGGCTGGCCAGCTGCAGGTGCTGCAGGTTGCGGTCCACCTGCGGCTTCAGCGCGCTGATGCGTGCACGCAGGCGGGCGTACTCGCTGGCGTTGGTGGGCCCGTCCAGCCAATCGCGGAGGTCGTCGACCAGCGCTGGCAGCCCGTCTGGCAGCGACTGGCCATCGCTGCGCAGCGCACTCAGGCGATCGGCGATCGAAGACAGCACCGGCAACAGCAACAGCATGCGCTCGCGCAGCCGTTCCATGGAGACCGCCGCGCCGGTGTGGCGCGGATCATCGCGGCGCAGGAACTCGATCAATGCCTCGAACTGCACCAGATCGGCGGCCAGGCGGTTGCGCGGTGCATGCGCGCGGCCTCGCTCCAGGATCTGCCGGCACCACTGCGCCGCATCCTCCATCCAGGTGCCGATGCGTGCGCGCAGCATCGGCCGCACCGAAGCCGGGAACAGCAGCGAGGCGAACAGCACCGCCACCACCGTGCCGAGGATGATCTCCACGCTGCGTGCCACGACCGTGTCGAAGATCGTCTCCGGCGAGGTCACGGCGGGAAAGCCGATGAAGGCGGTCGTATAGCCTGCGAGCAGGAAGGCATAGCCGCGCGGGCCGCGGTTGAGCAGGGCCAGGAACAGGCAGCCGGCCAGCCAGAGCGACATCGCCGCGCTCAGCAGCAGTGGGGTCTCCACCAGCGCGGGCAGCACGAGCAGTGTGGCCAGGCCGGCCACCAGGGTGCCGACGATGCGGTATACGCCCTTGGCGCGGGTGGGGCCCAGCAGCGGCTGGCTGACGATGTAGACCGTACCCATCGCCCAGTACGGGCGCGACAGGTTGCCGGCCATGGCGATGTACAGGGCGGCGATCGCGGCCAGGTAGGTCTTGATCGAGAACAGCCACGCCTGGCGATCGGTCACGGCGTTCATCACTTAGTTCGCCGTGGCCCGTGGGGCGGCCGTCGCCTGCCAGCCACCGCCGAGCACCAGGAACAGGTGGATCTGGTCGCGCGAGACCTGTGCTTCGGCTGCGGCCAGCGTGGCATCGCTGGTGGCCAGGCTGCGGTCGGCGTCCAGGCTGGCCAGATACGGTGTCCGCCCACCCTGGTACAGCCGGCGGTTCTGCTCGGCTGCCAGCGCGGCCTGTTCCTGGGCGATGCGCAGCGACTGCAGGCGGCGCAGGTCCTGTGCGTAGCGGTCCAGAGCGGTCTGCGTCTCACGCAGTGCCTGCAGCACGGTGTGGTCGAACTCGGCCAGCGCCGCATCGGCGCCCGCTTCGGCCGCGTGGATGCGTGCATGGCTGCCCGATGACGGCAGCGTCCACGAGATCAGCGGCCCGATCGACCACTGCTGGGTCATGGGCTGGCCGAAATCTTCCAGCGGGCCGGCGGCGCCGATCGAAGCCCCCAGACGGATGTCCGGATAGAGTTCGGCGGTAGCCACGCCAATGCGCGCGGTGGCCGCGGCCAGCCTGCGTTCGGCCTGGCGCACATCCGGACGACGCTGCAGCAGCGCACGGCCATCTCCGACCGGCAGCGGCTGCGTCAGCGACGGTGCCTGTGCGCAGTCGATCACCCCGGTCGGCAACTGGCCGGGGGTCTGGCCGAGCAGGGCGGCCAGGGAGTACGCCGCCGCCGAGCGCTGCGCGCGCAACGGCGGCAACGCGGCTTCCAGCAGGGCGACCTGGGCATTGGCACGGGCCAGTTCCGGCGGCGTGCCGCGGCCGGCCGCGATCAACCGCGCGGTCACCGAGCGGCCGCGCTGCTGCAGCTGCAGCGAATGCTCGGCCACATGCAGTTCGTGGTTGGCGTGGCAGATCTCCAGATAGCTGTCGGCCACCTGTGCGACCACGCTGACCTGGGCCAGGTCGCGCGCCGCAGCGACTGCCTGCTCGTCGGCCCGCGCCGCTTCCGCACCGCGCTTGAGCTTGCCGAACAGATCGAACTGATAGCTGACCGCGAACTTGCCATCGGCCAGGTTGATCACCGGCAGTTCGTGTTCCTGCAGGAACGATTCGGCCGACAACTGCGCGCGGCTGACGCCGGCCTCGGCCTCGTACTCGAAGCCACCGGCGTCCAGTGCCTGTTCGTACACGGCCGCCGCGCGGCGCAGGTGGGCATCAGCGGCTTTCAACTCAACGTTGTCGCGCAGCGCCTGGCTGATCAGGCCGTCCAGCACCGGATCGTCGTACAGCGACCACCAGCGCGCCGGCAGCGGCTGGTTGGCGGCGATCTGCGGGTTCTGCGTATCGATGAACGCCGCATTCGCCTCCGGGCGCTTGAATGCCGAGCCTTCCGGTAGTGCATAGTCGGGACCAACGGTCCTGCACGCGGCCAGGCTGGCCAGTGCGACGATCAGGCCGAGGCGGGACAGTGCGGTATTCACAGGCGGCCCCGCGTCGGCGTGGGGCCGGCCTTGCTGTCATCCGCGCGGCGGCCGGTATCCACCGTCACGGTGGCAGTGCGGCCGGCGATCAACTCAACACCCGCGGGAAGATCATCGATGGCAATCCGCACGGGAATGCGCTGCGCCAGCCGCACCCAGTCGAATGCGGGTGTGACGTTCGGCAACAGGCTGCTGCCGTTGCTGCGGTAGCGGTCCTCGATGCCGGCGGCGATGCTCTCCACATGTCCCTGCAATGGCCTGGATTCACCCATCAGGCGGATGTCCACGCGCTGCCCGGGCACCACACCCTGCAGGCGGGTCTCCTCGAAATAGCCATCGATGCGGAATGAGCCGGTATCCAGCAACGCCAGTACCGGTTTGCCGGCCACCACGTAGTCTCCGACGCGCAGCGTACGGTCGTTGACCCGGCCGTCTGCCGGTGCGCGCACTTCGGTGCGGCCCAGATTGAGCTCGGCCAGATCGACTGCGGCCTGTGCCGTGGCCAGCGCGGCCTGTGCGGCCTGCAGCTTGGCCCGGCGCACTTCGGCGTCCTCGGCAGCGACGAGGTCCTGCAGGCTGCGATCACGACCGATCTCGCGCTTCAGCTGGGCCACCGACGCCTGGCGCTCGGCCAGGCTGGCCTGTGCCTGCTCCAGTGCGATGCGGTAGCGCGCACGGTCGACCACGAACAGCAGGTCGCCCTTCTTCACCGCCTGGTTGTCGGCGACGTTCACCGTCTCCACCAGGCCGGACACATCCGGCGCCATCTGCACCACGTCCGCGCCGACATGGGCGTCACGGGTCCAGGGTTCGTCCATGTAATAGACCCACAGCTGGCGCAGCACCAGCAGCGCGACGATCACGGCGGCACCGGTGAGCAGCACCGGCAGGGACTTCTTCACGATCTTGTTCACGATTGCATCCAGCGCAGAAGGTGGAACAGCAGGCCCAGCACGATCCCGTACAGGGCCAGGTTGAACAGCGCCGGGTGCCAGACATGGCGGTAGGCACCAGCGCGTTGCAGCAGCGCGTGCAGACCGCTGTTGAGCAGATAGGCCAGCAGCATCAACCCGAGCAGGGTCGGGACGAACACTCCGTGGAGACTGAATTCACCAGGCATCGGTAGGGCAGGGCAGATGGGGGAGGGGAGGAACAACGGCACAACAACAACGGGTGACAGCCGCTGGCGTGGCAACGGCAGCGGCGGCATCCGGGGACATCGGTCTCACGTGATGCGGTCGGCGGCCTCGGCCAGCAGGCGCCATGCCTTCAGCACGGCGTGCAGTTCATCCATGGAAAGCGCGCCGAACACGTCCTGACGCAGGTCGATCAACTGATCTTCAAGTTCCTGCACCAGCGCCTGGCCGGCCTCGGTCAGCCACAGCAGGTTGGCGCGACGGTCGCTTGCATCACTTTCACGGCGGACCAGGTCGCTGGCACAGAGCTTGTCCAGCAGGCGTACCAGCGAAGGCCCCTCCATGCCCAGCTGCTGGGCCAGGGCGACCTGGCGGATGCCGCCGCCGGAGCGGCCGATCATCAGCAGGGGCATGGTGCAGGCGGTGGAGATCCCGTAGCTGCCCAGCCGGCTGTCGGCCAAGCGCTGCCACTGCCGCCCTGCATACAGCAGGCCGGAGCTGAGCTGCATCTGCAGCACGGTGCGCTCGTCGAGGGGGCGGTACATAGATAGATAGGATACTACTAATTTCATTCCTATCAATATGTTTTTCTGAATGGGCGCCCCATTGCGGTAGCGGCGGGGCCCGCGCGGCCCGCCGGCCGGGGGCCCCCCAAAAGGGCCCCCCCGGCGAGGCC
>NZ_JBRRCG010000010.1:0-159419 GCF_056757995.1 Stenotrophomonas sp. STEN147
GGTGGCGGGAGTGTCCGCGGCATGGATGCCGCGGCCAAGCCCCCAGGGACGGGTTTACGGCGTCTCCCGCCACCGGACCCACCCCGCCATCCCTCAGGACACCAGCTTTTGATGTTGACGTTGACGTTGACGTGGCTTCGGCCTCTGCGGGTGCAGGGCGCAGCCCTGCAGAGAGAACCCTTACCTGAACAGGCCTTTTTGCGTGAAGTCTCAAACATCGTTTAGACTTGCGGGGTCTGCAGCGGCCGTCCGTTTCCCTCCGGGATCGCCGGCGACCAGGGTCCGCCCTCTTCGCCCGCCCCCACTCCGACGCCGTTCGTCACGCATTCCAGCCTGCGCTTCGTGCCGGCTGCACCCAATTCTCGCAGCGCGGTTCACGGGAACGCTCCGAGTCAGCCGATCAGTCTGATCTGCCCCCGTCTGTCCATTCGGACAGGCGTTTCTTGTACTTGGAGCACACTCGATGTCTTTTGAATCGCTGGGCCTGGCGCCCTTCCTGCTGCGTGCGCTGGCCGAGCAGGGCTACGAAAACCCGACCCCGATCCAGCAGCAGGCGATCCCGCTGGCGCTGGCCGGTCGCGACCTGCTGGCCGGCGCACAGACCGGCACCGGCAAGACCGCAGCCTTCGGCCTGCCGCTGCTGCAGCATCTGGGCACCGCGCCGCAGGAAGTGCGTGGCGGTGGCCCGCGCAAGCCGCGCGCACTGATCCTGGCTCCGACCCGCGAGCTGGCCACCCAGGTGCATGACAGCCTGCGCGGCTACAGCAAGTATCTGCGCATCCCCAGCGCCTGCATCTACGGCGGCGTCGGCATGGGCAACCAGCTGGACATCCTGCGCCGTGGCGTGGACCTGCTGGTGGCCTGCCCGGGCCGCCTGATCGATCACCTGGAGCGTCGCAGCATCGACCTGTCCGGCATCGAACTGCTGGTGCTGGACGAAGCCGACCGCATGCTGGACATGGGCTTCCTGCCGTCGATCAAGCGCATCCTGGCCAAGCTGCCCAAGCAGAACCGTCAGACCCTGCTGTTCTCGGCCACGTTCGAGGACAACATCCGCCAGCTGGCGCTGGAGTTCATGCGCAACCCGGAACAGATCCAGGTGACGCCGAAGAACACCGTGGCCGAGACCATCACCCATCGCGTGCATCCGGTCGACGCCGGCCGCAAGCGCGACCTGCTGCTGCACCTGCTGGCACAGGACAGCCGTGAGCAGACCCTGGTGTTCGCCCGGACCAAGCACGGCAGCGACAAGCTGGCCGCGTTCCTGGAGAAGTCGGGCATCAAGACCGCGGCGATCCATGGCAACAAGAGCCAGGGCCAGCGCCTGCGTGCGCTGGGTGACTTCAAGGCCGGTCGCGTGACCGTGCTGGTGGCCACCGACATCGCGGCACGCGGCATCGACATCAACGAGCTGCCGAAGGTGATCAACTTCGACCTGCCGATGGTCGCCGAGGATTACGTGCACCGTATCGGCCGCACCGGCCGCAACGGTTCCACCGGCCAGGCGATCTCGCTGGTGGCGCAGGACGAGGTCAAGCTGCTGCGCGCGATCGTGCGCCTGCTCGGACGCGACATGGATATCCGCGATGTGCCGGGCTTCGAGCTGCAGGTGCCGATCCGCTGGGGCAACAGTGCACCGGGCAAGGCCGAGCACGACACCGGCGAGCGCGCCCCGCGCAAGAGCCATGCGCGTCGTCCGCACGGCGATGCGCCGCGCCATGCCCACGCCGGCCCGAAGAAGGCCGGTGGTGGCCGTCGTGAGGGCGGTGGCAACGGCCAGCAGCGTGCCGGCGCTGGTCAGGGCCAGCGTCGTGGCGGAGGCGGCAACGGCGGTGGTCGTGGCCGCGGCCAGGGCGGCGGCGGTCGCGCCGGCTGATCCTGACTGACAGGAATGAGGCGTCCCGCTGCGCGGGAGGCCTTACATCGGGGACGGCGCTGGCGCGCCGTCCCTTTTTTGTTGCCCGCGCATCAATCAAGGCGCCAGACGCCTCATCCGCGTGCTTTCGCCGGATTCGCCAGATTCCCGAAGAAGATCGCATTGATCAGCAGTCGATCCGTGCCATGCCAGTACTTGCGGTGTGCCGGATCATCGGCGAACAGCACCACGTTGCCCTTTCCCTGGGCCGACACCAGCAGCCACGCACTACCTGCCACCCGCGCACGATTGCGCTCGGACAGGTAACCGTTGACCCGTGGTGACGCGTCGATGCGCACCACCGTCGAGAACGGATTCGCACTCGGCTGCAGCGTCACGCTGTTTTCCTTGTTCACCGCCAGCTGCCGGCCCGGCACGCCGAACGCCAGGGGATGGCTGGTATCGACATCGGCGCTGAGGATGTTGCCGCTCACCCGCTCGATCGCAGCGATGTCGCGCTGGTCACCGAAGGCGCGACGGGATTCGTCGCCGGCCTCTTCGTCCTTGCCGGTCTTCTCGCCATCGGCGAGCTTCTGTTCGATCGCCCACTTCGACGCGCTGCCATAGGTCACCAGCGAGCCGCCGGCCTGCACCCAGCGCTTCAGTGCGGCCACGGCAGTCGCATCGACACTGTTGTAGGTGCCACCGGACAACACGAGGGTGGTGTAGCGATCCAGCGGAACCTTGCCCAGCTGCTGCGGATCCAGCTTGCTGGCCGGCAGGTGCAGGTGCTGGTCCAGCAGGAACCAGGCCGATCCGATCTCGGTGGCCGCCACGCCTTCGCCCATCACCAGTGCCACGGCCGGCTTGCGCAGTGCCTTCACGCCATCGCTGCCGAGATCGATGCCCTCGCGGCTGCGGCCACTCGACAACGCATGCACCTGTACGCCCGAAGCACGTGCCGCCGCGGCCACCGCGTCGAGCAGGGCCGCTCCCTGCAGTGGCTGGCCGGCAACGGGAATGACGATGCTGCCGGCCGCGAAATCCACGTCGCCCTGTGCGGTTCCGGCGGTGAACGGCTGGAATGCAGCGCGCGCGGCCAATCCCCTGCCCTGCAGCTCGGCCAACGCACGGCTGGCGTTGTAGTCACGCCAGTCGATGGCATAGGCGAACCCCGCCTGGCCGCCGACGACCGCGCCCTGCAGTGGTGGCAGCTCGCTCACCTGTGCACCGCCGTCGATGCGGCTGCGGCTGCCGGCGAAGGCCACGCCGTAGGCTGGCGCAATGGCGTAGCTGGTGCTGCCATAGAACACGTCGCCCTTGATCGGCGGCGTCTCGGCGAAGATCGAGTGCACCAGGCGGAACTGCGCCTGCTGCACGGGCACGACATAGGCACTGCCTGCCTGGAAGCGCTTCCCCTCGACGGTGACATCGCGATCCAGCGCGCGTACCTCGATCCGGTGCAGGAGCAGCAGTTCAAGCAGGCGCCGGGTCAACGCCGGATCATGCGCGTCGCCGAACACGAAGGTCTTCTGCGGCTGCTGCGCGGCCTGCTTCAATGCGCTCTGGAAGAAGGTCTTCTGCAGGTCGAACAGGCCACTGCGCTCGGCCACCGCACCGCGCACCGTGCCCAGGCCGGTGGCGACCTGGTTGCGGATGGTGAACGGGAAGGTCAGCAGCCCGTTCACCGACTCCTGCACCCGTCCCCGCGAACTGGCCTGCTCGACGGTGACACCGACCGCGCCATGGAAGTCCGGATAGGTCGAGCCATACACCGGCGAGAAGTTGTCGAAGTTCTCCCCCGTGTAGTACAGCGACCCCAGTGCGTCCAGCGCCTGTGCGTGGTACGTGGCCAGCGTCCTGTTGAACTCGTAGGAGGCAGCCGGGATCAACGGGCTGTGCATGCTCTTCGGCGAAGGCTCGAAGTAGTACGTGCTGTCCTTGCCCATCTCGTGGAAGTCGATCTGCACGTTCGGGTACCACTGGTGGAAGGCGGCCACCTTCGGCCGCGAATCCTGCTGGGTCAGCGCCAGCCAGTCGCGGTTGAGATCGGTGAAGTAATGGTTGGTACGGCCCTGCGGGAACGGCTCGACATGCTCCTTGTCAGCCGGATCGGCCGAGGCCGGGTCCGATGCCCAGGCGTTGTGCCAGTTGGCGGCACGGTCGCGTCCGTCCGGATTCTGCGCCGGGTCGAACAGCACCACCGCCTGCTGCAGCCATTGCTGGGTTTCACTGGTGCGATTGGCCACCAGGTAATACGCAGTGAGCATCGCCGCTTCGCCGCTGGAGGTTTCATTGCCGTGCACGCTGTAGCCCAGCCAGACCACCACCGGGCTGTCACCAGCTGCGCTGCGCGGTTGTGCCGGATCGACCAGGGTCGCGTGCTGCTGGCGGATCTGTTCCAACCGCGCCTGGTTGCTGGCCGCGGTGATGGTGGCGATCAGCAGGGGGCGGCCTTCATAGCTGCGTCCAATGTGCTGGACGCGGATCCTGTCCGAATGCCTGGCCAGTTCCTCGAAATAGGCGACCAACTGGTCGTGGCGGGTGTAGCGGCTGCCGATCGGATAGCCGAGGAACTGCTCCGGCGTGGGAATGGCGCTGTCGAACGCGCCGGCCTCGCTGGCCTGCGGGAAGAAATAGGCGCTCTGCGCCTGCGCGGACAACGCGGGGAGCACTGCGCTGGCAGCGGCGAACAGCAACGGAAGAACGGCACGGCGGTGGAAGGACACGGTGACTCCCCGGAAACAGGACGGCAGAGGGCAACGTGGCCGGTCACGGCAGGCGACCGGCCACGGCGGTGGATCAGAAGCGGTAGTCGAAGCCCAGCGTGAAGTAGCGACCCCGCAGGTCGTACTGGGTGAAGTCATACGGCGCACGGATGCCCGGGAACGACGCATCGTAGGGCGGCGTCTTGTCACCCAGGTTCTGCACCTTGGCGTACAGGGTCAGGCTGTCGATGCCGGTGTACCCCAGGTACAGGTCGTACTGGCTGTAGCTGCCGACACGCTGCTGCACGGCCTTGGCGGCGGTACTGGCTTCCTGCCGGTAGCTGCTGGTGTAGTACCAGGTCACCGCCGCGTTGAAGTCGCCGTACTTCCAGTCCAGCGTGGTGGTGGCCCTGTCCTTGGGCAGGGTGGCGCCGAGGTTGCTGCCGGCGTAGTCGACCAGGGGCCCGCCGACCACGGTGGGACGGCGGTAGTCACGGACGTGGGTGTAGGCCGAAGACAGGGTGAAATCTCCCAGGCGCGCCGCCGGAATGCGCTGGCGCAGTTCCACGTCGATACCCGATGTCTTCAGCTCGCTCAGGTTCTGGTAGCGGTTGTAGACGGCCTGCAGCTTGCCGCGCTCATCGCGCTGCACGGCACCGGCAACGTTGTCGTTGATCAGCGTCTGCGTGTTGTTGGTGCCGACCAGGTTGTCGAGCTGGATACGGTAGTAGTCGACACTCAGATTGGTGTTCGCCCACGGTGACAGCACCACGCCGAAGTTCACGCTCTTGGTGCGCTCCGGCTTCAGGTCACTGTTGCCCACGGTGAAGAACGTCGGGCTCTGCCGCGAGCCCGGCACATCCGGGTCGCGCGGATCGACCACGCTGCCGTAGGAGATGCTGGTGCTGTTGGAGTTCTCCGACAGCGAGGGCGCACGGAAGCCCTTCGAGGCCGACGCGCGCACCAGCAGGAAGTCCAGCGGTTGCCAGCGCAGTCCGAGCTTCGGCGAGAACGCATCGCCGAAGTCATCGTAGTGATCGGCACGCGCAGCGGCGGACAGTTCCAGGGTCGAGGCCAGCGGCACGTTCACTTCCGCGTACGCAGCGCTGACCTGGCGCTCGCCGTGCACCTCGGCGATGGCCGGACGCACCTGCAGGCCGGCATCGATCTGCCAGGGGTTGTTCGAATCGAGCTTCTCGCGGCGCCACTCGGCGCCGGCGGCAAAGCCGATGTCACCGGCCCAGGTGCGGCCCAGGCTGCCCGAGATCTTCGCATCGACACCCTGCAGCTTCGATTCGGCCGGACGCAGCGTGGCGATGTTGATCGCATCACGCACCGACTGCGGGGTGGCCGCCGGGTCGAGCAGATTGTAGCTGCCGCTGGCCAGCGCATCGGCCAGCGCCCAGCGGTTGGCGAAGCCGCCCGAAACGGTCTCACGCTCGCTGCTGCGTGCACCGAACGCCGCCACTTCCCAGTCCCAGTTGGCGGTGGTGCCGCGCAGGCCGAACACGCCGCGATAGGCGGTGGAGCGGTTGGTCTTGATGGTGCCGCCGAGATCGAAGAACGTGTACTCGATCGGCACGGCACGCCCGTACGGATTGTACGGATTGCCCGCCGGCAGCTGCGACGACACCGGCTCGGCCAGGCCGGTCTCGGCATTCAGGGCGAAGCGCCCGCTTTCCAGGGTGAAGAACGGGCTGCTGCCGAACCAGGCCGCGCTCTTGATCTGGCTGTACAGCACTTCACCGAACGCTTCGACGTTGTCGCCCAGGCGGAAGGTGCCGTTGGCATAGGCCTGGTAGCGCTTCGTGGATGGTATCAGCGTGGTGTACGGCGCTTGGTTGAAGCCGCAGGTGTCGCCAGCCAGGCCGTCGATCGGAGCGCTCGCAACGCGTGTGGTCCCGGTGGGGCAGTTGCCGCTGGCGTCGAGCATCGGCACCGACACGCCATTGATCAGATAGCGCGCCCCCTTGGCTGACCAGCCGTTCCAGCGCCCGCCCGGCAGGTCGGTGTAGATGCCGCTCTTGGTCAGATCGCGCTCGTCCTGGTCCAGGCGATCGCGGTTGTAGCCCTGCAGACTGAACAGGATGTTGTAGCCATCGCTGTCCAGATCACCGAGGCCACCGACAAACTTCAGGTTCTGCTCGCGCAGGCCCCCTTGGTCGGCGCCTCCGAAGCTGCCCCCGATCTCGGCACCTTCGAAGTTCTGGCGGGTGATGATGTTGACCACGCCGGCCACGGCATCGGAGCCGTACACCGCCGAAGCACCATCCTTGAGCACTTCGATGCGCTCGACCGCAACCAGCGGCAGGGCATTGAGGTCGACGAAGGTATCGGACAGGCCACCGGCCGGGAAGCCGTAGTTCGCCACGCGACGGCCGTTGAGCAGCACCAGCGTGTTCTTCGGTGACAGGCCGCGCAGGCCGATGCTGGCCGAGCCAGAGGCCCAGCCGTTGTTGGTGGTCTCGTTGTTGGCATTGCCGGTGTTGGCGGAGATCGAGCGCAGCACATCGGCGACGGTGGCCTTGCCGGTCTGTTCCAGCTGCTGGCGGCCGATTACCTGCACCGGGTTGGACGCCTCGGTATCGGCGCGCTTGATGTTGGAACCGGTGACGCGGACGGCGGCCAGGGTACTGGCTTCGCCACTGGCGGCAGCGGTGGTTTCGGCGGCGGCGGACAATGGCGCGGCCAGAGCGGCGGCCAGGGCCGCCACGAGCAGGGTGTGCTGGGGCATGACGATGTGTGGGGTGGTGGTAGGGCGACGAAGTTCCGCAGTAATCCATGACTGGCCGGGGCCCGACCAATAACATCTCTTCATACGGATATAAGAGAAGCTAACATCTCTTCATCCGGATGAAAATAGTCACTCCGCTTCGGGGCCGGCGCGATCCCGGTCGGATGCGACAGCAGCGGCGTACAATCCGCTCATGGAAATCTTCAAAGTCTTCATGCTTGAGGCGGCCCACCGCCTCCCGAACGTACCGCCGGGGCACAAGTGCGCGCGCCTCCATGGCCACTCCTTCCGGGTGGAACTGAAGGTCGAGGGCGAACCCGGCGCGCAGACCGGCTGGATCATGGATTTCGGCGACGTGAAGGCGGCCTTCCAGCCGATCTACGAACGCCTGGACCACCACTACCTCAATGACATCCCCGGCCTGGAAAACCCGACCAGCGAGAACCTGGCGGTGTGGATCTGGAACGAACTCAAGCCCGCGCTGCCGGCGCTGAGCGAGATCACGGTCCACGAGACCTGCACCTCCGGCTGCCGGTACCGGGGCCCCGGCACCTGAACAACTCATTGATATCCAAAGATTTCTAAAGGCGCCTTGGGCGCCTTTATGATTTTTGTTGCAATGCGGCATCATCGGCGTATGCTGCAATGCATCAAGTCCTTTCCTGACGCCCATGACCGCCGCCTTCAGCGATCGCTTCAGTGATGCCACCCGCCAGCTGGCCGCCGCCGCAACGCGCGCGAACCGGTTGGCGCTGGAGAACGCTGAAAGCATGTTCGGCGTGCAGCTGAAGGCACTGGAACGCAACCTGACCGCGACCGGTGGCTGGCTCGGCGAGCTGGCACGAAGCGAAGACCCGGCCGGATTGCTGTCGCAGGGTGCTCAGCTGTGGCAGGACAACCTGCAGCGGTTTGGGCAGGCCCAGCAGGACGTGGTCGGTCTTGGCCTGATGGCTGGACGCTCCTGGTCCGAACTGGTGCAGGGCTACAACGAATCAACAGCGGACGCGACCGGCCACACGCCCTGACGCGACGCTTTCGCTCATTGCATGGGTCCCTCCCCCCATGCAATCCGGACCCGGCAGATCCCTCCCTCTGCCGGGTCTTTTTTTATTCCTCGCCTGCGCGCAGATGCGCGTCTTCGCCCGAGCGGATCGCGAACGCAAGGGCCTCGCGCCACACGCTGCCGACCACCACGATGCTCGGCTTGCGGCGCGTGGTGCCGTCGCTTCCGCACCTCTGCGCACCGATAACCCTGCACGCCGGGTGGATGCCCTTGCGTGCGAAGTAAAGGAGGAGGTGACGGCCAACGGCCGGCGCCGGGGGACATTCGCACGCAAGGGCATCCGCCCGGCGCCACACGGAAAAACGCGCACACCTGCGCACAGGCAGCCCCAGCCCGAGCGATGCCATGCCAGTGCGGATACCTCCCCATGACGTCCCCATCTGCCCACCAGGCACGGTGCCGTCGTCCGCACACCGCTGCGTGCCGATAACCCCTGCACGCCGGGTGGATGCCCTTGCGTACGAAGTAAAGGAGGAGGTGACGGCCAACGGCCGGCGCCGGAGGACATTCGCACGCAAGGGCATCCGCCCGGCGCCACACGGAAAAACGCACATACCTGCGCACAGGGGCAAACACCGCCACCCGGAAACCAGCTGCGCCTAGGCCACCGCCGCCGACTCCGCCCGCGGCAGCTCGAACACGAACGTCGCCCCTGCCTCACTGTCGCGCAGCGCGATGCTGCGGCCATGCAGCTGCACGATACGCTGCACGATCAGCAGCCCCAGGCCACCGTTCTCGCCCCGTCGCGCCCCCAGCGCAGCAGGCGCCTGGAACAGCTGCGCACGCACCGCAGCAGCAACGCCGGGACCGTCATCAGAAACGATCACCTCCACGCTGTCAGCCACCGCACGCAGCCGCACCTCGATCCGCCCTCCCTCCGGCGCATGGCGCAGCGCGTTGTCGAGCAGGTTGGTCAGCACCCGCTCCACCAGACCCAGGTCCGCACGTACCAACGGCAACCCCTGCGGAAAATCCGCGTGCAGCTGCTGGCCGCGCGCCTGCGCCGCCAGTTCGAACTTCTGCAGCACGTCCTGCAGCAGCTCGGGCAGCGCGAACACCTCCCACTCCAGCCGCACCTCGCCGTGTTCCAGGCGTGCCAGCTCGAACAGCGCGCGCGCCAATCGCCCGACCTTCGCACTCTGCGCCAGGGCAATGCCGAGATAGCGCCGGCGCTCCTCCGGCGACAGCGTCGCGTCCTTCAACGCCATCGTCTCAAGGTAGCCATGCAGTGAAGACAACGGCGTGCGCAGATCGTGCGAAATGTTGGCCACCAGCTCGCGCCGCTGCAGGTCCTGCTGGCGCAGCTGCTGCCACTGCTCTCCCAACCGCTGCGCCATCTGCGCATGCGCATGTTCGAGGATGACCAGTTCATCGCGCTCGCCCGGCCGCAGCGGGCCGGGCGGCGGCAGCGGCGTCGGCGCATCGATGTCGAATGCCTGGATGCGACGTGTCAGGCGGCGCAGCGGCCGGGTCACCCAGTAGAACGCCACCAGGCCGGCCAGCAGGCCCAGGCTGCCCACCAGCATCACCGACCACAAAGTGGTGTTCCACTGGTTGCTGGCGGCGAGGTCGTCGGCGAGCATCTGCCGGTGCTCGCCCACCAGCACCACGTAGACGTAGCCGGCCTGCCGGCCCTGCACCACCAGCGGCGCCACGCTGAATACCTTGCGACCCTCGCTGCTGCGCGGATCGTCGCCCAGGATCGGCAGCGGCGCGCCCGCCAGCAGCCGGCGCAGCGGTGCCACGTCCACGCGGTTGCGCATCAGGTGCCCGCTGGGTGCGTCGTGGCCGAGAATGCGGCCCTGGTCGTCCAGCAGGTACACCTCGACGCTGGGGTTGACCGCCATCAGTTGCCCGAACAGCGCACGCACCGCAGCGTCACGCATGCCGCTGGTATCCATCAGCTCGCTGCGCTGCGCGATGTGCTCGGCCAGCCCCAGCGACAGCCGCTGCACGACTTCCTGCTCGTGCCGTGTGTTCGAGCGCATCTGCAGCGCCAGCAGCGCCATGCAGCACATCAGCATCAGCGCCGCGATCACCGCGGCCAGCTTCTGCCACAGGTTCGGCCGGATCATGCCGCCGCCCCGGCCGGGTCCACCAGCTTGTAGCCCCGGCCCCAGACCGTCAGCAACCGCCGCGGGTTGGCCGGATCCGTTTCGATCTTGCTGCGCAGGCGGTTGATATGGGTATTGACCGTATGCTCATAGCCATCGTGCTGGTAGCCCCAGACCTGGTTGAGCAGTTCCATCCGCGCGAACACCTGGCCGGGATGGCGCGCGAAGAACAGCAGCAGGTCGAACTCGCGCGGCGTCAGTTCCAGCGGCCTGCCATCCACGTCGGCAGTACGCGCGACCGGGTCCAGCTGCAGTCCTCCCAGCTCGATGGCACCGGCATCGATGCGCGCGTTCTGCGCCATGGCCTCGGCGCGACGCAGCAGGGCACGCACGCGCGCCACCAGCTCCGGCATGGAGAATGGCTTGGCCAGATAATCGTCGGCGCCGAGTTCCAGGCCGACGATGCGCTGGGTTTCGCTGCCGCGTGCACTGATGATGATGATCGGGACGTAGCGCGCCATCGCCCGTGCGCGCTGGCAGACCTGCAGGCCATCGACACCGGGCAGCATCACGTCCAGCACCAGCGCGTCCCACGGGCCTTCCTGTTCGAGCAGGCGCAGCCCGCCATCACCGCTGTCGGCGTGGGCGACCTCATACCCCTCATCGCCCAGGTGCATGCGCAGCAGGTCGGCGATGTGGGCATCGTCTTCAACGATCAGGACACGTTTCGGGGACATCGGCAGCTCGGGCCAGGGGGGGAGGCTGAGCGCATTGTGGCGCGGGATCGCCGCCGATACCTCACGAAAAATTGAATCCTGCGTGAGGATTCGTTGACCAGGGCAGGCGCAGCATGGCCCCGTCGCCCCTTCCCGGAGTCCGCCATGCCCCTCACCCGCCGCCATCTGCTGGGTCTGGGCGGTATCGCCACCACCGCCGGCCTGCTCGGTCTCGGGGCCTGCAGCCGCGCCGCGCCAGCGGCAGCAGAAACGCGCCCTGCGCGACAGTTCGAGATCATGCGCAGTGATGCTGACTGGCGCCAGCGGCTGACCCCGGCCCAGTACGCAGTGCTGCGCCAGCAGGCGACCGAACGCCCCTGGAGCAGCCCGCTCAACAAGGAACACCGGCAAGGCACGTTCACCTGTGCCGGCTGTGCGCTGCCGCTGTTCTCTTCGTCCACCAAGTTCGAGAGCGGTACCGGCTGGCCCAGCTTCTGGGCACCGTTGCACAACGCCATCGGCGAGGACCGCGACGTCACCTTCGGCATGCTGCGGGTGGAAGTGCATTGCCGCCGCTGCGGCGGCCATCTGGGCCATGTCTTCAACGACGGCCCACGCCCTACCGGCCTGCGCTACTGCATGAACGGCGCCGCGCTGGCCTTCCAGCCCGGACCCGCCGCGCATGACAGCGATGCGGACTGGCGCGTGCCGGTGGGATCGCCCCCTGCTTCTGGAGCCCGATGATGCTGCTGTTGCTGCTTGCCTATCTCGGCGGTGTGCTGACCCTGCTCAGCCCCTGCATCCTGCCGGTACTGCCGTTCGTGTTCGCGCGTGCTGACCGCCCGTTCCTGCGCAGCACCCTGCCGCTGCTGCTGGGCATGGCGCTGACCTTCACCCTCGTCGCCAGCCTGGCGGCGGTCGGCAGCCAGTGGGTGGCGCAGGCCAACCAGATCGGTCGCTGGATCGCCCTGCTGTTGATGGCGCTGTTCGCGGTGGCGTTGCTGTGGCCCGCACTGGCAGACCATCTGCTGGCGCCGTTGCAGCGTGTCGGCGCGCGGTTGAGCGCACGCGCGGACGCTGCCGATGCCGCCGGGCGCGGCGGTGCCTGGACGTCGCTGCTGATCGGCATCGCCACCGGCCTGCTGTGGGCCCCGTGCGCGGGCCCGATCCTGGGCCTGGTACTGACCGGGGCTGCGCTGCATGGCGCCAGCGCCAGCACCAGTGCACTGCTGCTGGCCTACGCGCTGGGTGCGGTCACCGCGCTGGCAATGGCGGTCTGGATCGGCGGCCGGGTGTTCCGCGCCCTGCAGGCAAGGCTGGGGCTGGGCAATCTGCTCCGCCGCATGCTCGGCGTCGCTGCGCTGCTGGCGGTGGTGGCCATTGCCCTGGGATGGGACACCGGCCTGCTGACCCGGCTGTCCACCGTCAGCACCGCGCGTATCGAGCAGGGCCTGCTCGACGCGGTACCCGGCGCGCAGCCTTCTGCTCCACCGATGATGATGATGGGCCCGGCCACTGCAGGCAGCGAGGCACCGCTGCCGGTGGAAGGCACGCTGCCCGCCCTGGATGGCGCCACCGGCTGGCTCAACAGCCCACCGCTGGACGCGGCCCAGCTGCGCGGCAAGGTGGTGCTGATCGACTTCTGGACCTATTCCTGCATCAACTGCCTGCGTGCGATGCCGTTCGTGCACGAGTGGCAGCGGCGCTACCGCGATCACGGCCTGGTGGTGATCGGCGTGCACACCCCCGAGTTCGCCTTCGAACGCGACCCGCGCAACGTCATGAAGGCCGTGCAGCAGTTGAAGGTCGACTATCCCGTCGCGCTGGACAACCAGTACGCGATCTGGCGTGCGTTCAACAACCGCTATTGGCCCGCGCACTACTTCGTGGATGCGCAGGGAAACATCCGCGGCCATCAGTTCGGCGAAGGCAACTATGCGCGTTCGGAGCAGGTGATCCGCCGCCTGCTGGCCGAAGCCGGCCAGACCCGGCTGCCACCGCCGGCCGATCCGGCCGCAGCGGACCTGAAGGGCGTGGCCGCGCAGGCGGACATGGGCAACCTGCGCTCGCCGGAGACCTACCTGGGGCATGCGCGTGCCGAACAGTTCGCCTCGCCAGGCGGACAACGTGCGGACACGGCATTCGACTACACACTGCCACCCGCGCTGGCGCTGAACCAGTGGGGCCTGTCCGGCCGCTGGCTCATCGATGACGAGGCGGCACGGCTGCAGCAGCCCGGTGGACGCATCGCCTTCCAGTTCCATGCCCGCGATCTGCATCTGGTGCTCGCACCGCGCCAGGACGGCACGCCGGTGCGCTTCCGCGTCTGGCTGGATGGCCGGCCGTTGCCTGCGGCCGATGCCGGCAGTGACGTTGGCAGCGATGGCAGCGGCGTGATCGACGAACACCGTCTGTACCAGCTGGTGCGCCAGCGCGGCGCCGTCGCGCCACACCGCTTCGAGATCGAATTCCTCGATGCCGGCGCGCAGGCCTACGCCTTCACCTTCGGTTGATCCGGGAGGACACGATGAAGATTTCGTTCGAACAGGGGATCGCCGCCGGCATTGCCGGGCTGGTCGCCACCGCATTGATTGCCGGGGTATTGCTGGTTGATCACGGTGCCATCGCCGCGCCGCTCGAGCGCAGCGCACAGGTGCAGGTGTTGCCTGCGCCCACCGGTGACGCCGCATTCCGCGATGACGGCACGCACGCCAGCGTAGTGTTTGCCGGCGGCTGCTTCTGGGGCGTGCAGGGCGTGTTCCAGCACGTCAAGGGCGTGAGCAACGCAGTCTCGGGCTACGTCGGCGGCAGCGCGGCGGATGCGCGCTATGAGCGGGTCAGCAGCGGACGCACCGGCCACGCCGAGGCGGTGAAGGTCGACTACGACCCGCGCCAGGTGAGCTACGGCCAGCTGATGCAGGTGTTCTTCTCGGTGGTGCATGACCCGACCCAGCTCGACCGGCAAGGCCCGGACCATGGCAGCCAGTACCGCTCGGCGATCTTCGTCGATGACCCGCGCCAGCAGGCGGCCAGTCGTGCCTACATCGCCCAGCTGGGCCAGGCCGGAAGCTATCGCGCGCCCATCGTCACCCAGGTGGGCAGCGGCCAGCGCTTCTATCCGGCCGAGAGCTACCACCAGAACTACATGAGCAACTATCCGCAGGCCGCCTACATCCGCTACTACGACGCTCCGAAGCTGGCAGCACTGGGCAGGCAGTTCCCTGCCCTGTATCGCCGGGATCCGGTGCTGGTGCCGATGCGTTGACTGCATGGTGTGCCGGCCCACGCAAAAAAGGGGCGCGCGGCCATCCAGCCGCGCGCCCTTGAAATATCGGCGGGCACCGATCAGGCCCTGCCGACGAGGACATGCTAGGCTCGGAGTCCTCATGGGTACAGCACCAGATCCGGCCGGAACCGATGGATACAGATCAACGCAGCAGCGCGTTTGCTCCCCGCTACCAGCGGCTGTCCGATGAACTGGCCGAGGCCATCCAGGGCGGGCGCCTGCCGGTCGGCAGCCGCCTGCCATCGCTGCGGCAGATGGCGGCACAGCGTCAGCTCAGCCTCAATACGGTGATCGCCGCCTACCGCCAGCTGGAAGACGCCGGCCTGGTGGTTCCGCGGCCAAAGGCAGGTTTCGAAGTGGCGCCGCGACTGTCAGTGCCGCAACGGTCGCTGCGCGATGCGCCGTCGGCCCCCACCGCGCCGTTGCAGCAGGTGCTGATGGCACGCGTGCTGGAGGCGCAACGCCGTTCCGGGGTGATCGACCTCGCCTTCGCCGGGCCACGCGGGCGCCAGTTCTATCCTGGCGCCCAGCTGGCCCGGCACACCGCCCAGGTATTGCGCCACGGCCAGCAGACGGTCGAAACCTACGCACGCCCCAATGGCTCGCCGCGGCTGCTGGCGCAGATCGTGCGGCGCGGCCCGCGCATGGGCCTGCACACGCACAGCGATCGCCTGCTGCTGACCCACGGTGCGATGGAGGCGCTGCAGCTGGCACTGCGTGCGGTGACCCAGCCCGGCGATTCAGTGGGTATCGAAGCACCGTCGTACTTCAACCTGTACCCACTGCTGGCCAACCTGGGCCTGCAGGCCATCGAACTGCCGACGCATCCGCAACAGGGCCTGGACGTCGATGCGTTGGAGGCGATGCTGGAGCACACACCGCTGGCCGCGCTGGTGCTGATGCCGACCGTGCACAACCCGTTGGGCTGCACCATGCCGGTAGCGGCCAAGCAGCGTCTGGCCGAGCTGGTCAACGCGCGGCAGCTGCCGCTGATCGAGGATGCCGTGTACGCGGAACTGCAGTTCTGCGAGCCCCCTGCGCCGCTGCTGAAGGCCTTTGACCGCGACGGCTGGGTGATGGTGGTTGGCGGTTTCTCGAAGACGCTGGCCCCGGACTATCGCATCGGCTGGCTCGACGGCGGGCGCTTCGCTGAACGCATCGCCCTGCTGAAGTTCCAGTCCACGGGCGGCGAGCCGCAGCTGCTGGGTGATGCCGTGGCCGCGTACCTGGAAGGGAGCGGATACGAACATCACCTGCACCGCATGCGGCGCCTGTATCGCGAGCAGGTGGGACGGCTGCGCCAGCTGGTGGCCGAGCATTTCCCGCCCGGCACGCGCGCCACGGAACCACAGGGTGGCTTCCTGCTGTGGATGGAACTGCCGGGCGTGGACACCCGCGCACTGTTCGAGCGGGCGCTGGAAGAGGGCATCGTGTTCATGCCCGGCCAGGTGTATTCGCGCGGTCCGCGCTACCGGCATTGCCTGCGGCTGTCGTGCTGCCAGACCTTCGACGCACGTTTCATCGCCGCCGTGGAGCGCCTGGGCGCCCTCGCGCGGGAGCTCGCGGCCGGTTGATCGCAACCGGTCGCAGGCTCCGCTCTACGGGAACTCAGCCCTCATGCAGGTGCATGGCCAGGGCCTGAGCATCGGCGCCCGGCAGGTGCGGCAGCCGTCCCCAGCATGGCATCGGCAACCGCTGCACTAGCGTCGCCACGTTCTCGTCCTGGCGCTGCATGGCGGGATCGATGTGGTTGCCGATCCAGCCCAGGCACTCCACGCCGCTGGCCTGCAACGCGTGCGCGGTCAGCCTCGCGTGGTTGACGCAGCCCAGCCGCAGGCCGACCACCAGCACGACCGGCAGGTGCAGTGCCCGCACGATGTCGAGCTGGTCCAGGTGGAGGGAGACCGGCGCCAGCCATCCCCCTACGCCTTCCACCACCACCACGTCGGCGGTGGCACGCAGGCGCTCGAACGCGGCGACGATCGGTGCCAGGGCGATGTCCACTCCGTCCTCGGCCGCCGCCAGTTCGGGAGCGATCGGCTGCCGCAGGGCATAGGGATTCACGTCGACGTAGTCCGGCACCGGCCGACTGGCCGCCTGCAGCGCCAACGCATCCTCGTTGCGCAGGCCCTGCCCCAGATCCTGGCTGCCACTGGCCACCGGTTTCATTCCGACCGCTCGCAGGCCACGCCGGCGCAGGGCGTGCAGCAGCGCGGCGCTGGCCGCCGTCTTGCCGATCTCGGTATCGGTGCCGGTGACGAACAGCGCGGATGGCAGGGCAGCGGGCAACGGCATCGAAGGCTCCAGCGGGGCAACAGAGCGTGCATTATCGCTGGCCCGGCACGCTTGCTAGACTGCGGTCATGTTCGCCAATGCCTCGCTTACCGGCAGCAAGCCGGAACAATACGCCCAGCTGCTTGAACAGGCCCGTGGCCTGGTCCATGGAGAGTCCGACCGCATCGCCAACGCGGCCAATCTCTCGGCGCTGGTCTTCCACGCCCTGCCCGACCTGAACTGGGTGGGTTTCTATCTCTACGATGGCCAGGAGCTGGTGGTCGGCCCGTTCCAGGGGCTGCCGGCCTGCGTGCGCATTCCGCTGGACAAGGGCGTGTGTGGTGCCGCGGCCCGCCAGCGCGTGACCCAGCGCGTCGACGATGTCGATGCCTTTCCGGGCCACATCGCCTGCGACTCGGCCTCCCGCTCGGAACTGGTCGTTCCGCTGCTGCGCGGCGATGAACTGATCGGAGTCTTCGACATCGACAGCCCGAAGACCGGTCGCTTCGATGCCGATGACCAGGCCGGACTGGAAGCCATCGCGCGCGTCTTCGTCGAGGCGTTGGGATGAGTGCGCCGAAGCTGCGCAACATCGGTCCGAAAAGTGCGGCATGGCTGCGCCAGGTCGGTCTGCGCAGCCGTGAGGATCTGGCCGCCGTCGGCGCGGTGGGTGCCTTCGTCAAGGTCAAGCGCGCCGGCTTCAAGCCCAGCCTGAACCTGCTCTACTCGCTGGAAGGCGCCCTGCTGGACTGCCATTGGCAGGAACTGAGCGAGCCGCAGCGCGAGGCGCTGGTGCAGGACTACGAAGCGCGCATCGCCGCGCACCCGCTGAAGGCGGCCGGCCCGGCCTCGGGGCCGGTGCACGAGCAGCGTTTCGACGCAGACGACGACGCAGAAGAAATCGTGGCCGGAAGCGCCGACGAGGACTGATCGGCGCAGGCCGGATCAGGGCTGCTGCAGCTCCAGCAGCTCGCCCACCAGGCCTGCCTCGCCACGCTCCAGCCTGACCCGCAGGCGCGTGCCGTGGTCGATGCGCAGCGCCCAGCACAGCGACATCGGCAGGCCGCAGACCTGTGACAGCACCATGCGCAGCGGGCCCCCGTGGCTGACCACGACGGTCGGCGGCGGGTCGTCATCGTCGAGCAGGCGGTCGAGCGCACGCGCGATGCGCCGCTCGAAGTGCCCCCAGCTTTCGCCGTTGGGCGGCGGATACGCATGCGGATCGGCATGGAATGCCGCCAGCGCCTGCTCCGGCAGGTCGAACAGCGCCTGCCCGTCCCAGTCGCCGAAGTCGAGTTCTTCCCACTCCTCGTCCGCATCCACGTCCAGCCCGCGCGGGGTGGCCAGCGCCATCGCTGTGTGCAGTGACCGCAGGCGGGGCGAGCTGATCACCCGCTCCCAGGGCTGCGTGGCGTAGGCCTCCACCAGTTCCTGTGGCAGGCGGGCCAGCTGCGGCGGATCGCTGCGGCCATCGAGGTACTCGTCGCGACCGTTGCCGGCGTGGCGGACCAGGTCGAGGATCATGCATGCGTCCTGTGCAGGCAACGCGGGGACAGCGGAAAACGGGCGGACATCGGCAACGGCACCACGGGATCAAGCAGCAATTCTAGTGGCTGGGGATCATCAGCTCCACAGACATTGCCGCATATGCGCCGCACCGGGCATGCCGATGCCGTAGACTGCGCGCACTTCCAGGTGACCTGCGGCCATGGCCGGCAGGTTGAAACGGGAAGCCGGTGACGCGTGAACCCACGCCATGCCGGCGCTGCCCCCGCAACGGTAAGCACGTCAGTTCCAGGCAATACCGCCACTGTGCCAACAGCATGGGAAGGCGCCTGGACGGTGGCCTCGCGCCGCCTGGCGGCAAGCCCGGAGACCGGCCCGGAAGCCTCAGGTCGCGATGCGGTGGGCATGGCGCTGGATGTCCGCAGCACTGCCTGCGGCATCGGCGCTTGCCTGCCTCCGCGGCTCCTCCCCTTCGCCACGCGGGCGTGCGTGGCACCTGGAGTCCCCCGATGAAGCTGCAGTCCCGATTGCTTTCCCTGGCCGTGTTGGCCGCCCTGCCCGCGTTGGCCCAGGCCGATGATGGCGCCCGCGCGCTCGATCCCATCCTGGTCACGGCCACCCGCACCCCCATCGCCCTGCAGGACAGCATCGCGCCTGCGCAGGTGATCGACCGGACGCAGATCGAGTCCAGCCAGGCCACTTCGCTGCAGGACCTGCTGCGTGGCCGCGCCGGCATCAACCTCACCAACGCCGGCGGCCTGGGCAAGCAGAGCTCGCTGTTCCTGCGCGGCACCAACTCCGGCCACACGGTGGTGCTGGTCGACGGCGTGCGCATCAACAGCGCCGATCTCGGCCTGGCGATGATCCAGGACCTGCCGCTGGCGCAGATCGAACGCGTGGAGATCGTGCGCGGCCCGCAGTCCAGCCTGTATGGCGCCGACGCCATCGGCGGTGTGATCCAGATCTTCACCCGCCGCAACCAGGGCGACTTCGCGCCACATCTGCAGTTGGGCGGTGGCAGCAATGGCCTGCGTGAGGCCAGCGGCGGCATCGGTGGCAGCAGCGAACGCGGCTGGTTCGGCGCCGACATCGCCTACCAGCATTCCGATGGCATCGATGCCTGCCGGGGCTCGGCCACGCTGTTCACCGGCTGCTTCGCCGACGAACCCGACCGCGACGGCTACCGCAACCTCTCCAAGAGCCTGCGCGGCGGCTACAACTTCAACGAGCAGTGGACGGTGGAGAGCAGCGCGCTGCGCGCCGACGGCCAGAACCACTACGACGGCTACTACAACTACTCCGAGACGCGCCAGCAGGTACTGTCCGGCAAGGTCCGCTACACGCCGGCCGAACGGCTGGTGCTGACCGCCAACGTCGGTCGCAGTGACAACGAATCGGACAACGTCGGCGCGGACGGCGTGCATGGCAGCGCGCAGACGCATCGTGACAGCGCGTCGCTGCAGGGCGACTTCGGCGTGGCAGAAGGCCAGCTGCTGAGTGCCGGTGTGGACTGGAGTGAGGACAACCTGGACGGCAGCAGTGCCGGCTATCGTGTCGACAGCCGTCGCAACACCGGTGTGTTCGTGCAGTACCAGGGGCGCTTCGGCCGGCACCAGCTGCAGGCCAGCGCGCGCAACGACGACAACCAGCAGTTCGGCAACCATGCCACCGGCAGCATCGGCTGGGCGATGGAGCTGGATCACGGCCTGCGCATCAACGCCAGCTACGGCACGGCCTTCAAGGCGCCCACCTTCAGCGACCTGTATGACCCGTGGAGCGGCGTGCCGACGCTGGATCCTGAGAAGTCGAAGAGCGCCAACCTGGGCATTTCGCAGCAGGGCCAGGGCTGGCGCTGGGGCCTGGATGTGTACGAGACCCGCATCGATGACCTGATCACCTACGATGCAGCCACCTTCAGGATGCAGCAGGTGGAGAAGGCGCGCATCCGTGGTGCCGAACTGACCGGCGGCGTCGTGCTGGCCGGTTTCGACATCGCTGCACAGGTGAGCTACACCGATCCGCGCAACCGCACGAACGGCAGCAGCCAGTTCGACAACTGGCTGCCGCGCCGTGCACAGCAGACGGCACGGCTGGATGTGGATCGCCGCTTCGGCGCATTCCGTGCCGGCCTGACCGTACAGGGTGCGGGCAAGCGCTATGACGATGCCGCCAACACGGTGAAGGTCGGCGGCTATGGCACATTGGATCTGCGCGCCGAGTACGCGCTCACGCCATCGTGGTCGCTGCTGGCCCGGGCAACCAATGTGTTCGACCGCAGGTACGAGACCGTGGCGTGGTTCAACCAGCCGGGCCGCGAGTATCAGCTGAGCGTGCGCTACCAGCCGAAATGAGCAGGCGCGCCGGGCGCAGGCCCGGCGCTATACCGGGATGCGCGCGGCCAGGCCCGGCAGTTCGCGCAGATCGTCGATCACCGCCACCGCAGCTGCGGTGGCCAGGTCCAGGCCACGCGGGTAGCCGTAGCGCACCAGCGCGATCGGCATTCCCGCGTCTTCCGCCGCGCGGTAGTCGGTCAACGAATCACCCACCATCAGGCATGCATTCACCGGCACGCCGAAGTGTGCCGCGATGTGCCGCAGTGGTTCACCGCTGGGCTTGCGCTGTGGCAGCGAATCGCCGCCCAGCACCAGCGCGAACGCATCGCCGATGCCCAGATGCTGCAGCAGCGGCGGCACCAGCGCTGCAGGCTTGTTGGTGCAGATGGCCAGCGGCACAGCACGTTCCCGCAGCTGCGCCAGTGCTTCGGCCACACCGTCGAACAGGCGTGGGCTGCGCAGCAGGCACTCACGGTAATGCACCATGAACACCGGCATGACCTCGGCCAGATCGACCTGCCGCCCTGCGGCATGCACGGCCTGCTCGACCAACCGGCGGACACCGTCGCCAATCCAGCCCAGCACGGTGGCTTCCGGCACACGGGCCAGGCCGATGTCCTCCAGCGTGCGGTTCAGGGCTTCGGCGATATCGGCGGCGCTGTCGACCAGCGTGCCATCGAGGTCGAACACGACCAGCGGATAGGGATACGACACGCAACGCACCTGTACGACGTGGGGCCGCTCATTGTATGCCGTGTGCGCATGGCACCGGGATGTCATGCAGGTTCCACACGCGCCGGTCGCCAGTCCAGATCCTGGAAGGCCGGGCTGGCGAAGCACTCGCCCAGGAAGTCGAGGAACCGCCGCATGATCGCCGTCTGCTGGCGACGCGATGCGTACACCGCATGAATGCCCAGCTCGTCCAGGGTATACGCCGGCAGCAGTTCCACCAGCTCGCCACTGCGCAGCAACGGCGCCACCTGGTAGGTGGGCAGCATCGCAATGCCGGCGCTGGCGCGAACGGCTTCGAGCAGCAATGACGCTTCGTTGGCGCTGATGTTGCCGCCCACCGCCACCGACTGCGAACGTCCGTCGCGGTGCAGGTGCCACAGGCTCTTGCCCACGTAGTGATGGGTCAGGCAGTTGTGTGCGGCCAGATGTTCCGGGGCGGTCGGCGTGCCGCGCACCTCCAGGTAACCGGGCGTGGCGCACAGCACCGAGCGGCATGTGGCCAGACGTCGCGCGATCAGGCTGGGGTCGATCTGCCGGGCGATGCGTACCGCCAGATCCACCCGCTCCTCGACCAGATTCACCGTGCGATCGACCAGCAGCAGTTCGATGCGCGCCGCCGGATGACGCTTGACGAAGTCGGCGACGGCGCGCGCCAGATGGCTCTGCCCGAACGAGACACTGGCGGTCACCCGCAGCGTGCCATGCGGCTCGGGATCGTCGCTGGCCAGTTCGCCCTGCAGCGCCTCGCCGATCTCCAGCATCTGCCGGAAGCGCGCCAGCGCCGCCTCCCCCGGGCCGGTCAGGCTGACCCGGCGCGTGGTCCGGTGCAGCAGGCGCGCCCCCAGCCACGCCTCCACCTCGGCGAGGTAACGGGTGACCATCGCCCGCGACATGTCCAGCACCTCAGCGGCGGCCGTGAGGCTGCCGCGCTCGGCCACCTCGATGAACACGGTCATGGCGGTCAGTCGATCCATCTGCTCGCTCCATGCAACAAACAAGCGCGTTATACGCTGTTTTTCGGACAATTGCAGCGTTCTACAGTGGCCCCGTCGTCTTTCCCTCCCCTTGCTTACGGAGTTCGCCATGAAAATCGCCCTCGTCGGTGCCACCGGCAACATCGGCCGCCAGATCGCGCGCCACGCGCTGGCCGCCGGCCACGCATTGACCGTGATCGTGCGCAGCACGCAGGACCTGCCGGCGGAGCTGGCCGGTGCCCATCCGGTGATCGCCGCGCTGGATGATCCCGACGCGCTGGCCGCCGCCATCGCCGGCCACGACGTGCTGGCCAGCGCCTACGGGCCACGCCCGGGCGATGACATCAGCCGGGTCGGGGAAGTGGCCGGACAGCTGGCAGCCGCGGCACGCAAGGCCGGGGTGCCGCGCCTGGTCGTGGTCGGCGGTGCCGGCAGCCTGGAAGTGGCACCGGGTGTCCAGCTGGTCGATACACCGGATTTCCCGGAGGCGTACAAGCCCTATGCGCTGGCCCACCGCGAAGCACTCAAGCGCCTGCAGGCGGTAGACGACCTCGACTGGACCTTCTTCTCGCCGGCCGCGGAAATCGGACCGGGCCAAGAGCGTGGCCAGTACCGCGTGCAGGCCAAGGCCTTCCTCGCCGACGCCAGCGGCCACAGCCGCATCAGCTACGCCGACTATGGCGCTGCCTTCGTGGCGGAGCTGGAGGCGCATGCCTACCCGAAGCAGATCATCACTGCGGCGTACTGATCGACCTACATGCCGGGCATGGCCCGGCGCTGCACAAGGAGTTCCGCATGCGTTCCGTTGCCCTGCTGCTTCCGCTTGCACTGGTCACCAGCTTCGCCAGCGCCCCGCTGCTGGCCGCGCCGGCTTCCCCGGCGCCGGCCACCGCGGCGAAATCACAGTTGCACCTGCAGTACTTCCATCCTGGCCCGCAGGCGATGTTCTCCGTGTCATCGGTGCTGATCGAAGGCCGCCACGATGCGATCCTGGTCGACGCGCAGTTCGCGGCCAGCGACGCGCGCAGGCTGGTCGAGCTGGTCCGTGCCAGCGGCAAGCAGCTGACCACGATCTACATCAGCCATGGCGATCCGGATTACTACTTCGGCCTGGCCACGCTGCAGGACGCCTTCCCGCATGCGCGCATCGTCGCCACGGCGCAGACCGTGGCCCACATCCAGCAGACCCACGCCGGCAAGCGTGCCTACTGGGGCCCGAAGATGGGGGCCGACGCACCGGCGCGCATCGTTGTGCCGCAGGTGCTGGAGGGCGACGCGCTGCTGCTGGAAGGGCAGCGCCTGCCCTTGATCGGACTCGACGGCCCCACGCCGGACCGCAGTGTGCTGTGGGTGCCTTCACTGCGCGCGATCGTCGGTGGCATCCCGGTGGTCGCCGGCGAGCATGTGTGGATGGCCGACACGCAGACCCCGAAGTCGCATGCCGACTGGCTGCAGACCCTGCAGCGACTGCAGTCACTGAAGCCGCAGGTGGTGGTACCGGGCCATTACGCGCAAGGGGCGGCGCTGGATGCCAGCGCGTTGCGCTTCACCGCCGGGTACATCCGTGCATTCGATGCGGAAGCGGCCAAAGCGAAGGACAGCCAGGCGCTGGTGAAGGCGATGCAGGCGCGTTACCCGCGGCTGGAGGGCGTGGAGTCGCTGCAGCTGAGCGCGAAGGTGGCCAAGGGCGAAATGCAGTGGCCGTGAGGCAGGACCGCGGTCAGGGGCGCTGCGGATCGTTCGACGCCTGCTCGAACAGCTCCCCCTGCACCACCGGTTCCTTGTCGCGGAAACCGCCCAGGCCGACGCCCACCAGGCGATAGCGCGTGTCGGCCGGCAGGTCCACGCGCGCGCGCAGCGCCAGCGCGGCATCGCGCAGCTCCTCCATCGATTCCGGCGGGCGATCCGGGGTGAAGCTGCGGGTGAGAATGCGGAACTGCGCCGTCTTCAGCTTCAGCACCACGGTGTGGCCCACGCGTTCCGTCCGGCGCGTGGCATTCCAGGTCTTCTCTGCCAGCTGCACGATCGCCTCGCCCAGGTCTTCAAGCAGCAGGTCCTCGGCAAAGGTGTCCTCGGAAGAAATCGACTGCACCGGCTGGTCCGGCTCCACCGGCCGTTCATCGACGCCGCGTGCACGGTTGTAGAGGCTGCGGCCGAAGCTGCCGAACGCGTCCTCCAGGTCCGCCAGCGCCCATTGCCGCAGGTCACCGCAGGTGATGATGCCGCGCGCCGTCAGTTTGCCTTCCATCACCTTGCCCACGCCGGGCACGCGGCTGACCGGCAGCGGCGCCAGGAACGCGTCCACCCGTTGCGGTGGAATCACGAACTGGCCGTCGGGCTTGCGCCAGTCCGAGGCGATCTTGGCCAGGAACTTGTTCGGCGCGATGCCCGCTGAAGCGGTCAGCTGGGTCTCGTCGCGGATCTGTGCGCGGATCGTGCGTGCGATCTCGGTTGCCAGCTCGATGCCACTTTTCGGCTCGGTCACGTCCAGATAGGCCTCATCCAGCGACAGCGGCTCGACCAGGTCGGTATGGCGCAGGAAAATCTCGCGCACCTGGCGCGACACGGCCTTGTAACGCGCGAAGTCCGGCGGCACGAAGATCGCGTCCGGGCACAGGCGCTCGGCACGCATCGCCGGCATCGCCGAACGCACGCCGAACACGCGCGCTTCGTAGGACGCCGCGCATACCACCGAGCGCGCACCGCGCCACGCTACCACCACCGGCTTGCCGCGCAGTGAGGGATCGTCGCGCTGCTCCACCGACGCGTAGAAGGCGTCCATGTCGACGTGGATGATCTTGCGCAGTCGGGTCATGTCAGGTGTACGGGGCGGGTTCGGCGTGGGTGGGCCACACGCCGAGGTATGGTCGTTGCACATCAACAGGATGCGCGTATTCCATTGAAAACACTACGGTTGCGTACGGTTGAAATGTTTGATCGGCAGCGCTTCCAAGGGCATTCTCGAGCACTTGTATCCCTGTTCGTCGCTTCCAGGATTGCGTTTCATGACTCGTCTCCACGCGTTCAACCGCGACCAGCTGCTGGCCAGCGCACGCGGTGAACTGTTCGGCGCCGCCGCCGGCCGTCTGCCCAACGACCCGATGCTGATGTTCGACCGCATCACCGACATCCGCGAGGACGGCGGCCCGCATGGCAAGGGCATGGTACGCGCCGAACTGGATATCCGCCCGGACCTGTGGTTCTTCGGCTGCCACTTCATCGGCGACCCGGTGATGCCCGGCTGCCTGGGCCTGGATGCGATGTGGCAGCTGACCGGCTTCTACCTGACCTGGCTGGGTGCTCCCGGCAAGGGCCGCGCCCTGGGCTGCGGCGAGGTCAAGTTCACCGGCCAGGTACTGCCGGACGCCAAGCGCGTGCGCTACGAGATCGACATCACGCGCGTCATCAACCGCAAGCTGGTGATGGCCCAGTCCGACGCCCGCATGTATGTGGACGATCGCGAGATCTACAACGCTCGCGACCTGCGCGTGGGCCTGTTCACTGAAACCGGGAGCTTCTGATGCGTCGTGTCGTCATCACCGGCATGGGCATCACGTCCTGCCTCGGCAATGATCTGGATACCGTCTCTTCCGCACTGCGCGAGGGGCGTGCCGGCATCACCGCATTGGCCGACCACGCCGAAGCGGGCCTGCGCAGCCAGATCGGCGGTCGTGTCGACCTCGACCTGGACGCCCTGATCGACCGCAAGCAGAAGCGCTTCATGAGCGATGCAGCAGCGTTCGCCTACATCGCCATGCGCGATGCCATCGCCGATGCCGGGCTGGACGAGGCGCAGGTCAGTGGCCTGCGCACCGGCCTGATCGCCGGCTCCGGCGGCGGCTCCAGCGAGTGGCAGATCGGCGCGGTCGATCTGCTGCGTGCACGTGGCGTGCGCAAGGTCGGCCCGTACATGGTGCCGCGCACGATGTGCTCCACCGTGTCGGCGTGCCTGGCCACCGCGTTCCAGATCAAGGGCGTGAGCTACTCGCTGTCGGCGGCCTGCGCGACGTCGGCGCACTGCATCGGCGCCGCCGCGGACATGATCCGGCACGGCGCGCAGGACATCATGTTCGCCGGCGGTGGTGAAGACCTGCACTGGTCGATGAGCGTGATGTTCGATGCGATGGGCGCGCTGTCGACCAGTTTCAACGACACCCCGGCCAACGCGTCGCGCCCCTACGACAAGGACCGCGACGGCTTCGTCATCGCCGGTGGTGGCGGCATGCTGGTGCTGGAAGACTACGATCATGCGGTTGCGCGCGGCGCACGCATTTATGCCGAGCTGATCGGTTATGGCGTGACGTCCGATGGTGCGGACATGGTGGCACCGTCCGGCGAGGGCGCGGTGCGCTGCATGAAGATGGCACTGCAGAACGTGGACCGCCCGCTGGACTACCTCAACACGCACGGTACCTCAACCCCGCTGGGCGATGTCACCGAACTCAACGCGATCCGCGAGGTGTTCGGCGAGGCCGTGCCGCCACTGTCCTCGACCAAGGCGCTGTCCGGCCATTCGCTGGGCGCGGCCAGCGTGCACGAAGCCATCTACTGCCTGCTGATGATGCGCGATGGCTTTGTTGCCGGCTCGGCCAACATCAGCGAGCTGGACCCGGCGGTGGAAGGCTTCCCGATCCTGCGCGAAAGCCGCGCACAGGTGCTGGACACGGTGATGTCCAACAGCTTCGGCTTCGGCGGCACCAACGCGGCCCTGGTGTTCGGCCGGGTCTGATCGCCCGCCATTGGCCTGCACGGTCGCGGGGGGGGGGGCCCCGCGGACCACCAAGGGGGGGGCTCCGAGGCCGCGGGGTGGGGGGGCGGCGCCCCCGGCGGTCGCGCGGGCCCTGCCCCGGCGCCAAGGCAGCAGCAGGGCGTGCGCGTCGCGCAGCGAGCCGACGATGCAATGGCCGATTCCGGTAGCGCCGGGCCATGCCCGGCGCAAAGGCAGCGCGCGCCTACGCCGGGCGCGGCAGCAGCGGCAGCAGCAGGGCGTGCGCGTCGCGCAGCGAGCCGACGATGCGATGGCCGAGCGCGCGCAGTTCTTCATCGGGATGCACCAGGTCCGGCACCTGGATCACGGTCATCCCTGCGGCCAGCGCCGCACGGGTCCCCGCAGGTGAGTCCTCCAGCGCCAGGCAGCGCTCCGGCGCCTGCCCCAGCCGCTGTGCGGCCAGCAGGTAGATGTCCGGCGCCGGCTTCGGCCGCGCCACGTCGCCACTGGTGATCACTGCATCGAAGTACGGCAGCAGACCGGCAGCGCCCAGCTTGCGGTTGGCCCGTGGCTGACGCGTGGTGGTCGCTACCGCACGCGGAATCGCATGCGCCTTCAGCAGTTCCAGCAGCTCCAGGATGCCCGGCCGCAGAGGCAGGCCGGTCTGCGTGCGTTGCTCATACAGATCATGGCAGCGTCGCGCCATCGCCTCGATCACGCTGTCCTCCACGCCCTGCTGGCGCAGCAGCGCTTGGCTGTCGCGGTCGCCAAGGCCGACCATGCGCACGAAGAAGGATGCATCCAGCGGCAGGCCGAACGCTTCGGCAGCCTCACTCCAGCAGGCGATGGACACCCGCTCGCTGTCGATCATCAGGCCGTCCATGTCGAAGATGACGGCGTCGGGAAGAAACGGCAGCGCAGCGATGACAGTCATGGAGCGAACAGCGTATCCAGGTCGGTGGAGGTCAGCAGCCGCCATTGCCCCTCGGCCAGCCCCTCCAGGTCCAGGCCACCGACGCGGCTGCGGTGCAGTGCCTGCACATGGTTGCCGGTAGCGGCGAACATGCGACGCACCTGATGGTAGCGGCCTTCATGCAGTACCAGGCGCGCCTTGCGTGGACCCAGCACCTCCAGTTCAGCCGGCAGCAGGGCGGTCTTCTCCGACTCCAGCATCAGCGTGCCGCTGGCGAACAGGCCCACTTCGTCGCCACGAAGGTCTTGCGCCAGCTCCACCTCGTAGATCTTGGGCAGTTTCGACTTCGGCGAGATGATCCGGTGCAGCAGGCCACCATCGTCGGTCAGCAGCAGCAGGCCGCTGGTGTCGCGGTCCAGCCGGCCGACCGTGGACAGCACCGGGTCGCGGTCGCGGAAACGCGGCGGCAGCAGATCGTAGATCAGGCGGCCGGTGTCCTTGGTCGAGCAGGTGTAGCCGGCCGGCTTGTGCAGCGCGATCGACAGCCCCGGCGGCGGATCCAGCGGCTCGCCATCGACCCGCACGGCCTCGTGCGGCACCCGGTCGTCGGCATACAGCACCTCGCCGTCGGCATCGGTGATACGGCCTTCGCGGAACATCCACTGCACCTGCTTGCGGCTGCCATAGCCCAGGTTGGCGATGTGCTTGACCAGCTTCACCGGGCCTTCCCCTTCACCGCTTCGACCAGCTTGAACCCGTCACGCTCGGCGACCACGCGCACCGCGCCGAAGCTGTCGTTGAGCGTGTGTTCGTACGGCAGGTGACGGTTGGCCACCACATACAGGCGACCGCCCGGACGCAGCGCCTGCGCCGCCACGGCGATGAAGCGCTGGCCGATATCCGGCCGGTCCGCGCGCGACGGGGTATGGAACGGCGGATTGCTGATGATGACGTCGTACCCCGGCTCGATGCCGGCGGTGACATCCCGCCACAGGAAGCGCAGCGGCAGCGGGCGCGGCGGTGGTGCAAGATTCAGCTCGGCCAGTGCCAGGGCCCGCTGCTCGGCTTCGTACAGATCCAGCGCGGTGATCTTCGGGCAACGCTCCAGCAGCTCGCGCGACAGGTAGCCATAGCCGGCCCCGAGGTCGGCCGCGCGCCCGGCCAGATCGGCCGGAAGGTGCTCGGCCAGCAGCGCCGAAGCCGGGTCGATGCGGTCCCAGGCGAACACGCCCGGGCGGCTGAGGAAGCGGCCACCCACGATCGGGCGCACCGCATCCAGCGCGCTCCAGCGCTTGGCCAGGTCGGCATCGTGCTGACCCTGCAGTGGCGCGGTCCAGTACACCCGGCAATGGTTCTTGGTCAGGCTGCCGCCGAGGCCAGCCAGCTGCTTGAGGTCACCTTCGCCGGAGCGCGCGCCCTCGTTGTTGGACTGGCAGGCGACGATGCGGCCCCCTTCAGCGGCCAGTGCCAGGGCACGGGCGAACAGCGCTCGGGCCTCCTCGCGCTGGCGCGGCGGCAGCACCAGCACCAGCGGGTAGCGGCCCCGGCCCGCGACATCGTCAAGCTGGCCGCTGACGGTCCAGCCGGCGGCCTGCTGCAGCGGCTGCGCGAACGGCGCAAAACTCTGCTCGCAGTGCACCTCGCGCCCGCCGGCCTGCTCACGCAGTGGCCAGCCGTCGCGGGCACGCAGGAACGCAACCGGCCCGTCGGGCCAGCGCAGCGCGCCCTGGGAGAACGGCAGGAACAGGGTCTGCAGGGGGGCGTCGTCGCTGGCGGCCATCGGCGCGGTTACTTGAAGCGTGAGGGCCGTCCATTGTACCGGCTCGCGCGGTCCGGCCCGGCAGGCCACTTTGCGAAACTTCAACGGGGCATTGATGCCCCAGCAACATCGAACCCTTCAGGGTAGAGGTCCCCCGAGACTTCCAGCAGGAGAATCCGCATGCGTGCCTTGTTCGTCGGTGGCGTGGTCGACAACAGCGAAATGGACCTGGAAGGCAGCCATCCTCCCGTGCACTACCCCGAGGACACCGGCGGTGGACATTCACGCTACCGGCTGCACCAGGTCGGCCACGGCGCCGATGGCAGCGTGGCATACGCGGTATACGGCGCGCCGGACCTGGCCGACGACGAGGTGGCGCGGGTGGCGGAGGAGCGCGCCTATGCCCGCCGGTTCGAAGCAACGCCGACGGTGTTCGAGCACTGACGTGCCTGTCGCGCCCGAGCCCGGGCCCGGGCGTGCGGACCGCAGCCGGGCGTGAGCCCGGCCCCATCCCGCATCACGTCGTTCGGGGTGGCAGCTGGCGGATGCTGGCGATCTCGTCCAGCCAGACATGATGCTGCTGCACCGGCGTGTCGTAGTCGTCCAGGCGCAGCTGGCCGTTGCTGCCTTCGTCGCCGGCGTCGTTGCGGTACTGCTGCACCGTTGGGCGCACGGCGACCGTGCCCAGCAGGCGACGGCCATCGAGCAGGGTCAGTTCGACCTGCGTTTCGCCACCGAGCTGCGGCAGCAGGGATTCCAGGCGCGCGATCTGGGCCGGGTCGGTATGGATGCGTGGAGCAATGCGGGACATCGGTGAACCTCCTGCGTGCAGGGTCGCCGATCCGCCGTGAATGCTCAGTGCAGCGCGCTGTCGGCGCGCGGCACCTGCACCTTGCGTACCGCAGCCACCAGCTGGGCCACCGAGTACGGCTTGGCCACATGCTCCTGGAAGCCCGAGGCCAGCGCGCGACGACGGTCATCCGCACGCGCCAGCGCGGTCACGGCCACCGCCGGCAGGGTCGCCGCATCCACGCCCATGTCTTCGCGCAGGGTGCGCACCAACCCATACCCATCCATACCCGGCATGCCGATGTCGGTCAGCATCACGTGGTACTGCAGGTGGCCGGCATCGGCCAGCAGCGCCAACGCTTCGCCGGCCGAACTGGCAGCCGACACCGTCGCGCCCTGCTCTTCCAGCATGCGCCGCAGGTACTCCAGCACTTCCGGCTGGTCTTCCACGGCCAGTACGTGCATGCCCCGCAGCGGATAGGGCTCGACGACCACCGGCTCCAGAATCGGCCCGCTGATCACCTCGCGCAGCGGCCGCCGCTCGGCATCGGGCAGATGCTGCGGCAGGCGTACGGTGAACGTGGCACCGTGGCCATGGCCTTCGCTGGCTGCAGTGACCGTGCCGCCGTGAAGCTCGACCAGCTGCTGCACGATCGCCAGGCCCAGGCCGAGCCCACCATGGCGGCGGGTGGTGGTGCCGTCGGCCTGCCGGAAGCGGCTGAACAGATGATTGAGGAACTCCGGAGCAATACCATCACCGGTATCGCGCACGGTGATCTCCCAATGCTTGCCGTCGGCCCGCAGCTGCATCTCGATGCGGCCTTCAGCGGGAGTGAACTTGATGGCGTTCGACAACAGGTTCCAGAACACCTGCTGCAACCGCGTCGCATCCCCCAGCACCAGGCTGGGCTGCTCAGGCAGCCGCAACTGCACGTCCAGTGCCTTGCCCTCGGCCACCAGCTCCTGCGCACCGATCGCCTCGCCCAGCAGTTCGCGCAGGTCCAGTACTTCCACTTCCAGCTGCACCTTGCCCAGCAACATGCTGCTGAGGTCGAGCATGTCCGAGATCAGCCGCTTCTGTGCACCGGCGCTGTTGGCGATCACGCCCAGCCCCTTGTACAGCGGGCTGGTGTTGTCGACACGCTGCAGCAACAGCTCGCTCCAGCCAAGGATGGTGGTCAGCGGCGTGCGCAGTTCGTGCGACAGGGTCGCCAGGAATTCATCCTTCAGGCGCGCCATGTTCTCGGCGGCACTGCGTGCGGCGCGCTCGGACTGCAGCAGCTCTTCGCGGGCCAGTTCGATCTCGCGGCGCTCGGTCACGTCCGGACTGCTGCCGGCCAGGCCGATGAAGCGACCCATCCGCGAGAACCGCGGACGCGCGTTCATTTCCAGCCATCGCCACTGTCCGTCCGCACGCCGTGCGCGGACGAGGGCATGCATGGAGCGCTGCGCCTTCAACGCTTCCTGCAGTTCGTACTCGAACACCGACGCATCATCCGGATGCACCAGGCCGCGCCAGACATCCTCCGGCACACGCGTCTCGTCGCCACCAAAGAACTCGCTGAAGGCGCTGTTGACGAAGCGCGCATGTCCGCGCTCATCCAGCACCCAGACCGGCATCGGCAGGCCATCGGCCAACGCGCTGAACCGGGCCTCGCTCTCGCCCAGCTCCAGCTCCATCTGCTTGCGTGCGGTGATGTCGAAGAACAGGATGCCGACCTTGTCCTCGCCGGGGCGGCCCACGCGGACCGCGTCCACCGCGAACGAGCGCCCCAGCGCCCGGGCTTCCATTTCGAACTGCGCCGGCCGTCCGCTGCGCGCGACCTCGCCGTAGATGCGGTACCAGTCGCTCTCGTGGTTCGGTTCCAGCGCGCTCATGCACTTGCCGCGGGCGTCCTTGAGACCGGTGTGGCGCTCGAAGGCGTCATTTACCTCAAGGAAGCGGTAATCCACCGCGCGATCGGCGTCGAACATGACCTGGATCACACAAAAGCCGGCGTTGATGCGTTCAAGCACACCGCGATGCAGGTCGGGTTCGGGCGCCGGAACCATCAAGGGTGGGCGCTCCGCGAGGGGCGGCAGTGTGGACAAGGGCGTCTGGGGCGTACCGGATGGAGGCACAGCATCTTCCAAAGGACGTATTCACAGCGTCAAGCGCCGTCAGTCATGGTTGACGACCATGAATTGGCGACAACCGCCGACGCCGTTGACGCATTCGGCCATTGCTGGGCCCCGCCAGCAGGATCACACTCGATGCGAGATCAACATCCGCCCCCATTCCGGGGACGCAGGAGACCGCCATGAACCGCTCTCTGTCCGCCACCCTGCTGCTGGCCGCGGCCCTGGCCGCAGGTGCCGCGAACGCCGCGCCACGCACCGTCACCAGCCCGGATGCGCCACGCATGCTGCAGGCCGACGGCCCGGTCAACGTGCAATGGAACGATCCGGCGACATTCACCGAGATCCGCCAGAGCCACAACCGCTTCGAGGCCGAACGCGGCGACTGGGTTCAGCAGCTGGCGCGCTACCTGCAGACCAGCGCCGCCAAGCCGCTGCAGGCCGGGCAGACGCTGGACATCACCCTGGTCGACATCAAGCGCGCGGGCGACTACGAACCGTGGCATGGCCCGCGCGCCAATGACATCCGCGTGATGCGCGACATCTATCCGCCGCGCATCACCCTGCAGTACACGCTGAAGGACGCCAGCGGCCGCATCGTCGACGAGGGCGAGGCCAAGCTGACCGATACCGGCTACCTGCACACTCTCGGCCTGCGCAGCGACAGCGATCCGCTGCGCTACGAGAAGCGGCTGATCGATGACTGGGTGAAGCGGCAGTTGACCGCCCAGGCCACCGCCGCGCGTTGACCGGCCCCCGCCGGGCATGGCCCGGCGCTACCTGTGCATTTCCGACAACCGCCGGGCCATGCCCGGCGGCGCATCAATCGCGGTAGACGCGGGCGACCCGCTTGACCGCGCAGGGCAGCTGGTAGGCGCTCACCCCGCAACGTGGCGCCAGTTCCGAAAGCGTCGGGGCCTGCCCCCACAGTTCCACCACACTGCCAACGCCGGCCTGTGCATGTGCGGTCAGGTCCACCGTCAGCATGTCCATCGAAACCCGGCCGATCAGCACGCCAGGCTGGCCGTCGATCAGTACCGGGGTGCCGTTCGGCGCGAACTGGGGATAGCCGTCGGCATAGCCCAGGGCCACCACGCCCACGCGTGTACGCGCCTTGGCCACGAAGCGCGCGCCGTATCCCACCGGCTCACCGGCTTCGATCCAGCGCTCGGCAATCACCTTGGACTGCATGGTCATCACCGGCCGCAGCCGCCCGGTCAGATCCGTGTCGTCCGGCAGCGGGTTGGCGCCGTACAGCATCAGCCCCGGGCGCACCCAGTCGCTGCGCACGTCGGGCCACCCCAGCAGCGCCGGCGAATTGCACACGCTGGTCTCACCCTGCAGGCCCTCGATTGCACGTGCGAAGGTGGCCGCCTGTTCGTGGGTACGTTCGCTGTCCAGTTCATCGGCACGCGCCAGATGGGTCATCAGCACGATCCGCTCCACCTGCGGCATGGCCTGCAGGCGCGCGTGTGCGGCGCGGAAGGTCTCCACGTCCAGACCCAGGCGATGCATGCCGCTGTCCAGCTTCAGCCAGACCGTCAACGGATGCGGGCTGTCGAAGGCAGCCAGCGCCTCCAGCTGCCACGGCGAGCCGACCGAGAACCACAGCGAATGCTCGGCCACCAGCGCCATCTCGCTGGCTTCGAAAATGCCTTCCAACAGCAGGATGGGCGCGCGGATACCGGCCTTGCGCAGCTCCAGCGCCTCTTCGATGGTCGCCACCCCGAAGCCGTCGGCCTCGTCTTCCAGGGCCTGCGCGCAGCGCACGGCGCCATGGCCATAGGCATCGGCCTTGATGATCGCCAGCGCCTTGCCGCCACCCAGCTCGCGGGCGAGCCGGTAGTTGCTGCGCAGCGCGTGCAGATCGATCAGCGCGCGGGCAGGACGCATGTGCGGCTCTCGTGTTGCGGGGCATGGCCGAACTGGCCGTAGCGGAAGATGTCCAGGCCTTCGGTGCTGATCTGCGGCTGGCGTGCACTCATCAGGTCAGCCAGGTAGCGACCTGAACCACACGCCATGGTCCAGCCCAGGGTGCCGTGACCGGTGTTGAGATACAGGTTGCGGAAGGGCGTGGCGCCGATCACCGGCGTGCCATCCGGCGTGGCCGGGCGCAGGCCGGTCCAGAACTGCGCGCGCGACAGGTCCCCGCCCTTCGGGTACAGGTCACGAACCACCAGCTCCAGGGTCTCGCGACGACGTGGTGACAGCGACAGGTCGAAACCGGCCACCTCGGCCATGCCACCGACACGGATGCGGTTGTCGAAGCGGGTCACAGCGACCTTGTAGCTCTCATCGAGGATGGTCGAGGTCGGGGCCATGGCCGGATCGGTGATCGGCAGGGTCAACGAATACCCCTTCAGCGGGTACACCGGCAGGCGCATGCCCAACGGCGCGACCAGCGCCGGCGAGTAACTGCCCAGCGCGACCACATAGCGGTCGGCAGTCTCCAGCTTGCCGGCGATGCGCACGCCGGTGATGCGCTCTCCATCCGATTCGATGGCGCTGATGTCCTGGTCGAATCGGAACTCGACACCGGCGTCGGTGCACATCTGCGCCAGGCGGCGGGTGAACAGCTGGCAGTCACCGGTCTGGTCACGCGGCAGGCGCAGCGCACCGACCAGGCCATCAACGTGCGCCAGCGCCGGTTCCGCGGCGATGATGCCGGCGAGATCCAGCACTTCGTACGGCACGCCATAGCGGGCCAGGATCTCGATGTCCTGTGCCGAGGCATCCAGCTGCTGCTGGGTGCGGAACAGCTGGGTGGTCCCCAGGTCGCGCCCCTCGAACTCGATGCCGATCTGCGCGCGCAGCTCGTTCAGGCAATCGCGGCTGTACTCGGACATGCGCACCATGCGCGCCTTGTTGATCGCATAGCGCTCGTGGGTGCAGTTGCGCAGCATCTGCCACAGCCAGCGGTACTGGGCCAGATCCATGCCGGGACGGATCGCCAGCGGCGCATGCTTCTCGAACAGCCAGCCGATCGCCTTCTTCGGTACGCCGGGCGCGGCCCAGGGCGAGGTGTAGCCGAACGACAGCTGGCCCGCATTGGCGAAACTGGTTTCCAGCGCGGGGCCGGGCTGGCGGTCGACGACCGTGACATCAAACCCGGCCTGTCGCAGGTACCAGGCACTGGTGGTGCCGATCACGCCGCTGCCGAGAACTAGGACTCGCATGGAAATTCTCCAACCCGATCATTCCCTGCGTTTGAGCACGCCAGGGCCATAATCGGGGAAGTATATTCTTCCATTCCCAGGCGATTTGCCTGTTTTTCACGCTGCGGGCAAGATGTTTCCCCGTGATTCACTTCCCCAGGTTGACGCCCATGGCCGCCCGCCCCCGTGAACTGGACAAGATCGACCGCAGGATCCTGCGCATCCTCCAGGCCGAAGGCCGCATTTCCTTTACCGAGCTGGGCGAGCGCGTGGGCCTGTCGACCACCCCGTGCACCGAGCGCGTGCGCCGGCTGGAGCGCGAGGGCGTGATCACCGGCTATCACGCCCACCTCGATCCCACGGCCCTGAAGGCCAGCCTGCTGGTGTTCGTGGAGATCAGCCTGGCCTACAAGTCCGGCGACATCTTCGAGGAGTTCCGGCGCGCGGCGCTGAAGCTGCCGAACGTGCTCGAGTGCCATCTGGTGTCGGGCGACTTCGACTACCTGCTGAAGGCGCGGATCAGCGAGATGGCCTCCTACCGCAAACTGCTGGGCAGTACCCTGTTGACCCTGCCACATGTGCGCGAATCGAAGAGCTACATCGTCATGGAAGAGGTGAAGGAGACGCTCAGCCTGCCGATCCCCGAATGAAGGGCCAGAGCCCGCGCTGCGGGTTCCGGCCCTGTTCCAGGGGCGTCAGCGCTGCTGCGGGTGCTTCATCGAGCCCTGCTGCTGACGTGTTTCCTGCTGTTTGCCGCCCTTCTGCGGCCGCTGCGGGTCCATCTGCTGCTGTTGCTGCTGTTGCTGCTGTTGCGGCTTATGGCTCTGCGCTTCCTTGCCGGGATGACGGTTCTGCGGGTTCTTCATGATCGCGATCCAATGGACGAAGGACATGCGACGGCGGGATGCCGGCGCAGGGCCACGGTGGTCCTGCGGCGGTTAATCACAGGCGAAAAAGCCGTGAGCGGCAGCACTGCGTTTTCAGGCGTTCAGCCGGCGCGGTCACCCCCCGCCGCGGGCGGTGGCGGCCTGCCCTATGGCTTGACCTGCTGGCCACTGCCGGCCGGCACACTGTCGTAATAACGGCCGGTACGGGAGTCGAACACACGGTTCGGGCCGACCGGCTTGACGCCGGGAACGATGCGCCCGTTGCGGTCATAGACCTTGTCCGGCAGCTTCGGCGCCGGCGTCGGCACCACCTGCGCCGGGCCGGTGGACTTGATCGGCTGCGTTGGCTGCGGTGACGGCAGGACCTGCGGCTGCGGTCTTGCCGGCTGTGGGGGCGGCGTCACCGGCGCTGGCGCCACGGTGGTGGTGCTGCGGGTGGTGGTCGGCGATGTGGTGGGCACCTGGGCCTGTGCCGACAGGGGCAGCAGAGCCGACAGCACCCAGATGGAAAGGGTCTTCATGGCACGCTCCAGCAGGAATCCTCCCCACCATGCGCCTGCCCCCGTGTGCCGCCCATGAACGCAGCTCACACTTGCAAGACGGCGGTCACACCCCCACGTCTGCAGGCATCCCCAGGCCATCGACCCCACGGAGAGCCAGCATGAGTGCCTTCGACCTGACGCCCCCTACCGCCTCCCAGACCGACACCCTGGTCGCCGGCCTCAGCAGCGAAGAACGCCGCGTGCTGCTGCAGCACGGCACCGAAGCACCGTTCTGTGGCGTGTTCCTGGACAACAAGCGTGAGGGTGTCTACTGCTGCCGGCTGTGTGGGCTGCCCCTGTTCCGCTCCAGCACCAAGTTCGATTCCGGCACCGGTTGGCCGAGCTTCTTCGCCCCCTACGACGCGGCACACGTGCGTGAGATCCGTGATACCAGCCACGGCATGATCCGCACCGAGATCACCTGCGCCCGCTGTGGCAGCCACCTCGGCCACGTGTTCCCGGACGGGCCGCCGCCCACCCATGAGCGCCACTGCCTGAACTCCGTCTCACTTTCGTTTGCCGGCAACGGCGAGGCCTGGCCCAACCCGTTGCAGCGTGGCGGTGCGGAAAGCGGCGTGGCGGGCTGAAACACCCCCGCCGACCGGTTTCACAGAATTCCCTCTTCAGAAATCCGCCGGCTGGGCCGACAAGGAGATATCCCCCCTCCCTGCGTTGCCCCATGCTCATCATCGTTGGATTCCTGGTCGTCATCATCAGCGTGATCGGGGGCTACCTCGGTGCCCACGGCCGCCTGGGGGCTCTCTGGCAGCCCTACGAACTGGTCATCATCGGCGGTGCCGCACTGGGGGCGTTCCTGGTCGGCACCCCGGCCAAGACGGTCAAGCAGACGCTGCAGGCCATCGTCGGCGTGTTCAAGGGCCCGCGCTACAAGCAGCAGGACTACATCGACGTCCTCAGCCTGCTCTACGAACTGCTCAACAAGGCGCGCCGGGAAGGCTTCATGGCGCTGGAGGATCATGTCGAACGCCCGGCCGAGAGCGCCGTGTTCGGCAACTATCCGAAGGTGCAGGCCGACCACCACCTGATCGATTTCATCACCGACTGCCTGCGCCTGATGATCGGCAGCAACATCGAGCCGCATGAACTGGAGCCGCTGCTCGAACTGGAGCTGGAAAAGCACCACGCCGAAGCGATGGCCCCCTCGCAGGTGCTGACCAAGGTGGCCGACGGATTGCCCGGTTTCGGCATCGTCGCGGCGGTGCTGGGTATCGTCATCACCATGGGCTCGATCGGTGGCGACATCGTCGAGGTCGGCGGCCATGTCGCCGGTGCGCTGGTCGGCACCTTCCTGGGCATCCTGCTGGGTTACGGGTTCGTCGGCCCGATGGCAGCGGCGATGGAAGCACGTGCCGAGCAGGACAGCCGCATCTACGAATCGGTGAAGACCGCACTGCTGGCCTGCCTGCGCGGTTACAACCCGAAGATCGCGCTGGAATTCGCCCGCAAGACGTTGCCGTCCAACGTGCGCCCGGCCTTCTCCGATTTCGAGCAGCACCTGAAGACGGTCAAGTAAGCCATGGCCGAGAGCAAACCCACCGTCATCGTCCGCAAGGTCAGGAAGGCCGGCCATGCCGCCCACCATGGCGGCTCGTGGAAGGTGGCCTATGCCGACTTCGTGACCGCGATGATGGCCTTCTTCCTGGTGCTGTGGCTGATGGCCACCACCAGCAAGAACGATCGTGCGGCCATTTCCGAATATTTCCGCAACCCCAGCCCGCTCAGTGGCCAGAGCGCCACGCCGGCCCCGGGCATGGCCGGGCCCGGCGGTGCCAGCACGTCGATGATCAAGCTCGGCGGCGCCACCGACATCTCGCGTGGCAGCAGCAACGATCCCTTCCAGAACCAGCAGGAAGCCGTCCCGCACCCGGTGGATCAGCAGCAGCGCGACAAGCAGCAGCTGGAACAGCTGATGAAGGAACTGCAGGAAGCGATCAGCCGCAGCCAGGCGCTGGAGCCGTTCAAGGACCAGCTGCTGCTGGACCTGACCCCGGAAGGCCTGCGCATCCAGATCGTGGACAAGCAGAACCGGCCCATGTTCGACCTCGGCAGTGCCACGCTCAAGCCCTACACGCAGCAGATCCTGCATGAGCTGGCCGAGTACCTGAACCACGTGCCGAACCGGATCAGCCTGACCGGCCACACCGACATCACCGCCTACACCGCCGCCCGCGGCTACGGCAACTGGGAACTGAGCGCCGACCGCGCCAATGCGGCCCGCCGCGCCCTGATCGATGGCGGACTGGAGGACAGCAAGATCACCCGCGTGGTCGGCCTGTCCTCGTCGGTGCTGTTCGACCGGGCCGACCCGCAGAACCCGATCAACCGCCGCATCAGCATCGTGGTGATGACCCGCGCCGCCGAGCAGGCCGCGCTGGCCGGCGCCGGTCCACAGGTGGGTCTGTCGGCGCCGGTCATCGATGCGGACGTACAGGCGGCGCAGGGTGAGGCAAAGTAGACGGTGGGTGCGGACCTTGGTCCGCGCATCCGGGAAAGCATGCGGACCAAGGTCCGCGCCCACCAGGGGCATGGCCCGGCGCTACCGGTACAATGGGGGTCTTTCCGTTTTCAGGTGACACCCCCGATGTCCAAGTCTTCCAAGGCCAAGCGCGACCAGCGCAAGAAGCAGCAGGCCAAGCGCCCGTTCCTCCGTCTGAACGCCCAGCAGCAGGTGCAGAACCACGCCGTGCTGACCAGCGAGGACGGCCAGGTGGTCGCCGCCATCGGCCTGCAGGGTCGCGAGTGGCTGCTGGCCATCGGCGGTCAGACCATGGGCAATGCCGAGAACCCGGTGCCGATGCTGGCCATGCTCAAGCACCTGGCCAACGTGCAGGAGAAGGAAGGCCGCAAGGTCAGCCTGGAGTATTCCGAACTGCTGCAGAAGCTGCTGGATACCTTGGCCGCCGAAGCGGGCCAGACCGCCGACGAGTACCTGGACGCGCTGGTCGCCGAATTCGAAGGCGTGGAAGCTGAGGGTGAGACCGCTGAAGGCGATGTGGCCGAAGAAGCCAGCGCTGCCGAAGGTACCGCTGACGCCGACGCTGCTCCGGCTGCCGACGCTGACGGCAAGCCGCAGGCCTGATCCGGCCGCGGCGGTGACGGTCTACGTCGATGACGCAGTGCATGCCTGGCGCGACCAGCGCTGGGCGCATCTGATGGCCGACACCCTGGCCGAGCTGCACGCCATGGCGGCGCAGCTCGGCATCCCCCGCCGGGCCTTCCAGAACAAGGCCAGCGGCGCGCACTACGACGTCACCACCGAGCTGCGCGCACAGGCGATCGCACTGGGTGCCGTGGCGATTTCACGGCACACGGACCGCGCACAGGTGAAAGCGGTGATCGCCAACGCGCGGGCACAGTACCGGCCGTAGGCCGCAGTGCCCCCCCCCCGCCGGGCATGGCCCGGCGCTACCTTGCGTGCCGGATACGTGTGCCCCCGCCGGGCATGGCCCGCGCTACCTTGCGTGCTGGATGCGTGTGCCTCCGCCGGGCATGGCCCGGCGCTACCTTGCGTGCCGGATACGTGTGCCTCCGCCGGGCATGGCCCGGCGCTACCTGGCGTGCTGGATGCGTGTGCCTCCGCCGGGCATGGCCCGGCGTTACCTTGCGTGCCGGGATGGGGTAGCGCCGGGCCATGCCCGGCGAACCGGGATGACGCTCAGAACGGGTCGCTGCCCAGGCGGATTTCCACGTTCAGCAGCGAGCACAGCGCCAGCATGGCGTCGTCGTCACGGGTCAGTGCCATCCAGCCGGTGAAACCCGCGCTGCCGGCATCCACGCTCCACAGCGTGTAGTTGTGCTCGCGCAGGCGGTCGAAGGCGGTGGACATCAGCTGCACGCCATCCAGGTCTTCGGTGAAATCCTCATCGTCCAGGTCACCGCCCCAGTCAAGCTGCAGGTTGAAGCGCGCGGACAGCTCGTTCACCGCCGATATCAGCGTTTCCAGGTCATCCCGCTCCACCTCGAAGCCGGATTGCCAGCCGATCGCGGACAGCAGTGGCGGCAGCCAATCGGCGTCTGCTTCCAGCGGTTCGCCGGCTTCGGCCAGCAGCTCGCGCCAGCGGTTGAACTGCTGCAGCGCCAGCTCCTCGTCGCCCGGGTTGATCAGTACCAGCAGGTTCCAGACCCGCGCTTCGAAGCCATCCTCATCGAAATCATGGACGTCCTCCTCGAAGTCGAAGTAATCGCTGTTGTCGGGCATGGCGGGAACTCCTCGGGGCAGGCCGGCATTCTACGGTTTATCCTGTATCGCTGAAGCCGGCCTTGGTGGCCGTCACTGTGAATGCAGCGATGAGCGATACCCCTCCCGACCACCTGGCGATCAATCCGGCCAGCCCCTTCCATGATGCGCAGGCGCTGGAGCGCGGCGTCGGCGTGCGCTTCAACGACGTCGAGCGCGACAACGTCGAGGAATACTCGGTCAGCGAAGGCTGGATCCGCGTGCAGGCCGGCAAGGCCCGTGACCGTCGCGGCAACCCGATGACGATCAAGGTCAAAGGCAAGGTCGAGGCCTACTTCCTCGACCAGAAGCCGGCCTGACGGAGCCCGGGGTCAGATCCCTTTCCGCGGGAAAGGGATCCGACCCCGATGCACAGGGCCGGTCACTCGCGCTTGCGCGACTCCAGCAGATCCAGGTTGCGGATCAGGCGCCGCGAGATCTCGTCGGAGATCACGCCGCGCCGGGTGAGGCGGAACAGTTCCTCGCGCTCGGCAGTGAGGCCGGCGCTGCGCAGCTGGCGATAGCCCTCCTCCATCCGCTTCACCTTCTCCGGATCCACGTCCGGGTTCTCGCGATCCAGGTGCCGCTGGTACAGCAGGCTGACCCGCGAGGCCGCGTCGTTGTACAACTGCACGTTCTCGGTGTTCTGGTTCAGCACCAGCTGCTGCCGCTTGCGCTCCACCCCGGCCAGCGCCGCCTTCGAGGACAACCGGCGGGCCAGATCCTCTTCCTTGCGCTCACCGGAGTCGGCCGGCAACTGCAGGCCCTTCAGCAGCTGCGGCAGCGCCACGCTGGCGCCGACCAGCGAGAACAGGATCACCGCTGCCGCCAGGAAGATCACCAGGTCGCGTGCGGGGAACGGACTGCCATCGGGCAGGAACAGTGGCAGCGTCAGCACGCCGGCCAGGGTGATCGCACCACGCACGCCCGCCACCGAGGTGGCCACCACGATGCGCCAGTTCGGCGCCTCGCCCCGCTCCAGGCCACGCCGACGCGCACGCAGCAGGTTCCAGCGCAGTGACAGCCACACCCACAGCAGGCGCAGGGCGATCAGGCTGGCATTGATCACCAGCACGTACACCAGCAGCCACCACGCGCTCTGGTGACCGGTCTCGTTCATCGTGGTGGTTGCACGCTCGACGATGCCCGGCAACTGCTCGCCCAGCAGCACGAACATGATGCCGTTGAAGCTGAACTGCAGCATGTTCCACACGCCCGCGCGCTGCACGCGCATGCTGCCGGAAACACGGCCGGTCATTTCCACGTAGCTCATCGAGATGCCGGCCGCGACCGCCGCGAGGATGCCCGAGGCATTGATCTCTTCGGCCAGCAGGTAGGCCGCGAACGGGATCAGCAGGTTGACCAGCATCGCCGCACCCGGCTCTTCACCGAAACGGCGCCACAACCAACGCTGGAAGGTCGACACGCCCAGCGTCACCGCCACGCCCACCGCCAGGCCCGCCACCGCCACCCACAGGAAGGTCAGCGAAGCGGTGGCCAGCGAGAAGGTACCGGTCATCACCGCCGCCACCGCGAAGCGGAAGCAGACCAGACCGGAGGCGTCGTTGAGCAGTGATTCGCCCTCGAGGATGTGCATCAGCCGCTTGGGAATGGGGGCCTTGGAGGCGATCGCTCCAACGGCCACCGGATCGGTCGGCGAAACAATCGCCGCCAGCGCGAAGCACACCGCCAGCGGCATCACCGGGATCATCCAGTGGATCAGCAGGCCGGCGCCGATGACGGTGAACACCACCAGGCCGAACGCCAGCTCGAGAATCGCGCCCTTGTCGCGGAACAGGCCCTGCTTGGGGATGCGCCAGCCGTCAAGGAACAGCAGGGGCGGCAGGAACAGCAGGAAGAACACTTCCGGCTCCAGCGCATGGCCGCGGTTGAACACGCCCGCAATGACCGCGCCCAGACCGATCTGCACCAGTGGCAGCGGCAGTGAGAACGGCAGGACGCGGACGAGGTATCCGCTGGCGACGACCGCCACCAGCATCGCCAGCACGACTTCAATGGTATGCATGCTTCTTCCAGGAAGCGGCGCGTGGGGGGGCATGAAGCCAGCGCCGGAAACCCGGAAAAAACTACCACAGGCGACCACGGCTGCGACAACCGCGGCGACGCTGCGTCAGCACCGGCTCATGCCCCGTCGAAGCGGTAGATGTCCATCGCCAGGAAGCCGCCATCGACGCCGGCATCGATGCGACGTGCGCCGAAGCGGTCGGCACCGGCCGCACCCATCGCAAAGAACAGCGGCAACAGGTGTTCATCGGTGGGATGGGCGCGTTCGGCGAACGGTGCCTGCCGGCGGTAGTCCAACAGCGCCGGGCGGTCATCGGCCGCCAGCCGCTGCTCCACCCACTCGATGAACGGCCGCACATAGGGCGCTTCCTTGCCGTCCTGGTAGTCGCCCCAGTCGTGCAGGTTGTGGGTGATGCTGCCCGAGCCGACCAGCAGCACGCCCTGCTCGCGCAGAGGTGCCAGCGCGCGGCCCAGCGCAAACTGGTGCGCAGGCCCCAGCAACGGCTGGATCGATACCGGCACCACGGGAATGTCGGCCTGCGGACGCAGCAGGCGCAGCGGCACCCAGGCGCCGTGGTCGAGACCACGCTGGGTATCGATGGCCACCGGCAGGCCCGCCGCGGCGATGCGCCCGGCTACGTCTTCGGCCAGCGCCGGATCGCCCGGTGCCGGGTACTGCAGTTCAAACAGCGCGCGCGGGAAGCCGCCGAAGTCATGGAGGGTCGGCGGTTGTGGGTGGCCGCCGACCAACGGCTGCCGCCCCAGCCAGTGGGCCGAGGCGATGACGATGGCGCGCGGCGTGGGCAGGTCGCGGGCCAGTTCGGCCAGGCGCACGCCCACCTCGCCCGGCTGCAGCGCCGTCATCGGGGAACCGTGCGAGATGTACAGCGAAGGCAGGCGGGACATGGAATTCTCCGTTTGCAGTATCAGCCAGCGCTCAACGCGAACGCAGGGTCCAGCGACCGTCACCGACCAGGAACAGCACCACCAGCGCCAGCGCCCAGAAGGCCGGGTACTCCCAGCCACCGCCGGCATTGGCAAAGCCGAAGCCGTTCGCGCCGTGCACGGTGACGATGGTGCCCAGCAACAGGGGCACACCGGCCAGCCCGACCCAGCGCGCGTAGATACCGAGCAGCAGGGCTGCGGAAATCACCAGTTCTGCCGCAAGAGTGAGGTAACCCAGCACACCCGGCAGACCGAGCGACTCGAAGAACGCCGCGGTGCCGGCCGGGGTGAACACCAGCAGCTTGGTCAGCCCGTGGATCAGGAACAAGACGCCGAGGGCCAGGCGCAACAGCGTCGCGCCATAGGGCGCCAGCGGCGGAGCGGAAGCGGCAGAGGTCGTCATGGCGGGGCCTCGAAAGGGAAGAAGCACAGCTTATTGCGCCGACCGATGCCGATAAATACGATGATTCGACCGTATTTATTTCATAAGGCGCAACAATGGACACTTTGGACGCCATGCGTGTGTTCGTGGCCGTGGTCGAGCGCAATGGCTTCAGTGCGGCCGCCCAGGCATTGGATATGTCCACCGCCGGCGTCACCCGGCAGGTTGCGGCGCTGGAGAAGCGCCTGTCGACGCGGCTGCTCCACCGCACCACGCGCCGGGTCAGCCCCACCAGTGCCGGCGCCGCGTACTACGCGCAGTGCGTGCGCCTGCTGGCGGAGTTCGACGCACTGGAGGCCAGCATCGGCGCACAGGCACTGGAACCGTCCGGCCTGCTGCGCATCAATGCGCCGGTCAGCTGGGGCATCGCCCGTCTCGGCCCGCTGCTGGCCGGCTTCCGCGAGCGGTTCCCGCAGGTGGAACTGGACCTGGCCCTGTCCGACCGCCTGGTGGACATGGTCGAAGAAGGCTACGACGTGGCCATCCGCATCACCCGCGAGCCCGGGCCCACGTTGATCGCGCGTCGCCTGGGCGAATCGCGGATCAGCCTGTGCGCGGCGCCCTCCTACCTGGCTGCGCACGGCACGCCGGCCACGCCGCAGGCACTGCAGGATCACGCATGCCTGGGCTACAGCTACTGGGCCGGCGGCGACCAGTGGCCACTGCACGGCCCCGGAGGCGATGTCCAGGTCACGGTGAACAGCGTGCTGCGCGCCAACAACGGCGACGTGCTTCGCGAGGCGGCCATTGCTGGCATGGGCGTGATCCTGCAACCGGATTTCCTGCTCCAGGAGGCACTGGCCGACGGCCGCCTGGTGCGCATCCTGCCGGACTGGGAAGCGGCGCCGATCGGCATCTTCGCCGTCTACACCAGCCGCAGCCACCTGGCGCCGAAGGTGCGCAGCTTCATCGACTATCTGGTGGAGGCCGGGATCTGACCGCGCCACCGGACAACACCCGTGACACGCGGGCGCAAGGCCGTGCCCGGCGAGCCGCAACATGGGCTAGACAGCGACCTCGTCCAGCATGCCGATGATCCGCTCCAGAGGGGCCGGACGTCCCAGCAGGTAGCCCTGCACCTGGTCGCAGCCGTGCGCGGCCAGCCAGTCGAGCTGCCCCGGCGTTTCCACGCCTTCGGCAATGATGGTCAGGCCCATGCTGTGGCCCAGCGACAGCAGCGCCCTGCAGATCGATGCGTTGCGCGGATTGGTCTCCACGTCGGCGACGAAGCTGCGGTCGATCTTGAGGATGTCCAGCGGCAGGTGCTGCAGGTAGGACATGCTGGAGTAGCCGGTACCGAAATCATCCAGCGACACGCAGATGCCCTGCTCGTGCAGGCGCTGCATGGTCTGCATCGCCTGCGCCGGCTTGCGCATCAGGCTGCTCTCGGTCAGCTCCACATGCAGCGCGCCGCGGGCCAGGCCGAAGTCCTGCTGGGCACGGGTGAACTCGGCCACCAGGTCGCTGTTGAAGAACTGTACGGCCGACACGTTCACCGCGATCGGCAGATCGCCCCAACCCGCCTCCACCAGGCGCCGCTGCGCCTGCGCCGCCGCACGGATCACCCAGCGCCCCAGGGCCAGGATCAGACCGGTGTCCTCGCACAGCTGGATGAACTCGTTGGGAGGAATGAAGCTGCCATCGGCCTGCGGCCAGCGCAGCAATGCCTCCAGTGCCGCCGGACTGCCGTCGCTGGCGTGGCGGATCGGCTGGAAGTACAGCTGGAACTCACTGTCGATCGCCGCATGGATGCGCCCGGCCAGGCGCAGGCGATCAGCCAGGCGCGTGGTGACCGCAGCGTCGAACCAGGCCACCACGTCTCCTTCGGCACGCGCGGCATGCGCCGCCTGTGCCGCCATGCCGATCACCTGCTCGGCGCTGTGGCCATCATCTGCCGTGTGCACCGCCACGCCGATGCGCGGCTCGAACTGGTGCAGCGAATCCTTGCCACGCATCGGTGCCGACACGATCTGCAGCAGATCGTCGAGTACGCACCGGGTGTCATGCGCGGCGCCGATGGCGAACACGAAATCTTCCGCCGGCTGGAAGGCCAGCGCGCCGTAACGGGCCGCCAGCACACCCAGGCGCGAGGCCATCGACTGCAGCACCGCATCGCCGATCTCGCGGCCCAGCGTGTCGGCCACCAGCTGCAGGCCACGCAGCTGCACGAAGGCGATGGTATAGCCCTCCGCCTGGGCATCCAGCTGCTCGGTCAGCGCGCGCACGTTGAGCAGCCCGGTCGCCGGGTTGTGCCGCGCCTGGTAAGCCAGGTCGCGCTCATAGGCCATCCGCTCGCTGACATCCTCGGCCAGGACCAGGCAGGCCGGCTGGCCATCGAAATCCAGCCGGGACAGGTGCGCGCGCACTTCGAACACACTGCCATCCTTGCGCCGGTGCAGGCGCACCGCGGCATCGGGAAGGTCGCCCACGCGCGCCCGCGCGATGGCTCCCTTGACCTCGTCCCACCCTTCCCGCGGCCGGATGTCGAGGATGCTCATGGTGAGGAATTCCTCACGGCTGTAGCCGTACTGCCGCACGGCCGCATCATTGACCTCGATGAAGCGCAGCGTGTCCGGATCGAACACCCAGAACGGCGCAGGATTGCGGTCGAACAGCAGGCGGAAGCGCCGTTCGACCTGGTTCATCTGTTCACGGGCCTGATACCGCTCGCTGAGATCGGTGAGCGCGCCGATCATGCGCCGCTGGCGATCGGCCACCGGCACGCGCTGGCCCCGCGCGCCGACCCAGCGCACCGCGCCACCCGGCAGCACCAGGCGGAATACCTCATCCATCACCGCGTTGCCGGCAAATGCCTGGTCAAACGCCTTCTGCAGCCGTGCGGCATCATCGCGGTGCACCCGGGCAAAGAAATCGGCCACCGGCAGCGCGTCGGTCTGCACGCCGAAGATCTCGCGTGCCAGCGGTGACCAGCGCAGCAGTGCAGCATCCTCATCGACGTACCAGGTGCAGACCCGCCCGACCTGGTGGGCCAGCCGCAGTTCCGCGTTGCCGGCCTGCAGTTCCTCGGCCATCGATTGCTGCCGGCGGATCGTTCGCCGGACGGCGAACAACAGCACCAGCAGCACGGCCACATAGACCAGCACGATGGCCACCGATGCCTGCAGGTAGGGCCACCACGGCGCCAGCACGTCCTTTTCGGCCAGGCCCACCTGCACCGCCAGCGGGTTGCGCTCCAGCGTACTGATGGTGGTGATGCGCGGCACGCCGTCGACCACGCCGGGCACGTTCCCCAGTTCGATCACCGCCTGTCTGCCGAGCAGATCGCGCCCGGGCAGGTCGTAGCGGTGGCCGACCGTGCCATGTGGATCAGGCACGCGCGCCAACATGTAGCCTTCGGCATCACTGATCGACACCAGGCCGTTCGGGCCCACGTCCAGCCCGCCGATGATGCGCTGCAGTTCGCCGCAGCGCAGGCGCGCCAGCAGCCAGCGGTCGTCGTCCAGCGGCAGCGCCAGCGGCACCACCCAGCCATCATCGCTGTCCCGCTGCGGCGGCCCGATGTACAGCGCACTGCCAGGCCCTCGCCGTTGCGGATCGGTCCACAGGGGCAGCTGCAGGTCGCCCTGGCCCGCGGTCAGCGCACGTCCGTAGCTGTCGAGCACCACGATGCTGTGCAGCTCGGCGTGCCGTTGCAGCACGCCGGCCACGGCCGCATCGAGCAGCCGCGGTGCCTGTGCCGGCACGCTCCGGAACAGCTCGGCGGCGTCGGCGGAAATGCCACCCATGGCCCGCTCCAGGTTGCGCAGCTGCAATGCCAGCAGGCGCTCGCTGCCGACCGCCAGTGCCCGGCTCTGCCGCTGCGCCGCTTCCAACCGCCGATGATGGTCATTGACCAGCATCATCGCCAGACCGGCCACCAGCAGCACGCCCAGCACCACCCCGCCCCAGGTGATGGCGCGCAGTGGCCGGGCCAACGCGCGTTTCAGCGCGGGCATCGGTGGGTGTTCCCTGTCCAGTGGGCTGGCTTCATGCGCGAACGATTCCTCCACATCCCCGACCTCAGCGGCCGGCGACTGCCATTCTTGACCGCCGGGCCCGCCACGCCGGGTCACCTGCCTGCGTCCGCGCAGGGGTCCGGCATGCAGCATGCACCACGGCGGTGACGGCGTGAAGATCGCCGCACCGTGTTCAGCCAGATCCTGCACAGCCTTGCGCCACAACGGTGCGACCCATCGCATCGGAGCGGATTAGACTTGGCGTTTTCCCGCCGCAAGAGAAGTCCATGTCCAAGCTGCGCCGTCCCACCCTGGCACTGGCCATTGCTGCCAGCCTGTCCCTGGCCGCCTGCGACCGCGCCGCCGATCCGGCGGCCAGTACCGCCGCGCCGGCCGCATCCGCCCCCGCAGCCGCCAAGCCGATGCTGGGCAGCTTCGGCTTCGATGCCAGCGGCATGGATCGCAGCATCGCCGCCGGCGACGATTTCTTCGGCTTCGCCAATGGCACCTGGGTGAAGAACACCCAGATCCCCGCCGACCGCTCGCGCTTCGGCAGCTTCAACGTCATCGCGGAGAAGACCCAGGCCGACACCCGCGCCATCCTCGAAGGCGCTGCCGGCAATGCCCAGGCCAGCGGCGAGGACAAGCTGATCGGCGATTACTACGCCGCGTTCATGGATGAGGCCGGCATCGAGCAGCGGGGTATCGCGCCGGTGCAGCCGCAGCTGAAGGCGATCGAAGCGATCACTGACAAGGCCGGCCTGGCCCGCGCGCTGGGCGGCGACATGCGCGCCGATGTCGACCTGCTCAATGCCACCAACTTCTACACCGACCGCCTGTTCGGCCTGTGGGTCTCGGTCGATCTGCTGCAGCCTGACCGCACCGCGCCGTATCTGGTACAGGGCGGACTTGGCATGCCCGACCGCGACTTCTATCTGGGCGACGGCCGCATGGCCGAACTGCGCAAGCAGTACCAGGCCTATATCGCGCAGCTCCTGCAGCTGGCCGGCAGCGCCGACCCGGCCGGCAAGGCGCAGCGCATCGTTGCGCTGGAAACGAAGATCGCGCAGGCGCACGCCACCCAGGAAGAAACCAACGACGTGACCAAGGGTGCCAACCCCTGGACCCAGGCTGACTTCAACGCCAAGGCCCCGGGCATGGACTGGACCGCTTTCCTCGATGCCGCAGCACTGGGCAAGCAGCAGGACTTCATCGTCTGGCAGCCCAGGGCGGTGGCCGGCCTGTCCAGGCTGGTGGCCACCGAGCCGCTGGAGGTCTGGAAGGATTACCTGGCCTTCCATGCGCTGGATCGCGCCGCAGCGTACCTGCCGAAGAAGTTCGCCGATGCCCGCTTCGCCTTCCACGGCACCGCGCTGAGCGGCACGCCGCAGCAGAGCGATCGCTGGAAGCGCGCGGTGGATGATGCCAACCACGCCGTCGGTGAGGCCATCGGCAAGCGCTATGTCGAGAAGCACTTCGACGCCAGGACCAAGGAGCGCGCGGACGAAATGGCGAAGAACATCATCGCCGCGTTCGCCAGGCGCATCGACGCGCTGTCGTGGATGTCGCCGCAGACCAAGGCCAGCGCCAAGGCAAAGGTGGCCGGCCTGACCGTGGGCATGGGGTATCCGGAAAAATGGCGCGATTACAGCGGTCTGGAAATCCGCCGCGACGATCCGCTGGGCAATGCACAGCGCGCCGAACTGTTCGAGTACCAGCGCAACATCGCCAAGCTGGGCAAGCCGGTCGACCACGGTGAGTGGGCGATGCTGCCGCAGACCATCAACGCGATGAACGTGCCGCTGGAGAACCGCCTGGTGTTCCCGGCCGCGATCCTGCAGCCGCCGTTCTTCGATGGGGCCGCCGATGATGCGGTGAACTACGGTGCGATCGGTGCGGTGATCGGCCATGAGATCAGCCACGGGTTCGACAATGCCGGCGCGCTGTTCGACGAGACCGGCAAGCTGCACAACTGGTGGACCGCCGAGGACCTGAAGCAGTTCAACGCCGCCGGCGACGCGCTCGCGGCCCAGTTCAGCAGTTACGAGCCGTTCCCCGGCGTGCACGTCAACGGCAAGCTGACGCTGGGCGAGAACATCGCCGACGTCGCCGGTCTGGGAACGGCCTACGACGCCTACCAGCTGTCGCTGCAGGGCAAGCCGGGCCAGACCCTGGAAGGCTTCACCCCGGACCAGCGCTTCTTCCTCGGCTTCGCCCAGGCATGGCGCAGCAAGAGCCGCGAGCAGGCGCTGCGCAATTCGCTGCTGACCGACGTGCACGCGCCGGGCCAGTTCCGCGCGCTCACCGTGCGCAACATCGACGCCTGGTACCCGGCGTTCGAGGTGAAGGAGGGCCAGAAGCTGTACCTGGCCCCCGACAAGCGGGTCAAAGTCTGGTGAGATGAGGGAAACGGGCGCCGCGAGGCGCCCGTTTTCATCTGCACCGGCGCGGCGGGCTGCGCGGTCGGTGCCGATTCAGGCCGAAGACGAGGCCGATCTCCGGGAGTCCTGCTCATCCCCGGTTTCATGTGCGCCCGCAGCACGTTTCACCCTGCGACATCCTGTCGCAGGCTGCGGGCACTATGCTGCACCGCACAAAACTTCACCCGGCCGGACAAGACCCTTACGCCGCTTGGCGTTCCGCCCATTGCACCGCTCGCTGGAAGTGCTAGAACTGAACCCGCCACACCGTCCAACGCTGATCGACGCACGTTCCACAAGGAGCCAGCCATGATTGCTTTGTTCAAGGGTTTGGGAATTCTGCTTCGCGACAACGAGCTCTACAGCAGCCCGTTCGACAAACAGGTCGCGCACTGGCGCAATCTCAGCGAGCAGCAGATCCGTGATGAAGTGGCGGTGCTGGCCCAGGCCAAGTGCCAGTGGCTGATCGCCTCCATCATCGGCTGGCAGGCGGCGTCGCTGGTGATTCTGGGCCTGATCGCCAACTACCTGTGGCGTGACGACTTCCATATCACCTTCACCCGCGTGGTGATCGTGTTCGGCTCATGGGTCTCGATCCTGTTCGTGATCTGGTTCATGGCCAACATGTTCGACCAGCAGGCCGGCTTCGAGCGCTGGATGAAAGCCTTCAACAGCCGGGCCCGCATCAGTTCCAAGGCCGACAGTGTCGAGCATGTGGCCGAGGCGCTGGACCTGGCCGAGCACTACCCGGAAGTGCTGGACTACAAGCAGGCGGTCACCGCCAGGCGCGAGCTGCGCCATGAGGACATCCGCATCATGACCGAGATCGGACGGATGAAGCAGCACTCCGAACTGGTCGGCCGGCTGAACCATGTAGGCGAAACCGAACACCATCACGAACTGACACTGCAGCCTGCCTACTGACCCTTGCGGAAAACGGGGGGGTCCACAATGCCACCGTGATCACTCACGGTGGCATTGTTCTATCGGGTCCTGGCTGACGCATTGCTGGAAGCCCTCGGGCAGGCCTCGCATGGTTTCGGTTTGGCCTACGGCCACCGAAAAACGCCGCAGGGGCGGCGTGGCGCAGGTGGCCTCGGTGCTGCAGGCCGGATCCAGCACGAGATAGTGGCACCGGCCACTGCTGCTGGCGATGCATTGGAACCGCGCCTGGCCATCGACGACGGTGCCCTTGCTGTACAGCGTGTCCACGCCGTTGGCGCGCGCGCGGGTAATCGAGGAATTACTGGATTTTTCGCAGCCGGCCAGTGCCAGCAGCACAGCACACACAAGCAGCAGACGGGGCATGGTCATTCCTCGGGGCAGATGCAACGTCGCGGCTACATGCCGCGGAACAGGCTCATGAAGGGCTGGCTCACCACCAGCGTCTCCGGCCGCTGGCGCAGGCGCAGCACACCGCGCCCGGTATCGTCGCGGCTGACCGCAGCGACCGATTTCATGTTGACGATGGTCGAGCGGTGGATCTGGCGGAAGTGCTGCGGATCGAGCACTTCCAGCAGTTCGCGCAGCGGGGTGCGCAGCAGGCTCTCGCCGGCGGCGGTGATCACGGTGGTGTACTTGTTGTCCGCGCGGAAGTAGACCACGTCCTCCAGCATGATCAGCTGGGTCTCGCGGCCATTGCTGGCGGTGATCCACGCCAGCGGCGGGCGGTCACCGTTCTGTCCCGGTCCCAGACGCTGCAGAAGGCGTTCCAGCACCGCATCATCGTGGCGCGTGGAGGGCAACCGCGCCAGGAGGCGCTCGCGCGTGGCCAGCAGGCGCTCATCGCTGACCGGCTTGAGCAGGTAGTCCATCGCACCCTGTTCGAAGGCATCGATGGCGTACTGGTCATAGGCGGTGACGAACACCACCTGCGTGCGCGGGCTGAGCTCGGACAGTGCACGCGCGACCTCGATGCCGGTGATGCCCGGCATGCGGATGTCGAGGAACGCGATGTCCGGCTGCTTCTCGGCCAGCTGCTCCAGTGCACTGGCGCCGTCTTCGCACTCGGCCACCAGCTTCAGCTCCGGCCACAGCCGGCGCAGCTGGTCCACCAGCGACTGCCGCAGCAGTTCCTCGTCCTCGGCAATCAGGGCTTCAAGCGGCATGGCTGCGCTCCTTGCTGGATGGCGGCAATGTCATGGTCGCAGCAACGCCGCTGGGGAAATTGGCGACGATCGCTACGCCGGACTGCTCGCCGCAGGTCAGGCGCAGCCGCTCGCGCAGGTTCTTCAGGCCGATGCCGGTGCCACTGGTGGTGCCCTGGCCGAAGCCCAGCCCATCATCGGCCACGGTCACCGTCACGTGGTCGTCGAAGCCGCGCGCCAGGATCCAGATCGTTCCACCTCCGGGCTTGGGCTCCAGGCCGTGCTTGATCGCGTTCTCGACCAGCGTCTGCAGCGCCATCGCCGGCAGCTTCACCGCATGCAGTTCCGGCGGCACCTGCACCTCCACCGCCAGCCTTGCGCCCATGCGGATCCGCAGGATCTCTAGGTACGCGCGGGTACGCTCCAGCTCCACGCCGAGGGTCGACATCGATTCGTCCACCTGCGGCAACGAACTGCGCAGGTACTGGATCAGGTGCCCCAGCATCTGCTCGGCCCGCGCCGGATCGGTGCGGGTCAGCACCTGGGCATTGGCCAGCGTGTTGTACAGGAAGTGCGGCTCGACCTGCGCGTGCAGCAGGTTCAGGCGCGCCACCGACAGCTCCTTTTCCACCTGGGTCTGCTCCGCCGCGGCCTGCTCGGTGCGGCGCTGGTCGGCCACCCGACGGCTGATCGCACGGGTGACCGCTTCGGCATTCTCGTAGTTGCTGCCTTCGTCCAGCGCCAGCAGATCGGCCCACCAGCCCGCATCGGGCTCGAACAGCAGGGTGACGGTACTGGTGCCCTGCCCGGGCGTGACCGTAGCCAGCACACCGTTGCGCTTGATCGCCAGCCGCGCGGGCAGGTTCCAGCGCGAGGGCTGGCGGCCGTTCCAGGGGTCGACGCGGCGCACGTAGGCGCGCACCTGCAGGCTGCCGGCCGCGCTTTCCACGTCCTCCACCCGGGGCAGCTCGGCCACGGCCGCCTCGACCACGGCAAAGGCCTGGCCGGCATCCATCGGCAGCTCCACCTGCCGACGCTGGCGCCCGGACAGCGTGCTCGCGTCCAGGCGCCCGGCCACCAGCCAGACCCGGCGCACATGGCTGATCGCACTGCCCAGCGCGGTAATCATCAGGAACATCGCCAGCAGGCCGAAGATCCAGCCCGGGCCATCGTTCATGCCGCTGAAGATGCCGCTCCAGACCATGCCGGCCACGACCAGCGCCGCGGCCCAGGCCAGCAGATGACGGAAAATGAGAGTGAGGCTGGCGAACACGGCGGCGCCTTGGTGAAAGGGGTAAGCCGAGCATAGGGCGGCCTGCCGGGCAGACAAGCGGCCTGCGACGAAGTGCGGGAAAGGCGCGATGGAACCCCTCCCGGAAACGCCGGGCGTGGCCCGGCGCTACCGGGGGGCGGGGCAGCGCCCCGCCTTCCCTTACTTCCGCTGCCCCGCGCTTTCGTCACGCACGGCGCGGAACGACTCGTCCTTGCTCCAGTTCGGCCAGCTGCGCGAGTTCGCCAGCTGGTTGCCCAGGGTGTACAGCACCTCCAGGTCGCGGGCGGCGCCGGCGAACACCCAGTCCGGCTGCCACTCGTCGCCCTGCTGGTGGTAGCGCTTGGCGGTGTAGTCCTCCGACGCCTTCCTGCCAGCAGCCACGCCCCCGTCCACCCAGTCCTGTCCGGCCGACCAGGACAGCGCCGGCACGCCGCGCTTGGCGAACGGGAAATGGTCAGAGCGGAAGAACAGGCCCGCTTCCGGCTTCGGATCGGGCGTATAGCGGATGTCCCAGCCCTTGGCCACCTCTTTCAGCTGGTCCAGCAGCTCGAAGCGCGCGGCACCGTAGATGCCGAAGTCGCGCGAGGGGCCGAACGGCGCCATGCCATCCATGTTGATCACCGCCACGGTCTTCTCCAGCGGATACAACGGATGGGTCGCGTAGTACTCCGAACCCAGCAGGCCCTTTTCTTCGGCGGTGACCGCCAGGAACAGCAGCGAGCGCTGCGGCTGCTTGCCCTTGGCGAAGCCACGGGCCAGTTCGATCAGCGAAGCGGTGCCACTGGCATTGTCCAGCGCACCGTTGAAGATGCGGTCGCCGCGGGCATCGGGCTCGCCCACGCCGATGTGGTCCCAGTGGGCGCTGTAGATCACGGTCTCGTCCGGGTGGCTGCTGCCTTCCAGCCGCGCCGCCACGTTGTGCGAGGTGATCACTTCGGTCTTCACCGCATACTTCGCGTCCAGGCTGGCGCCGGTCAGCGTGACCGGCGTGAAGTCGCGCTGCTGCGCCTTTTTCTTCAGTGCCTCGAAATCCTGGCCGGCCGCGCGGAACAGCTCCACGGCCAGGTCGCGCTGGATCCAGCCTTCCAGCAGGGGGTGACTGTCGGCCGGGTTATCGCGCACCACATCGAACATGGTGTTGGTGTTGGAGCCGGCCACCGTGGCCCAGCCGTACGAGGCCGGTGCGGTCTCATGCACGATCAGCACGCCCAGCGCGCCCTGGCGTGCGCCTTCCTCGTACTTGTAGGGCCAGCGGCCGTACCAGGTCATGCCCTTGCCGTCGAAGTCGCCCTTGCCGGTCTCGAAGTCCGGGTCGTTGATCAGCACGACCGCGATCTTGCCCTTCAGGTCCACGCCCTTGAAGTCGTCCCAGTTGCGCTCCGGTGCCTTCACGCCGTAGCCGAGGAAGACCAGCGGCGCCTTGCTGATGTCCACCGTGCTGGCGCCGTTCATGGCCGCGCGCACGGCGATCTGCTTGCCCTGCTCCAGCGCGATGGTCCTGTCACCCTGATGCAGGGCCAGCTGCGGCGTCCCCACGATGTCGCCCTTGCGCAGCGGCACGGCCTGGGTCCACAAGCGTTTGCCATCCTTCAGGTCGCCGCCCGGCTGCAGCCCGGCGTCGGCAAACTGCTTGCTCAGGTAGGCGATCGTCTTCGCTTCGCCTGCCGTGGCCGGCGAACGGCCCTCATAGGCGTCCGAGGCCAGCTCCTTCACGTCGGCGGAAATCCGCGCGCCATCGAATTTCGGCGTGGCCGCCATCAGCGCGCCCGACACCGACAGGGCCAGCACGCCCAGTGCTACTCGCTTCATTGCTCTCTCCAGCAGGGAAATCCCCGCCGAGTGTACAAAAGGGGCCCGACGGATTTAAGGCGCTTTTGGCACTGTCGGATGGGCCCGTGCCAGCAGGTGATCGCGTTCGCGCACGTTGTCGGTGAGCGCGGCAGCGGCCTGGAACGCCTGCCGGGCGTCTTCGACCCGACCCAGGTGCTGCAGCACTTCGCCACGGACGACCTGCAACGGTGCGTAGTCACGCAGACGGTCATCGGAGAGCAGCGGCTGCAGATGCGCCCAGGCAGCGAACGCGCCCTCACTGCGCAGGATGGCCACCACCCGGTTCAACGCCACCACAGGCGAAGGCTGGATCTGCAGCAGCCGCGAATACAGCCCGGCGATGCGCGCCCAATCGGTCTGGTCGGCCCGGCGCGCCGTTGCGTGGCACTCGGCAATGCAGGCCTGCAGCACGTAGGGATCGTCGCTACCGCCGGCCGACAGCGCGCGCACCAGCACCTGCCGCCCGCGCTCGATCTGCAGCCAGTCCCAGCGTGCGCGGTTCTGCTGGTCCAGCAGCATCGGCCGGCCCTGCGCATCCACCCGCGCCGCGGCGCGCGACGCCTGCAGTTCCATCAGTGCCAGCAGTCCCAGCACGGCGGCGGCCGGCATGCGATGGGCGAGAATGCGCGCCAGGCGAAGCGCCTCCTCGCACAGCGCTGGCCGCATCCAGTCATCGCCGGCACTGGCGGCATAGCCTTCGTTGAACACCAGGTAGATCGCTTCCAGCACAGAGGCCAGGCGCGCGGGCAACGCTTCGGCACGCGGCACTTCATAGGGCACCTGCTTCTGCGCGAGCGTGCGCTTGGCACGCACCACGCGCTGGGCGATGGTCGGTTCCGGCTGCAGGAACGCGCGGGCGATCTCGCTCGTGGTCAGCCCGCCGAGCAGGCGCAGGGTCAGCGCCACGCGCGCGTCGGCGGGCAGTACCGGATGGCACGCCACGAACATCAGGCGCAGCAGATCGTCGCCAAGATCGTCTTCCAGCGCGGTGCTGTCGTCCGGTGCCGGCAGCGCGGCCGGATGCAGTGCCTCGCCCCACTGCGCATGCTGCTGCGCCACCCGCTGGTGCTGGCGCAGTACATCGATGGCCCGGTTGCGCGCGGTGGTCATCAGCCAGGCTCCAGGATTGTCCGGGATGCCCTGCTCCGGCCAACGCTCCAGCGCGGCCAGCCAGGTGTCCTGGGCCAGTTCCTCGGCACGGCCGACATCACCGCCGAGCAGCCGCGCCAGGCGCGCGATCAACACTGGCGATTCCATCCGCCAGAGAGTCTCCAGGCGCTGGGTCAGGGAGGGCTCGTGCATGCGTCGATCACAGCATGCACGCTCCCGCCGCACAAGCACCGGCAGTCACGCTTCGACGATGGGCCTGAAGCCGCCCCAGAACATCCGCCGGGTATCGAACGGCATGTCCTTCGGGCCGATGTCGGCCAGGCGCGGATCCGCCATCACCTTCGCGTTGATGCGGTCACGTGCAGCACGCGACCGGAACACCACGAAGGCCACGATCACGGTCTCGCCCGGCTTGGCCTTCACCGCACGCGGGAACGAGGTCGACGTGCCCGGTTCGACGTCGTCGGCTACGCATTCCATGTACTGAAGCGCACCGTGATCCTTCCACACCGCACCGGCCTTGCGGGCAAGACGGCGGTAGGCCGCCACCTTGTCCTGGGGGCACGGCAGCACATAGGCATCGACGTAAGCCATGAGCGTTCTCCTGTCGTCGGGCGTGGCCGCTCAGCCCGGCTCGCCGTCCATGTGGGCGATTTCCCAGAGATGTCCGTCCAGGTCCTGGAAGCCACGCTGGTACATGAAACCGTAGTCGCGCGCCGGCTGCGGTTCACTGGCACCGGCGGCAAGCGCCTTGTCCACCATCACGTCCACCGCGTTGCGGCTGTCGGCGGACAGGCAGGTGATCACCTCGGTCTGCGCCTGCGCATCGGCGATCGCCTTGGTGGTGAACTGCTGGAAGAACGGCTTGACCAGCAGCATCACGAAGATGCTGTCGCTGACCACCATGCAGGCCGCGTTCTCATCGGTGAACGCCGGATTGAAGTGGTAGCCCAGTGCGGCGAAAAAGGCCTTGGACTTCTCCAGATCCTGCACGGGCAGGTTGACGAAGATCATCTGCGGTTGCGGTGTGCTCATTGTTCGGGTTCCCTGGAAAATGGAAAGAAGGCGGGCGATCAGGGCTGCTTCATGCAGTTGACCATCCACGGCTTGCCATAGCGATCGGTCAACATGCCCCAGCGGTGCGCCCAGAACGTCTCGGCAATCGGCATCTGCACCTGGCCCCCATCGGCCAGCGCAGCGAACACGCGCTCGGCTTCCTCGATGCTGTCGACATCGACATTGATGGTGGTCGAGCCGCCGTCGCCGGCACCGGGGCCGTCGGCGGCCATCAGGATGGCACTGCCGATTTCCAGCTGGCTGTGGGCCACGTGGTCAAGGGTGTCGGCCGGCATCTCGTTGCACCCCGGCGAGCCGTCGGAGGGCGGCATGTCGCGGTACTTCATTTCCGAGGTGACCTGGCCACCCAGGGCCTTGGCGTAGAAGGCCATCGCCTCGTGGGCCTGGCCGCTGAAGCCAAGGAAGGGAATCAGTTTCATTGGGGTGCTCCGTTCGGTTGAAGATGTCGAGTGTTCACGGCGCGGCGGGGCTCAGCCTTCGAGCTGCTCGCGCAGACGCTGTTCCTGCTGCTGTAATTCGGGGGTGAAGGCTTCGCCGAAGTCTTCGGCGGAGATCAGCGGGCGCACCTCGAGCGTGCCACCACTGCCGAAGGGGGCGCGGCTGGCCCATTCCACGGCCTCGTCGAGCGAGCGGACATTCCACAGCCAGAAGCCTGCGATCTGGTCGGCGACGGGCGCGAACGGGCCGCTCTCGACCTGCGGTCCAGCGCCGCCGAAGTGAATGCGGCGGCCACGCGCGGTGGCATGCAGGCCTTCACCGGCCAGCATGATGCCGGCGGCAACCAGCTGTTCGTTGTAGGCGCCCATGGCCGTCAGCTCCTGCTCGCTGGGCAGGCGCCCGGCTTCGGAATCGGCGTTGGCTTTGACGATCACCATGACTTTCATGTGGGTCTCCCGTGGGACGCAGGTGCGCGCCCTTCACTGTTACAACGAACGAGGGAACGGGGAATCGACAAATTCTGAAAGTTTTTTTGGGGGGGGGCGGGGACCGGTCTCCCGCGCTGCAACATGCCCCGGCGCAAACCTGCGCGATCATGCAGGTCCGCCCCGCCCCGCCAGGATCGCGCCATGCAGCAGTACCTGCTTCTGATCTACATCGAACCTGCCTTGCTGCAGGCCCTGCCGACCGAGGCGTTCAACAGCCTGATGCGCGACTGCCTGGCCCACGCCGACAGGCTGCAGGCCGAAGGCACGCTGCTGCTGGCCCAGAAACTTCAGCCGGTGGATACCGCGCAGACCCTGCGCGTCCGCGATGGCCACAGCCGGGTGCTGGATGGCCCGTTCGCCGAAACCCGCGAGCTGCTGGCCGGCTTCAATCTCATTGTCGCGCGCGACCGTGACGAGGCGATGCGCATCGCGCGCGAGTTCCCGTGGGCACGCTTCGGCAGCATCGAAGTGCGCCCGCTGGAGGACATGGACGCCGAGCGCGAGCGCTGCGGCGCCCCGCCCGCTATGGCAGCAGCCGTACTCTGACCTCGCGCTTGCCGATGCCCTCGTTGCCGCTGTAGTCGCGCACGCTGGCACGCACGATGTAGTCCCCCGGCGGCAGGGCTGCCGGCTGCCAGCGACCGGTCTCCATCAGGCCATCGCGCACGGTGTTGGTGACCAGGTAGCGGAAACGGGTGACGGCGCTGCCGTGCACCGTGATGCCGCTGTCCGGTGCGTAGGCAACCTTCACGGCGGCATTCTGCGGCGGCATACGGTTGAACACGATGTTCCAGCGCGGCTGCTCGTAGCCCTGCAGCGGCCGACCGGCCGTATCCAGGATCTGGTAGCCCACCTGGTACGCGCCCAGCCTGCGCCGGGCCAGGTTGTTGTCGACCTGGTCCCAGGCCTCGACCACGATCTGCACGCCCCGTCCCTGCCGCGCGACCATCACGCTGCCGTCGCTCCCCGCCGTCATCGGTTGGTCGTTGGCGTCCAGCAGCGCCACCTCGGTGATGCGCGGCGCGAAGTGATCGGCGAAGTTGCGGAACCCCAGCGCGACCGCGTTGGTTTCAAAGCCGCTGGTGCCCACCGCCAGATGCACGTGCGCCTGGCTGTTGATGCTGCCCAGGCGATCGCCCACGTGGATGCGCGTGCCCCGGCGCACGCGGATGCGTTCCAGCGCGCCCTGGTCGTCATACAGCGCCTGCCAGCGCGCGTCGAACGGTTCCCCGCGCGGCGTGCGGCCCACCCGCATGTGGATGTATTTCAGCCGGTCCACCGCCAGCCCTTCGCCCTGCCCGCCCAGGCTCCAGCTGGCCACCGGGCTGCTGATCTTGCCCTCGGCAATGGCCAGCACGGTCTGGCCGACATCGCCGCGCACATCGAAGCCGCCGTGCAGATGGTGCCGGCTCTCCCCCCTGAAATTGCCCCGCACCTCGCCCAGCGTGCCGACCACCTCGTGCCAGCCCTCCTGCGGTGCCAGCGGCCAGCGCCCGGCCGTGTCCGGCAGTGCTGCATCAGCGGCAGGTCCAACCAGCGCAGGGGCCGGAAGCTCGCCCACCGGCAGCGGCCGCAGCCGATGCAGCCGGTATCCGGCCGCGTCGGCCACCAGCAGGCTGCCATCCGCATCCAGCGCCAGGCCGCTGGGGCGCGCCAGCCGCGGCAGCCGGTCATTGCCCACCAGTGCGATCTGGTGGCCCTGTGCGGTGACCTGCACCACGCGTCCCTCGAGGTCGCCCACATACAGCACGCCATCATGGGTCGCGGCCAGCGACAGCGGCCCGTTGATGACCCCGCCACTGCCGACCCACGTGCTGACCGTGCCATCGGCACCCACACGACGCACCGCGTTGTTGAACAGATCCGCCACCAGCAGGGCTCCGTGCGCGTCGAAGGCCAACGCCACCGGTGTATCGAACCGCGCCTCGCCTCCTGCCGCGTCGATGAAACCAGGCCGATCGCCCCCGGCGAGGGTGCGCACACTGCCGTCGGTGCCGATCACCCGGATCCGGTCGTTCCAGGTATCGGCCACGTAGATCTGCCCCTGCGCATCCAAGGCGATACCCATCGGCGCATCGAAACGTGCCTGCGCGCCGGGACCGTCGGCGTATCCCTGCTCGCCGCCGGCCACCGTGGTCACCTGGCCATCGACGCCAATGCGGCGGATCGCATGGTTGCCGGTGTCGGCCACGTACAGATTGCCCTGTGCATCGGCGGCGATGCCGGACGGCGTGTGGAAGCGTGCCTGCAGTGCCGGGCCATCGACGCGACCTTCGCCCTGCCCGGCCACGGTCTCGACGCGGCCATCGGGCAGGCGGCGGCGGATGCGGTTGTTGTCGCCGCCATCGGTGAAGTAGACGCGGCCATCGGCCAGCCGCAGCAGCGCGTAGGGATCGGCGAAGCGCGCCTGCGCGGAGGCCCCATCCCGATCGCCCGGATGGCCATCACCGGCCAGCAGTTCGATCTGCGCGGTCCATGCCAGCGGCGTCGGCGCTGGTCCCGCAGGTGTGTCGGGGTGGGGTTCGTCCGGCAGCCAGAAGGTCGCTGCCAATGCACCGGCGGTTGCCACCGCAACCGCCGCCATCCAGTATCGCCGCGCCATCGTGTTCCATCATTCAACGGGGAGCGACGAACTTAGCCAGTAGTGCCACCCATGCCAACCCGCATCGGCCTCAGCCGCACGCTCGGGTGCTGTTGCAGCGCGCACTTTGATTTCGTCAGGCCAGGCATCGCTGTGCTTCAGCGGCCCTACCCTGCGCTCGCACAGCGCAGCCTGGTTGGCCGGCTCCAGCGCGGTGTCGAGCAGCAGCGCGTCGGCGAACAGCTTCCAGTCGCCATCCTGCATGTAGGACGCTACCGGATGTGGATGCGATTTCAGCGCGGGCTGCGGAAACGCGACGGCCCACACCTGCTTTCGCCCGTGCGATTCGCTGCTGCGCAGGTCGCGCCGTACCGCTGCGCAGGAATAGCGGATGTGGGTGGCCATGCAGGTGTTGCCCGCCATCCTGCACGACCCCAGCCGGCGGCCCTTGCCGGTGGCGAAATCGTGCCGGCTCAGGCCCAGGATCAACCGGTCGGGGATCGTGCCGAAGGTCTGCTCCAGGCGCGGATGATGGTAGTTGGCCATCGCCGTCGGCGGCTGCGCCGGCACCAGCATGGCCATGCGCAGGTTGCGCAGCGGCGGGAATCCATAGCCATCCAGACCGGCAGCGCGACGGTAGTAGGCGTCCTGCATGCCGCGCAGCGGCGAAGAGCCGTTGCCCAATGCGTTGTTCATCACGTACGCACCCGAGCTGTGGGTGAACACCCGCAACGGCATGTCCGTGTTGTCCACACCCGCCAGCACCCTGCGCAGCTCCAGCCCCACGTAGGGCCCGTTGAGCTGGGCGGCGCCCCAGATCCGGAACGCGTTGCCATGCAGGCCATCCCAGTACACGCGCACGAATGACAACGTCTGCCCGCTGGCCGCCCCGCGCTCGCGGAAATCACGCTCCACCCGTTCGTACCAGGCGGCCGCCTCGCGGTAGTCGTTGTTGTAGCCGTGCACCAGCAGCACCACCACACGGCCGTCCTCCGCCGCACGATCCAGCTGCTGCGAGGCGCGCGCACGCAGCACCTGCTGGATCTGCTGCCAGGTGTCAGTGAAGGCGGCGTCGGGCGTCACCCCGGTATCGGCAAGCAGGCTGCGCCACGCCTCTGCCGAGGCAGCACCTGGCACCGCCGACTGCTGGTAGAGATGCCGGAGCGTCGCGAACTCCGCCGACGACGGGCGTGCCCCTTCCAGCATCTGCTGCACCGGCACCGCTACGCTGGCCGCAGGGTAGAGACTTCCTTCACGGTCCAGGAACAGCGCGGTTGCGTCCTGTCGTCGTTCGGCGTCGCGATACAACACGTTCTTGCTGGCACAGCCATTGCATGCGATCGCGAACAACAATGCCGCGACCACGCTCCCGATAGGCTTCATGCACATCCCCCTGTGGATTCGATGCTGCAGGCCGGATCGTCCCTCGACGCCCGGGCCGGCGCTCCCCGCCGCACCCGTGCAGCGCCATCCTGCCGCGGCCGAGGGGCATCCACAATCACCGTCCGACGAGTGGCTACTTTGCCGGCACCTCGATGCGGACGCCCATCGCCTCGCGATAGCGCGTGTACAACGCCATCACCTTGTCCACGTAGGCCAGCGTTTCCGCGTAGGGCGGTACACCCTTGTAGCGGGTCACCGCACCGATGCCGGCGTTGTACGCGGCCGCTGCAAGCGTGCGGTCGCCGTTGTAGCGGCGCAGCAGCACGCGCATGTAGCGCGCGCCACCGTCGATCGACTGCTGTGGCGAGAACGGGTCGCTCACCCCGTACTCCAGTGCGGTCTCGGGCATCAGCTGCATCACGCCCTGGGCGCCCTTGCTGGACACCGCCAGCGCGTCGAAGTTGCTTTCGGCGTGGGCGATGGCACGCAGCCAGGCATCATCAACACCGGTCGCCTTCGCTGCCGCCCTGAACTGCCGCGCGTGCGGCGCCAGCTGCGGCTTGCCGACCCGGCCCAGGCCCTCATGCGCAGGCTCGCCCGGTGGCGTAGCCACGGTGAATTTCAGGAACACCCGCGAGCCCGGCAGATTGCGGGTGGAATAGACCAGCCGGCCATCCTGCTCACGTTCGTACAGCACGCCGCTGAACACCCCCATGTTGCCCCACAGGTTCGGGGTCTGGATGGCGTTGTCGTCGATATCTCGCGCGGTGCAGCGCGAACCGGGTTCCGGCGCGGTGGCCAGGCTGACGGTGTTGCCCTGCACGCAGCGGTACACCGTGCGCGCAGCCGCCGTCCCGGCCCACAGGAGGGGCAGCAGCATCAGCGCAGCGAGGACGGGGCGGCGGGTCATGGCGGCCGGATCATCCGGCCGCCCCCGCTAACGATGGGTGAATGCGGTGGCGGCCGCGCCCCTAGCGGGCCATCCGGCTGCGCAGCGCGTAGCCCACGCCCAGCAGCACGAACCACGCCGGGCTCGCGATCAGGGCCTGGCGGGTATCGGTCTGCAGGCTCAACAGGACCAGCACGTCCGCGAAGAACACCAGGCACGCCCAGCACATCGCCACGCCACCGGGCATCTTGAAGATCGAGGCCGCGTGGCGCTGCGGGTAACGGCGGCGGTAGACCATGTAAGCCACCAGGATCAGCGACCAGACGAAGATGAAGAGCACCGTCGCCAGCGTTGTCACCAGGGTGAAGGCGGTCACCAGATTCGGGATCAGGTAGATCAGCAGCGTGCCGCCCAGCAGGCACAGGCAGGAGAACAGCAGCCCGCGGGCCGGCACCGCCGCGCGCGACAGTTTCGACAGGCCGCGCGGCGCGTGGCCTTCTTCCGCCAGGCCATACAGCATGCGGCTGGTGGAGAAGATGCCGCTGTTGGCCGAGGACGTTGCCGAGGTCAGCACCACGAAATTGATCAGGCTGGCGGCGGCAGGGATGCCTGCCAGTACGAACAGCTGCACGAACGGGCTCTTGTCCGGCACCACCTGCCGCCACGGCGTCACTGCCATGATCGCCACCAGCGCAAGCACGTAGAAGATGATGATGCGCACCGGGATCGAGTTGATCGCCTTGGGCAGGTTGCGCTCCGGGTCGGCGGTTTCAGCGGCGGTGGTTCCCACCAGCTCGATGCCGACGAAGGCGAACACCGCGATCTGGAAACCGGCAAAGAAGCCGACCAGTCCCATCGGGAACATGCCACCGTCGTTCCACAGGTTGGCCAGCGAGGCGGTGTGCCCGCTGGGCGAGGTGAAGCCCCACGCCACCAGGCCGGCGCCGGTGATGATCAGCGCGCAGATCGCCACGATCTTGATCAGCGCGAACCAGAACTCCATCTCACCGAACAGCTTCACTGTCACCAGATTCAACCCCAGCAGCAACAGCACGCACATCAGTGCCGGAATCCACGCATCCAGGTCGGGGAACCAGAACTGTGCGTACGCAGCGATGGCGATGACATCGGCGATGGCGGTGACGATCCAGCAGAACCAGTAGGTCCATCCACAGAAGAAGCCGGCCCAAGGCCCAAGCAGATCGGTTGAAAAATCGATGAAGGATTTGTACTGCAGGTTGGACAGCAGCAGTTCGCCCATCGCGCGCATGACGAAGAACAGCATCGCGCCGATGATCAGGTAGACGAACACGATGGACGGGCCGGCCAGGCTGATGGTCTTGCCCGATCCCATGAACAGACCGGTGCCGATGGCACCGCCGATGGCAATCAGCTGAAGGTGGCGGTTGGACAGGCTGCGGCGCAGATGCTCGGGGGGGTGGGCAGGGTCGGTCATGGCGCGGAATCGGCGGGCGAAGCGTCCGACGGTAGTCCTCCCGGGCCGGTTGCGCCAGCTGGGGACGGGCTGAATCCGGCAAAGTTGGCCGCTTTCACCACAATGTGACCGAATACCTGATTCGTCCCATTCCGCCCGGCCCGGCGGCATGCTCAGATAGCCGCATCTGCCCAAGGATCGGCCCGACCATGCGCCCTGCCCTGCCTGCCTTGCTGGAGCCCCGGACGTGAGCCGACTGCGGATCATCATCGGCGGCACCGCGCTGGCGCTGCTGGCGGCGGCCATTCCCATCGCCGTCATGGCCTACGCCACGTGGGACCGCGCCGTGAGTGTGGAGCAGCAGCGCCTGCACGACATCGCCGAGCGCACCCTGCGGCGCGCGGACCTGTCCTACCAGGAAGCGCTGGCCGCGCTGAAATCCGCCGAGGCCACCGCACTCCCCGCCTGCAGCCCGGAGCACATCCGGCGCATGCAGACGCTGGTGATGACCACCCCTTCGGCCGATCAGCTGGGCTATTTCGAAGGCGGCAAACTGCGGTGCACCTCATGGGGGCCGTTCCTGTCCGACGTGAGCCAGCCCAGGCCGGACCACGTCACCAGCGACGGCGCCGGCATCGCGGTCGATGTGCGTCCCGAGACCAGCGGCCGCCGCAAGGTGCTGTCGATCCTGTATGGCTCCTACGACGTACTGGTCGATCCCCGCCGCTTCGTCGATGTCATCGTTGATCCGAACGTGCGGCTGGCCCTGGCCAGCCCCGACGGCCGCCTGCTGGCCCGGCAGAACGACATGGATCCGGTGCTGCTGCAGAGCCTGCTGCGCGATCCCGGCAATGGTCTGGACCAGAACACGCTGTACGCCACCGCTCGCAATGAAGAATGGCTGGCCATCGCCACCACCCCACGCACCGCGCTCACCGCCAGCTTCCGCCAGCAGGCGTGGCTGTTCGTGCCGCTGGGCGTGCTGCTGGCCGCCGCCGGTGCCGGCCTGGTGATCTGGTTGTCGCGCCGCCGGCTGTCGCTGCGGGGCGAACTGGCCACCGCCATCCGCCGTCGCGAGCTGTACCTGCATTACCAGCCGATCATCGAACTGGACACCGGCATCTGCGTGGGCGCCGAAGCGCTGGTGCGCTGGCAGCGTCCGGACGGCACCCAGGTGCGTCCGGACCTGTTCATTCCGCTGGCCGAAGAGGCCGGCATGATCGGCGATGTCACCGATCTGGTGATCGAGAACGTGGTGCGCGACCTGCGCGAACTGCTGGTCGGCGATCGCAGCGCGCACGTGGCGATCAACCTGGCAGCCGAAGACATCAGCAGCGGCCGCGCGTTGAAGATGATCGCCAAGCACATGACCGGCAGCGGCATCCTGCCGCAGCAGATCTGGATGGAGGCCACCGAGCGCGGCTTCCTCGACCTGGATCGGGCCCGCACGATGCTGGCCGCGGCACGCCGCGCCGGGCACAGCGTCGCCATCGACGATTTCGGCGTGGGCTATTCCAGCCTGCAGTACCTGGCACAGCTGCCACTGGATGCGCTGAAGATCGACAAGTCCTTCGTCGATGCGATCGGCACCGACAGTGCCACCAGCCCGGTCACCCCGCACATCATCGGCATGGCACGCGAACTGGGCCTGTGGGTCGTGGCCGAAGGCGTGGAGACAGAAGCGCAGCTGGCCTATCTGCACAGCCAGAAGGTGCAGTTCGGGCAGGGCTGGCTGTTCTCCCGGCCGCTGCCACGTGACGAGTTCGTGGCGTTCCACCACAAACGGCAGCAACGCTATGGCGCAGCGCGCGAACAGATGCAGAACCCGCGCAGCGTACCGATCGAACAGGAGCCACTGCCGTAAGCGTTACGCCCAGGCCTTCGGGCGTGCGATCAGCCACACCGCACTTGCCGCCAGCAACAGCAGCGGCAGCCAGCCCAGATGGCGCGCGTCGCCGGACTGCAGCACCAGGCCGCCGGCCACGCCGCCGGCCGCAATGGCCAGGTTCCAGCCGGTCACCAGCATCGACTGCGCAAGGTCGGCCGCCGCGCCGGCGCGCCGCGCCAATGCCGTCTGGAACAGGGTCGGCACCGCGCCGAACGCCACACCCCACACGACCGTCGCCAGCAGCAGTGCGGTCGCGCTCACCGGCCACAACAGCAGCGCCATGACGGCGGCAATGAAGCCCAGCACCGTGCTCCAGACCAGCGCATGCAGGTGGCGGTCCACACCCCAGCCAGCGATCGCGATACCGACAAGGGCTGCCATGCCGAACGCCAGCAGCAGGCGGTCCAGCCAAGCCCCCGCACCGGCCTGCAAGGCCAGAGGTTCGATGTAGGTGTACAGCACGTTGTGCGCGAGTACGTACAGCGCCATCACCAGCAAGGTGCTGCGCACGCCCGGCATGCGCCATACCGCAGCCAGCGACACACGCCGTCCGGAGCCGGCTGCGGGCAGGGCCGGCAGGGCCCAGCGCGCATAGACCAGCAGCAGCACCGCCAGCACGCTCATCAGGGCGAACGCCCAGCGCCACCCGATCTGCTGGCCCAGCAGGGTGCCGGCCGGCACGCCCAATGACAGGGCCAACGGCGATCCGATCATCGCCACCGCGATGGCCCGTCCCTGCAGTTCAGGCACCACCATGCGCGCGGCGTAACCTGCCACCAGCGACCACAGCAGGCCGCCACTGACGCCGGCCAGGAAGCGCGCCGCCAGGATCAGCGCATAGCTGCTGCTCAACGCGGTCAGCGTATTGACCAGCACGAAGCCGGCGATCGCGGCCAGCAACAGGGGACGACGCGGCAAGCGCTGGGTCAGCGCGGTCATCGGCAGCGCCGCCAGTACCGAACCCAGCGCGTACACGCTGACCAGCTGACCCACCGCCGCATCGCTCACCCCCAGGCTGGCACCCATCGGCCGCAGCACCCCGGCCGGCAGTGTTTCCGTCAGCAGGGTGATGAAGGCACCGCCGGCCAGCGCCAGCAGGCCGGCCCAGGGCAGGCGCGAGGCCGCACCCGCAGGGGCTGCCGCATCGATCGCGTGGCCACTCATCGTGCAGCCTCCAGATCGGCGTAGATCGCATCGCGCAGTTCATCCACGAATGCACCGTCCATGCCCTCGTACAGCGTATTGGTCAGCGCCACCACGCTCAGGCCCCGTGCCGGGTCGACGAACCAGCTGTGGCCGTAGGCACCGCCCCAGCGCCAGCTGCCCGGCGCCTGCGGCGTTGCGCCGGCAACCGCATCGCGCAGCACGGCAAATCCCAGGCCGAAGCCCCAGCCTGCCGGCTCCGGCGGCCCCGCCTCACCCACCTGCGGCGTGCCCATCTGCGCCAGCAGCGGGGCCGGCAGCAGCGCAGACGCCTGCCCGTCGCGCAGCGCCTCGAGCACCGTCATCAGGTCGTCGGCCGTGCCGATCAGACCCGCGCCGGCCGACGGATAGCGGCTGGCATCGGTGGCCCGGGCGAGGCTGTACTCGATACCGACCGTTTCCGGGAACACCGGCACGACCTCGCCCTCGCGCAGGCGGTGCGGCAGCGGGTCGTCGCTGACATAGGGCGTGGCCAGGCGGCTCGCGTCGCCGGTTGCGAAGGCGGTGTCACGCAGGCCGAGCGGCATCGCCAGCAGGCGCTCGAACAACGCCTGCAGGGTCTCGCCGGTTGCGGCTTCGGCCACCGCCCCGGCCACGTCCACGCCCAGCGAATACATCCACTGGCTGCCCGGCGGGAACAGCAGGGGCACCTGTGCGATACGCCGCACGTTGTCGGCCAGCGACAGCGGATTGGCATCCATGCCATCACTGACGCCGGCCCGCGCGTAGGGGCCGTGCGCATCGGCTTCCAGGAAGCGGTAGCCCAGGCCGCTGCTGTGACTGAGCAGCTGGCGCAGGCTGATGGCCGGCGTGCTGCCGTCGGCGAGCGCCGGCCGGAAGTCGGGCAGCCAGCGCTGCACGGGCGCATCCAGATCAAGCACGCCCTCGGCGACCAGGCGCAGGATCACCACCGTCAGCAGAGGCTTGCTCACCGATGCCAGGCGGAACAGATGGTCACGGCGCATCGGTTCGCCGCGTTCACGGTCGGCCAGGCCGGTGGCGCTGGCGTGGCGCAGCACCCCGTGCACGCGCACCTGCACGACCGCACCGACCAGCCGGTGAGGGTGCATCTGCTGCAGCAGACGCTGCACCGACGGCAGGGCGGGTTCAGTCACTGGAGAAAGAGCGGCATTCATGACGGCAGTCCGTGGGGGGAGAGGCCGCCACCTTAGGCAGCCTGGACGCCGGCAAAAAGCCGGTTGCCGCTCCGCGCATCATGGACCGGGGAGTCCGCAATGGGCATGATGCCCGGAACCGGAAGGCCATCATGCCGCTCCCCTGCCTGCCACGCCCATGTCCGTTCTCGACAATCTCGCCAACCTGCAGACCTTCGTGCATGCCGCCGACACCCGCAGCTTCGTCGAAACCGGGCGCCTGCAGGGCATTTCCGCCTCCGCGGCGGGCAAGTGCGTGGCGCGGCTGGAACAGGCCCTGGGCGTACGCCTGTTCCACCGCAGTACGCGCAGCATCACCCTCACCGCGGAGGGCCAGCTGTTCCTGGCCCGTTGCCGGCGCATCCTCGACGAGCGCGATGCTGCGCGTACCGAACTGGCGCAACCGCATGCCACGCCCAGTGGCACCCTGCGCATCAGCCTGCCGCTGGTCGGCGACCTCACCCTGCCGCTGATGGCCGAATTCATGGCGGCGTATCCGGACATCCGCCTCGACCTGGACTTCAGTGACCGCCTGGTGGACGTGATCGAAGAAGGCTTCGACGCAGTGCTGCGCGTGGGTGAGCCCAGCGATTCGCGCATGAACGCGCGTCGGATGGGGGTGTTTCCCCGGCGTGTCGTTGCCTCGCCGGCCTATCTGCAGCGGCGTGGTACCCCCCGCACCCCGGCCGACCTGCTGCAGCACACGCTGCTGCACTACCGCTTCCCCAGCAGCGGCAAGCTGGAACCATGGCCGATCCACTGGCCTGAAGGCGAACCCGTGCAGGAACTGCCCGTGCACATGGTCGCCAACACCATCGAAGCCCGCGTGGCCCTGGCCCTGCGCGATGTTGGCCTGGCCTTCGTGCCCGTGCATTCAGTGCGCGATACGCTGGCCGACGGGCGCCTGGTGACGGTGCTGGACCAGTACGTGCACTCCTGCGGCACCTTCCACCTGTTGTGGCCCTCGGGGCGCCACGTACTGCCGAAGCTGCGCGTGTTCATCGACTTCGTCGGCGCGCGCCTGGACACCGTGCCGTAGCCACGCTGCGGCGCGACCGTTCAGCCGCCGGCGCTATACTGGCCGCTCATTCCTCCTTGAGGCTCGCGACCGATGCGCCATTGATGCCGCCGTCTTCGAACTAGACGGCCCGACGCTTCCCGCCCCTGTGCGCAGGGGAGAACACGGCATCCATGGAGGTCGCATGACCACACATTTCCTCACGCTCGATCGCGTGTCGTATCGACTGGCCGATGGCCGGTCGCTGTTTTCAGACCTGTCGTTTTCCTTTGAACCGGTCGCCGCCGGCCTGGTCGGCGCCAACGGTGCCGGCAAGAGCGTGCTGGCGCGCCTGCTGGCGGGGCAGATCACGCCGGACAGCGGCGACGTGCACCGCAGCGGCAACGTGTTCCTGCTGCCCACGCCCGGCCACCCACCCCGTGGCAGCGTCGGCGAGCTGGCCGGCGTCGGCCCGCAGCTGGCCGCACTGGCGCGGATTGAAGCCGGCAGCATCGACGAGGCCGACTTCGCCTGCATCGGCGAGCATTGGGATCTACGCGAGCGGCTGGCACAGCACTGGCAGGCGCAACAGCTGCCGGACGATCTCGATCCTGCGCAGCCGGCGGCCCGCCTCAGCGGTGGCCAGGCGATGCAGGTGGCGCTCTCCGGCGCCTGGGCCAGTGGCGCCGACTGGCTGATTCTGGACGAGCCCAGCAATCACCTTGACGCCCGCCATCGGCAGCAGCTCTACGCGCAGCTGCAGCAGTGGACCGGTGGTCTGCTGGTGATCAGCCACGACCGCGAGCTGCTGTCGCACATGCAGCAGATCGTCGAGCTGGATGCGCACGGCCTGCGACGCTACGGCGGCCCCTGGCAGCACTATGCCGAGGCACGCGCCGCCGAGCGGGACGCAGCCGACGCACAGCTTGACCATGCACGTGCGCAGCACCGGCGGCAGCAACGCAGCGCGCGCGAGCAGCACGAACGCCAACAGCAGCGGCAGGCACGCGGCACACGCGAGGCGAAGCAGGCCAACCAGGCACCGATCCTGCTCGGACGGCAGAAGCAGCGCGCAGAAGCCAGCCACGGGCGTGCGCAGCAGATCCAGAACGAGCGCCTGCAGGCCAGTGCCGCGCAGCTGCGCGCCGCTTCATCGGCCGTGCAGGCCATACCCGAGCTGGCCCTGTTTGCAGGCGAGGGCGAACGTGGCAGTCCGCGCCTGTTGCAGGCGACTGATCTCGTACTGCCATACGGTTGCAGCCTGCCGTTGCAGCTGGAGATCCGTCGCCGGCAACGCATCGCCGTGATCGGCGATAACGGCAGTGGCAAATCGACCCTGCTGCGTGTGCTGGCCGATCACCTGCCCGCCCGCAGTGGCGCCGTGCAGCGCCTGGCCCCGCTGGCCCTGCTGGACCAGCAGCTGCTGGGGTTGTGCGGCACGCGCAGCATTCTGGACAGCGTGCAGGCCGCCAACCCCGCCGCCGATCCTGGCGAGCTGCGCACGCGCCTGGCGTTGCTGGGGCTGGATGCGCAGCGCATCCAGCGTCCCGCCAGCAGCCTCAGCGACGGCGAACGGGTGAAGGGCGCACTGGCCAGCGTGCTGTATGCCGACCCGGCACCCCAGCTGCTGCTGCTCGACGAGCCCGGCAATGCCCTGGACCTGGGGGCACTGCAGGCGCTGGAACAGCTGCTGGATGCATGGCCGGGCGGGTTGATGATGGTCAGCCACGACCGTCACCTGCTGCAGGCCTTGCGGCCCACGCAGGTGCTGCAGGTAACAGCAGACGGTTGGCAATGGCACGACCCACGCCCTTGAATCCTTCCCGTCAGCGCTTCCACACCGGGAACGACTGAGGCAGCTGCTGCCACAGCAGCGGACCGGCGCGGAGCTCCTGGTCATCCAGCAGGCACGCGTCCAGTTCCGCGCGCACCGCGCGTTCGTCCATGTGCACGCCGATCACCACCAGTTCCTGCCGACGATCCCCCCATAGCGGATGCCACAGCCGCGCCATCGCGGCATGCGCGGCGCGATCCGGGAAGTCCTCCACGCCCGGCAGCGGAGCGCTCCAGCAGTTGGCCTGCTGGCGCGCCCAGCCCACATCGCTGTACGGCAGGGGCGTCGGCGGCAGCAGCGGCGTGGTGTCTTCCAGGCCTGCACGTACGCGATCACGCGCGGCGTACCAGAAGCCTGCGGCCTGCGTGCGCGTGGCCGCGCCAACCGCGTTCAACTCGCCCACCCAGTCCATGCGGTTGGCCAGCCAGAACCAGCCCTTGCTGCGGATCACGCCGGGCATGCCACTTTGCAGCGCGCGCGCGAAACGGGCCGGATGGAACGGCCGCCGTGAGCGGTAGACGAAGCTGGCAATGCCGTACGCTTCGCTTTCCGGCGTGTGCTCGCCACGCAGCTCCTTCACCCAGCCCGGTGCGCGCTGCGCCCGCTCGAAGTCGAAGCGGCCGGTATCGAGCAGTTCCGTCAGCGGCACATCACCGAAGCTGGACAGCAGCAGCTTCGCATCGCGGTTGAGGCCGCGCAGCACGGCCAGCGTGTCCTGCAGCACTTCCTCCTCCACCTGGTCGATCTTGCTGACCACGATCACGTCAGCGAACTCGACCTGCTCGCAGAGCAGGTCGACCACCCCGCGGTCGTCGTCCGGTCCCGCCTGCTGGCCACGCTCGGCCAGGCGCAGGGTCGATCCGAAGTCGGCCAGGAAGGCACTGCCGTCGACCACGGTGACCATCGTGTCCAGCCGGGCGATGTCACTCAGGCTGAAGCCCTGCTCATCGCGCACCGCGAAGGTCGCGGCCACCGGCATCGGTTCGCCGATACCGGTGGATTCGATCAGCAGGTAGTCGTAGCGGCCGCTGTCAGCCAGCCGCCGCACTTCCTGCAGCAGGTCCTCGCGCAGCGTGCAGCAGATGCAGCCGTTGCTGAACTCCACCAGCGTCTCTTCGGTGCGGCGCAGCTCGGCGCCACCGTCGCGCACCCACTGCGCATCGATGTTGACCTCGCTCATGTCGTTGACGATGACCGCCACGCGCAGGCCCTCGCGGTTGCGCAGGATCTGGTTGAGCAGGGTGGTCTTGCCGGCCCCCAGAAAGCCGGACAGCACGGTGACGGGCAAGCGGCGGTCGGCGCGGGAAACAGTGTTCATGTCGGAGCGGTCTGGCTGCGGGAAAGAAATGTTACTGTATAACAATTACTGCGCAAGGAACCTCCCCCATGAAGTCCCCTTCCCCCGCCCTGCTCGATGCCGGTGCCCTCGCCCTGTCGAGCCTGTGCCTGCTGCACTGCCTGGCGCTGCCCCTGCTTGCCGCCGCGTTGCCACTGTTCGGCGCCTGGGCCCAGGCCGAATGGGTGCATCTGCTGTTCGTGGCGATCGCCCTGCCGCTCACCGGCTACGCCCTGTGGCGGGCCGACCGCCGCCATCGCCTGCCCGTCATGGCCTGGACCGTGGCCGGTCTCGGCCTGGGCCTGCTGCTGGCCGGCGCGCTCGAGCTGCCTTCGCATGCCTGGGAAACGCCGCTGACCGTCACCGGCAGCCTGCTGCTGGCCGCCACCCACGTCTGGAACGCGCGGCGCCGGCACCGCCACTGCTGAGCATCGCCGACGGCCCGCTCGGCGTTACTTCCCGTAACGCCGCAACAGTTCGACCAGCACCTCGGCCTCCGCCGCCCGCTGCTGCGGGTCTTCAGCCCCGACCACGTGCTCCTGCAGGTGCTCGTGCAGCAACTCCATCAACAGGCTGTGGGCCGCACCACGCACCGCCGCGACCTGCACCAGCACGTCCGCACAGTCGCCCGCTTCACCCTCGGGCCTGTCCAGCGCCTGCTCCAATGCCGCCACCTGGCCGCCAATGCGGCGCACCCGGGTCAGCAGCTGTTTTCGATTTCTGTGTACATGTGCCATGGGTGGATCGTATACCCTATGGGGGTATCAACTCCACCCGCCGGTCACTCCATGCATCTGGACACGCTCGCCGCTGCCCGTCGCCACGACCATCGCTTCGACGATGGCAATCCCCTTGCCGAACGTAATACCCGCCGCGCCCTGTGGCTGACCGTCGGCATGATGCTGGTGGAGATCGTCGGCGGCTGGTGGTTCAACTCCATGGCCGTGCTGGCCGACGGCTGGCACATGAGCTCGCACGCACTGGCGCTGGGCCTTTCGGTGTTCGCCTACCGCTGTGCACGGCGCTACGCGCACGACCCGCGGTTCGCCTTCGGCACCTGGAAGATCGAGATCCTGGCGGGCTATACCAGCGCCATTGCCCTGCTGGGTGTCGCCGCGTTGATGGCCGCGCAGTCCGTGCAGCGGCTGTGGGTTCCCGCGCCGATCCATTACGACGAAGCCATCGCCATCGCCGTGGTCGGCCTGGGCGTGAATCTGCTCTGTGCGTGGTGGCTGCACGACAGCCCCGGCCACGCGCATCACGCGCATGGGCACGACCACGCGCATCATCACGGGCATCACCACGATCACGATCATGACCCTTCGCATGGCCACGATCTCAATCTGCGCTCGGCCTACCTGCACGTGCTGGCCGACGCGGCCACCTCGGTGCTGGCCATCGTCGCACTGCTCGGCGGCAAACTGCTGGGCCTCACCTGGCTGGACCCCGTGATGGGTCTGGTCGGCGCCGTACTGGTCACGGTGTGGGCGGTCGGCCTGCTGCGCGACAGTGGCCGCATCCTGCTCGACGCGCAGATGGACGCGCCGGTGGTGGCCGAGGTCCGCGAGGTGATCGAGCAGGGCCCATGGCCGGCACGCCTGGCCGACCTGCACGTCTGGCAGGTGGGCCGCGGCAAGTACGCGGTCAGCGCCAGCGTGGTGACCAGCGACGCCCGCCTTGATGCCGATACCGTGCGCCAGGCGCTGGCGATCCACGAGGAGCTGGTGCACGTGACGGTCGAGATCCATCACAGCGCTTCCTGACAGCGCCGAGCCCTCGCCCCGGCTTCAGAGCTTCAGCATCATCCGCAGCAGGTACATCAGCAACGGCAGCGCACTCAGCACCGCGCCCACGATACCGATCCAGGGCCAACGCTCGCCCCGCACCCGCGATGCCACCGCCAGCCCGCATCCCACCAGCGCCGAGCCCAGCACACCCACCCCCAGGCCTGCGGCGATGCCATTGCCTCCCGCAGCCACCGCCGCCTGTGCCGCAAGCGTGCCTGCAGCCCACCCCACGACCAGGCCCAATCCACTGGCCACACCGCACCACGGTGCCTTGCCCTGTGCCATTGCACGCGTCCTCTTGCCGAATTTCTGTACGGGCCACGCCCGGCTGCTGCCTACACTAGCCGCACCTGCCTCGTCGGGACATCCCATGCGCGCGCTTCGCCTGCTGCTGCCCGGTGCCCTCCTGCTGCTCGCCGCCTGTGGCGGCGATGCGCGGCTTCCGTTCTCTTCCGATGCCCTGCAAGGCTGCTTCGCTACCAGCCCGCGCAAGACCGCCGATTTCCGCATCGAGCGCGAAGGCAGCCAGTACTTCGTTTCCTTCAACCGCGATGGGCAATGGCAGCGCGACCCGAACGGGCTGCACAAGGCCACCTCCAGCGAGATCAGCCGCTACTTCCGCGACGATGCGGCACAGATCGACAGCGCCTTGATCCGCATGGCCGGCGGCTTCGGCCTCTTCCACTTCAACAGGGGCGCCACGCTGAAGGGCAAGGCCAGTGACAGCGACTACATGGCACTGATGCTGATCGGTGCCGGGCCGGTGTATGCGGTGAAGTGCCCCTGACGCGTGTCGTCCCTGCGGGCCATGATCAACGCCCACGCTTGTGTGCGGCTCGAGCCGACCAGGGCTCGGCGCTACGGCAGCTGCGGTACCATGCCCTTCCCCGAACCGCCCGATGCCTGCCGTGCCCCACTACACCGGCCCTCTACTGACCCGCGACAGCGCCGACGCCCTGCGTCGTGCCCATGACAAGGGCGCGCCCGAGTGGCAGGGCTCGCTTGACCTGGGGCGCAGCCAGGACGCGGTCACGCTGGATGCTGACGGCTTCAGCTTCCGCGGCCAGCACTACCCGTGGCCGGGCAAGCTGAAGGACCGCACGCTGTACTACTGGGAGGGCCAAGACTTCGCTCCCATCTCACGCTACAGCGGTTCACTGATCAAACTGGTGCCTACCGAGTGGGGTGCGCCGACCTTCGAAATCGACGGCATCAAGATGCTGCCCACCTCGAAGCTGTCGCCGTTCGAAGACGCACGCCGCAAGGTCGAGCTGGTTGCACCGGCGGGCAAGGCGCTGCTTGATACCTGTGGTGGGCTCGGCTACTTCGCCGCCTGCGCACTGGAGGCCGGCGTCGGCCAGATCCGCTCATTCGAGAAGAACGCCGACGTGATGTGGCTGCGCACGCTCAACCCGTGGTCGCCCGATCCCGACTCGGCCGCTGCCGGCGGTCGCCTGCACTTCAGCCAGGGCGACGTCTCGCAGCAGATCGAGCAGATCGCCAGCAACAGCGTCGATGCGATCCTGCATGACCCGCCGCGCTTCGGCATCGCAGGCGAACTGTATTCGCAGGTGTTCTACGACCATCTTGCCCGCGTCCTGCGCAAGGGCGGCCGCCTGTTCCACTACACCGGCGCGCCCAACAAGCTCACCAGCGGCCGCGATGTGCCGCGCGAAGTGGCCAAGCGCCTGGAAAAGGCCGGATTCAAGGCCGAGCTCGCGCTGGACGGCGTGCTGGCGGTCAAGCGCTGAGCGCTACTCCGAATCCACCTTCGCCAGCGTCATCACCCACGTCGGCACCACCGGTTCGCCGGCATAGAAATCCTTCGGCTTGTTCTCGGCCATCGCCCAGCGATGCAGCCAGCTCGGGCCGTAGCGGCCGTTGTAGCCTTCCGCGCCGCGCGCATAGGCGGGATCACGCATGGCTTCTTCCAGCGTGATGAAGCGATAGCCGCGCCGCCGGGTGGCCGCCACCAATTCGGCGAAGGTGGCCGCGTTGAGCTCATTGGCATGCATCAGCCAGACCTGCGGCAACGCATAGCCCAGCAGCGCCTGCGACTGCCGCTCGTAGTAGTCCAGCTTGTTGAGCATGTACGGCACATAGCCCTTGCGCAGCTGCGCCAGCGTGGCCTCGCGGGCCGCGGACGGCGACTGTTCATTCATCACGTTGGCGTAGGCGAAGGCCCAGACCCATTCGCCGTTGTCCACCGTCACCGGCGCCACGCGGTACCCGTGGTTGCGAAAGAATCCGTCCATTGCCGCGCGGTCCTCGGCCGTCCGGCCCGCACGCAGATACGGATGGCGCATCCACTGTGGCCGCTGGCCGCGCTCGGCCAGCAGTGGCCGCAGCACCCGTTCGCCACGCAGGAAATCCTGCTGGAAGGCGGCCACGCCCTGCGCGTTGAGGTCCATGTGCGAATAGGTGTGGTTGCCCAGCCCATAACCCGCGTCGAGCCAATCGCGCAGCATCTGCACCCGCGCCGGCTGCACCTGGCCATCAACCTCCAGCTTGTTCTCGTTGACGAAGCCCACCACCGGCACATCAGCTTGGCGCAGCTGCGCCATCAACGCCGCATGGCGCGTCTGCAGATCCGCAGGCAGGATGGTGTCCACGCGCGCCCACGGCAGATCATCAATGGTCACCGCGATGCGCCGGTCCACCTCCGCGGCGTGCACCGCCAGCGACAACAGCAGCAACGGCAGGGCACGCAGCCACGTACGCATGGACCATCCTTGTGTCGGCAGGAACGCCGACTGTAGCCCAGCGCGCGAGCGCCGTCAGCGCCCCTCTTCCGCAGCCGCGGCCCGCCACAGCGCAACACCGCCCACCATCGCGGCCGTCAGCAGCGCCACCAGCACCAGGGCCAGGTCATCCGGATTGCGCTGCAGCGGCGCGTGCGCGCGGGTGAAGATATGGAAGACCACTTCCTGGGCCTGCTCCAGTGGCATGCGTCCCTGCTGGGTCAGATCGACCAGACACGCCGTCGGAGACAGCCTGACCACGCTGTTCCATGCGTCTTCGTACAGATGCAGGGTCCACGCCGCCAGCGCCATGGCGCTGGCATGCAGGGCCATCAGCCCCAGCGCGGTGGTGCGCAGGGGCCGCCGCACCCGGTGCCACCAATGCACGCAGATGGCCATCGCACCCAGCAGTGCGAGCACCATGCCCGCTACCGGCAGCCACCGCAGTGGCTGCCAATCATCCAGCGCGCCGGCACGCGCCATCAACACTTCGGCCATCCGCAGTCGCGCCGCGGGGTCCGGGCCACCGCAGGCAGCCGTCACCGGCTCCAGCAACAGATCCACACGGTGATGGAAATAGCCTGCGGCCAGGCCAAGGCCCAGCACGGCGACCACCTGCAGCAGAAGCAACATCAGTCCCGGGGCGCGCGTGCGGCCCTGAGGGAACGGAGTGGATGTCATCGTTACACTCGTGTCGGCGGTCTGTCATCGTAACCAAGCCGATCACGGCTGTCGGCTGGCGGATGCGACAACACGTGTGCTCGGCGGTACGATGTCCACCGAGGAAGAACCGCTGCATGGAGTGCGCTGGATGCTGACGCTGTACCTGCTGGTGCATTACGGCACCGGCCTGTTGATGATCGCAGGGGCGGCCTACGCCGTGTCGCGTGTCATCCAGACCCAGCGCGCCAAGCTGCCACCCGTCACGCACTCCCTGCTGCCTACGGCAACACCACCGCGCCGTCGCGAACGCAAGGCACTACGGCGCCTGCAACGTCGTCATCCGCAGTGGAGCTACCACGTTGCCGCACCGGTTCCCCGCGCGTGGTACTTCATCGGCTGCATACCGATCTTCGCCACGGCAGCGGTATGGGCCGTCGCCATGCCGGACGGCGCACGCTTCCAGGTGATGGTTGAGAGCACCGTCGGCTACCCGGCGAGCATCGCCCAGGTGCGCCTGCCCGCATCCCGGCACGCCGCGCTGTTGCAGGCGTGGCAGCCCGTCATCGCACAGGGCGCACGCACGGTCGAGATGGACTACACCATCGGCCGACCACCGCTGGCAATCCAGTCGCGCGACGTTCTGCCGGTACAGGTACGGCAGCAGGGTGACCTGCTGCAGGTCGCGTTCGCACAGCCGATGCAGACACACCAGCTGCAGGCCGCACTGAGCACGCGCGGCGCTCTGGCCGCCGGTGCGGTGCAGGTCCACCCACGCACGTTCGCGCCCTGGCGCGAACGCGGTTGGACGCCCCTGCTCGCCCCTGCACAAGCGGGCCGCCCAACGCCGCGCTAACCGCGCGGCAGCTTGGCCGCCCACATGTTGTCGACCAGGTTCGGATAGGGGCGCCCGTTCTCCTCCGCACGCTGCCGCGCTGCGTCCTTCTGTGCAGGCGACAGCGGCTGCGACTTCTGGCCCTTCGGGTTGGGCTTCTTCCACGGTGGCGTGCGGGTCTGGCGCATGCGACGAGTGTAGAGGCCGGTTACTGCTTGAGGAAGTTCAGCAGCGCCAGATTGAAGTCGTCGGTGTGGCTGGTGTTGCAGCCATGCGGCGCGTTCTGCAGCACCACCAGCTCGCTGCCGCGTATGGCGCGCTGGGTGCGCTTGCCCGAGCCCTCCAGTGGCACAGTGGCATCACTGTCGCCGTGCAGCACCAGAGTGGGGACGCTCACCTTCTGCAGGTCGCGACGGAAGTCGGTAGTGGCAAACGCCTTCATGCAGCCCAGCGCCGCCGTCTGGTCGGACTGGTGGCACAGCGCGATCGCCGCCTGGCGCTCGGCCTCGGTGACCATCAGCTTGCCGTTGGCGCTGAAGAAGTCGCGGGTGAAGCCATCGAAAAAGGCTTCGCGGTCCTGCTCCAGGCCGGCGCGCATCTCGTCCACCTTATCCTGGGTCAGCGGGCCCTCCGGGTTATCGTCGGTGCGCAGCAGGTAAGGGGGCACCGCAGCCGCGAAAACCACGCTGTGCAGGCGCGACTCGCCGTGATTGGCGATGTAGCGCGCCACCTCGCCGCCACCCATCGAGAAACCGACCAGCGTGACCTCCTTCAGATCGCGCTGCTCGATGATGCCGGCCAGATCGGCCGCCAGCGTGTCGTAGTCATAGCCGTCGGCTGGCTTCTCGGAGCGACCGAAGCCACGGCGGTCATAGCTGATCACGCGGTAGCCCGCATCCCGCAGGATCGGCACCTGATCCTTCCACGCCTCGGCCGAGAGCGGCCAGCCATGGATGAGGATGACCGGGCGGCCCTCGCCGCCGGTGTCTTCGATGTGCAGCCGGATGGGGGAAGCAGGCATGGGAACTCCTGGTGAAAGGATGGCACCAGCCTAGGCAGCGCCGCCTATGGCGACCGTGAGGGAATCCGCCCGCGCCATGACATGCCCTACACGCCTGGCGCCCGGCACCCGCACCCGGAATCCGGCCGTTCGTACCCGGCAGACGCGGCTTCGTCGCACCCGTACGCCGACCGCCCCCGCAGCGTGCCACTGTGCGCCCGACATCCACGGAGACGCGCCATGCTGTTCGCCCTGCCCCTGCTCGCCGCCGGCCTTGCCGCCAGCCCGGCCCCGTCCGATACCCTGCGCGAGCAGATCCGCCAAGCCGATACCCAGCTGTTCGCGGTGGCATTCGAGGCCTGCGATGCCGACCGGGCCGCGGCGATGACCACCGAGGACATGGAGTTCTTCCATGACAAGGACGGCAAATCGGCCAGCAGCCGCGAGGACTTCCGGCGCAGCGTGGCCCGCATGTGCGACAGCGCGCGCCAGGGCGGCTGGCGCCTGCGCCGCGAATTGGTGGACCGTTCGCTGCAGGTGTTCCCGCTGCACGACGAGCGTGCATTGGAGATGGGTGACCATCGCTTCTACGAACGCGGCAAGGACGGTGTGGAGCGGTGGGTGGGGCAGGCGCGCTTCGTGCAGGTGTGGCGACGCGTGGACGGCACCTGGCAGGTGGAGCGGGTGATCAGCTATGACCACCGCGGGGTGGATTGAGGTTCGGCGGGCACTTACAGGCCTGCCCCTTCGATCCAGCTCAGCAGTCGAGTGGCGGCCTCACGTCATTCCGAGCCAACGCTCAATCGCTGCGCTGCCTGTACTGAACAGCATGTACCGATGTAGGCACCGCCCCGCCAACACGCCAGCAATCGCAACCCACAGCCAGTACGGGGCAGATGCACGCAGCGAGAAATCGCCGACCAGCAAGAAGTACGCCAGTAGCATGGCCACCATGGCCGTAATGCAGTAGCCCGCCATGAATGCGCAAGCGAGATACCTTCTTCGTTGTGGAGTGGAATGCCGCCGGTGGCGCCATGTCAGCTCACCCGTGGTGTCGTCCAGATCGATGAGTTCCCACGCATCAGCGATCTCCATGATTGCGCGCGCCGGCTGGTCCAACCGGGAGAGTTCCTTAATCAGCGACACCGGCAGATAGGCGCCAAAGTGATGTCGCACAGCAACGGAGAGCCAAAGATCATCCTTGCCATCCGCACGCTGAAATAGCTCAAGGAACTCCTTTCGCGATGTACCTTTCGACTGCGCATTACTTGCAATCCACTTGAACAGCAGAACAGCGATAGCGCACAAGATGAGTGGGAAGAGCAATTGCCCACCATTCAAGTCCACCAGTCGATTGATGATGCCATCCATGTCTTATCCCCCTGAGATGCGAACAGCGGTACCGAGCTGTCGTTCTACCTCTGGAATCGCCGGTTACGGTGGTAGTCGAGGTACCGCCGCTGCGCTGCATTGAACGGCTGCTGCGCCCGTCGCTGCTCGAGCGACCAATCCTGCAACAGCGTTGCGGGCAATTTGGGGCTCACGATAAGTCCACCCTCGTCATCGAACGAGATGAACCCCCGATCGAATAGTCGATCGACATGCGGCGCAAGCATTAGGCCATTGTTGCCATCGAGACGCTCGGCGTTGTCACTATCCGCCCACGGCTTGATGTGGCTTGCGATAAGAAAGTTGACATCACTGGTTCCCGTGACGCGGCACCTGAGCTCAATGGCCTTCACGTTGTTGCGGAACTTCCCCTGTCCCAGGCGCGCGGTAATCAACTGCTTCTTTTGAGTTACCGAGAGCTCGCGATCATTCTCAATCTTTTCGATAGCGCGGTTGATCGGCACGTCCTCCCGCCACTGCGACACCTCATCAACATCAACCCTCATCAGTGCTAGGAGTTCGTCTGCCATGCGCTGCGGCACCGGGCAGAGGTACGCCTCGTTCGCCTTGCCGTTTCGCTTGAGGGGCGAATACTTGTCCGGGAGATGAGGATCGAGACGATCCATATGCTCGCTCACCAGCAGCGGTGCCTCGAGCAGGCGGTACGTCACCGGGACGGCCCAACCGTCCTTGCCCCACTCACTATCCGGCACATCGAACGCGTCTGGTCGGTCCTGGGAGTGGTGCGGGTCCGTTACCACCGCAAGGGCTTTGATCCGCTTGTTCGCAAATGCGAAGACCATGTCGCCGGGCTGGACCTGCGTCATATGGTCATAGAAGGGACTGGAGTACCCGCCCTTCTTCTTCTTTGGGGACCACAGAAAGCCGCCCTGGAACGATGCGTCGAACGTCTTCTTTTGATTGACCCACCAATACCTCATTCCTGCCCCCGTCTCGTCCAGATGACGCAGCCTCCTGGCCGCCTGACGGGATACTACCTAGCAATGTCGTAATCGGCACGATTTCGTCCAAAGGAACAGAGGCAGGGGATCGCCCTGCCTCTGCCTTTGACCTATCGCGTGTTGCGCTTACAGCTGGATGCGCGCCACGCTCTCGTTCGCGTCCTTGGCATCCTTCTCGCCGTTCTTGATGCTCACGTACAGCACGTTGTTCTTGGCATCCAGCGCCAGGCTGTTCGGGTGGGTCGGCACCGGGTAGGTGGCCACCTTCTGGTAGCTCTCACTGTCGTACGCGGTCACCGTGCCGCCATCGCGGTTGGTTACGTACAGGCGCTTGCGCGGTGCGTCCAGCAGGATGCCCAGCGGGCCGGCGTCGGTCGGGATGCTGGCCAGTTCCTTGCCGGTAGTGCGGTCGAGCACCAGCACGCGCTGGCCCGGGTGCTTGCTCGTGAAGCCCGCGCTGCTCTTGGTCATGTAGCTGCGGATCATCTCCGAGCCCTGGTCGGTCACGAACAGGCGCTTGCCGTCCGGGTGCAGTGCGATGTTCATCGGCTGCTCGGCGCTGATCTTGTGCTGGGCCACCACCTTGTTGGCGTCGGTGCCAACCACCACCAGGTCGGCCAGCAGGTTGCTGGTATACACGCGCTTGTTGGCGGCATCCAGCGCCAGGCCCGGCGCCTTGGCGTTGCCCAGGCCCGGAATGGTGTCGATCACTTTCAGCGTGGTGGTATCGACCACGAACAGCACGCTGCCCTCGCTGGAATGACCGGTCACGTACAGACGGTTGGCCGGGCTGTCGACCACCAGCTCGCGCAGGTCGTGGGTGTAGGCGGCCTTGCCGTCCTTGCCGACCTTCTTCTCCATCAGCTGCACGATGCCGATGGCCTTGTTCTGGGCGGTATCGACCACGGTTACCGAGGTATCAACGGTGTTGCCCACGTACAGGCGGTTGTGGGCGTCATCCAGCACCACGCCGAACGCCTTGCGCTCCAGCGGGATGCGGGTTTCCACGGCCAGCGTGGCCGGGTTCAGGCGCAGCACCTGCGACGGGCCGGCGTCATCGCCGAAACCACCGGATGAGGCCACGAACACGGCGTTCTGGGTGGGGCTGTACGCCAGTTCGTACAGGCCCTTGGCGATGGCCTGGCGCTGCACGGCAGCGGGGGTGCTGGCGGCGGGCGCGTTATCGGCGAAGGCCGCCGGGGCGCCGACGCTGAGCGAGATGGCAAGGGCCAGGGCGGCCGAGCGGAAAGCGGAATGACGGAACATGCGAGCATCCTTGAAAGGGCACGGAAGGGTGTCCTGGCTCGCTGGGCCGTACGGCGACGGCCCGCCCCGGGTGTGTCTGCGCGGGGTGGGCTGGCTGGGTTGCGGGGGAATGTTAGCAGGCTGGGGAGAGGCGTGGCGCCGAGGACGACGGCCCGAAGTGTCGTTTTTGGCTCGCCTTTTCGGCTGCGGGGCGGTGACGAGGGCCCGATTCCGGCGTGGACGGAGGATTTCGGAAGGCCCTGCGCGATCGGCAGGCGGTTGCGTTCTGTGCGGGCGCACAGGCTGATTACGATCTTTCCTGTCGCAAAAACCTTCCTTGAAGTTCGATTGCGGAGATTGTCGTCGCATACGGCACGCCGGCCATCTGCGACAATAGTTCCGCTCTGTGGAACTGCGTGTTTCCTCCGCAAATTCCAATTGGATTTCAGGGCGCAGGCGTGAGCAGATTGGCGCGCCACCGACAACGGGTGGCCGGGCGTCGAAAACCCGAGATGATGTACGCGTCAGTTGTTTACGCTTGCCAGTCGGCACCTCGTTTGGGGTGCCGGCTGGCAATCCGTCGGCCTTCATGGCGGGCGGTGCGTGGGAGTCTCAGGACTCGCCGGTTCAATGACGCTACATCATCCCGGTTTTCGAGCCACGCACCGTCCCGCCACCTCCATCGGTGGCGTTGCTTTCTGTCCTGTACGGAGCATTGCCATGAACGAATCGGATTTCCGTTCCCTGCACGCGCAGTACGATCCGGCCAATACCGAGCCCGAGCGCGACGCACCCACCGATCCCAACGGATTTGTCTCCACCCTGCGCCGCATCGGAAAGGGTGCGGCCGCGGATGGCCAGCCGTGGCCCGAGCGGCATCAGTTGCCTGGGCGTTGTCTTCAACTGGCGGATGCAGATTGCGCGTTGGCGGGATTGCGTGTGGTAGCAGAGCTGATGCTGGCTGCGGAGCGCACGCGGCAGAACGGTGCGCCCGAAGAGTACGTGGGGGATCGGGTGATGGAGGGGTTGAAGATGGCGTGTGTGGCGTTGACTGCGCAGGTTACTGAGCGGTTGCAGGTGCGGGAGTAGCGAGCCTTCCGGGTTGCCTCATGAAAGGGTCCGACTCTCCCCAACCGCGCTTGCCGTGCTGTTGCTTACCGTAGTGATCGCGCGGCTCACCTTATCGCTGGCCGATGTTGAGATTCTTGCTTCCGAGAGAATCTCTAGTAATGACTACTCAAGCCTACAAGAAGGGGCCTTTCGAACGACCTAGGCTGAATCGGCAGGTGGAACTTCGCTAGGCTTTAAAGAGAATGAGCGCGGATTCTTTGAACTATTCATCGAAGGAAAACCCTACGTGCTAATCGAAAACTCACTCCATCTGCTAGTTATCGTATTCAATGACCCGAAGCATGATATAGACATTAGTTCCCTACTGGATGAGCGCTGGCATGAGCAACTGATGGAACTGGGCGTGCGGGCTAGTTTCAGCTTAGCCCGCCGCCGCGACCTTTGAACTGTCGACCCACCGCTCAGACAGGTCTAGCAAACGGCACTCAAGATCAAACGGAAGGACAGACCGAAGCAGCATGTAAGCGGAGGCCAGCTAGTTTAGCCACTAGCCAGCCCAAGCCCAGAAGCTTTGTCGACTCCCGTTCCTACGCGCTTGCAACCACCCCCAGCCGCCTCCCGGTAAACTCAAGAACAAAGTTTTCAGCGGAACCCAGAATAGAAGAAAGATCTGGAGTGAGCGCTCCGGCAGAGAGCCCGGGCTGCACAATGAATATCTGCAGGGACATTCTGTAGGTCGACACCCTAGTCTTTAGCGACTTCATCCCGCCAATATCTCCAACTTCAAAGCGAGTGGGGCGACCTCCACGCTGTGACTCACGCCTTATAATGTGAGCCACCAGGTCTTCCGCCCTATTCAGAATTCGGCAACTCTTGATTGCCTGGCCGCAGACTTCGTAGAGATCAGCGACTCTCGCACCGGCACTAGATCCATGTGCGTACTTGCAGTGGTAGAGGGACACTCTAAGTTCTTTACCAACCCGATCATCTTCTATGGCAATTACGTCTGCAACCTCTCCGCTATCATCGTCGTCAATTATGTAGTCATAACTGCCCGACTTCAGCATAGTCACCATAAACTCCTGAATAGAATTACTTCTAAATAGTCCACCTTTCCACATCGACTCGAGCCTCAGGTTAACGCCCGTCCAGTCTGGCGTACTTATCGATGCTGCGCTGAATGAATAGACTGGAGAGGAGAGATACTTAAAGTGATGCCCACCTACTATCTCAGAGCCATCCACAAGTATCAGAGCCGGAGGGTTGTCCGAAAGATAGGACTGCAGAGAAACCTCATGCCCTTCATCCATTACGAAAACGTCAGGCCCCGCTATCCTTGATACTTTATATCCACCACCCCACGTCATTTTCATCAGGATAGTTCCCTGCCCGTCAGCACGAACTTCAAAGTCGATTGAATCAGCGTCTCTTGAAACAACCTGGAAATCCAGATTTGATTGCGTCACACTTAATGTGGACCCGGAATATCGCAGGCGCTTCTCCCCGTGATAGCTTCCGGGAAGGAGCTCATCCGGCGGAATACAGCTAAACACGCGAGTTGGAGGTGGAGATACTATTTCCGTCGGAATAAGCGTAAAAGCAAGGAAGCTGTTCGTAGGAATTGTGCTATCAAGAATCTTTCTTGAAATCTTCCTTGCCCACGCCAACCATTGAGGCAGAGACGCAGATGCCATCGACCACACTTTCCCTCTGAACGAAACGCCGATGCTCTCTTTGACACCATCAACATATCCGGCTGCGAATAGGTTTGATTTGGAGCTCCCGGCCTGTATCGCTTGTGATACGTGTTGGCCGACGTCTATTCCTACTAGCATTTGAAATCTAACCTGCCCTCTTTTGCGTAGCCCGACGTTATGAAGCACAGCACGCTTCATATCGCTAAATGCCCTAAACATATGCTCGCCGGCAATGGGCGAGGCTGTTTTCCGACTCACCGTCTCGACTAAACGCTTGGTCTTCCCGCGCCCAAGAGTGCTATTAACCATGAGCAAACTCTTGTCAGAGTCGTAGGACACTATGAAAAGATTCCACTCAAACCCCCGAGCATCCTTTGTTTTTGACCAATCTGGCGAAGTGTAGTCTCGAGTAATTGCGACAAGCGTTCCATTCTCTTGATCCATCCATATATGATGGAGCATCGAATCCTTGCTGCTCCACTGAGTCAGCGCCCCAGGCTCAAAATTTTCAACCCGATAGAACTGAGATGAGAGGCCAGGAGATATTAAAGAGATGTCGAATACCTTGTCATCCGGAGAAACCAACTGCCTCATCCTTTGAGCTAGTTCTTTAACTTCAGCGTCAGAATCAATGGCACTTGCACTGAGTTCTGGAACTATTTCGTTCCAGTCGGCGTCCTCGGAGAATAGCTCTGCCACAGCAGTATCGGCCATAGGCTCCGCCGTGTTAATGATGACTGTAGCTGAACCAACGGCATTAGAGGCGCGCGTAAATCTACCCACGAACTGTAGCGTCACGGGGAGGCTTTTATGCAACTCGTGCATTGCCGCTATCTTTAGAGCCGAGAAATCAAATCCCTCCCCTAACATATCGACACATATCACCACTCGACTTACGAGTGACTTCATGCTCTCGATAGCGACTTCCTTCTTCCTCCGAGCCATCCCCGAATGAAGAAGAACCGGGGAATACTCAGGGGCTAAGCGTTGATAGACGTCAAGCAAACTATTCGCATGATCTATAGATCGAGACCTCGCCAAGATCACATGATCGAAACCTTCAACCTCGTCTTGTCGAAGCACCTGCACTGCTGCTCGCGCTATAGCCTCATCAGCAATCTTCGCATCAGATTGATCAACCTTCACCACGTTTATTTTAGTAAAGTACCCATATCGCTGAGCCAATCTCAATGGAAATTGATACACCAATTCACCAGGAATTCGCTTTCCATCGTTCCTGAACGGAGTTGCCGTTAACGAAAGTATTTTCGTAGAACTAGGAATTCTTTGCCTTATCCGTTCCCAAGAGGCAGCCGGAAGGTGGTGCGCCTCATCGAATGTAACAAGGTCAAATACTTCAAGCAGTTTCTCAATGATTGAGTTTTCCGTTGAAAGGAGCATTTGCGTCGTTGTCACAACTACGTTCGCATTCAGAAGCGCAGAAATATCTTGCTCCGATTTTGGCGATTTTGATAGCAGTCCAACAACTGGGGTAAGGCACTGATCATCAATTACCCCAATTTCCTCAAGCACGCCCAACTTTACGAACTTATCGACCGTTTGGGCGCGCAATGAGTCACTAGGAACAACGACAAGTGTACGTTCTGCCGATAGAAGTAGTGACGCAGCAATCAAAACTTCCGTCTTTCCTGTCCCTGTGGGGAGTACAACTAGTGCGTGCCCATCTTTTACGCTCCAGTGCGAAGCCAGCGCGTGTAGTGCACCAGCTTGTGCCTTCCGTAAGCCCTTTCTTTGAACGATTCCATCGATGCCAACTATCTCCTCGAGTATGGCAGGATACGTCGACCAGGACTTCTGAACTTGAGACCGTAGCGCGCCCGACTTCGCTTCATTTTGCCTAGGGTGCAACTTCCAGGAAGCGTTCTCGCCAAGGGAGATCGAGGCACCGTTCATTTCCGCCGATGGTGCGTGAATCTCTGCAGTCGTACCGGCCGGAGAGTATCGTTTACCGAGGGCTAAAGTAACCTCCACTTCGTGCAGGCGTAGTTTAGCCTGGGTTAGAACGCCCGCCCGCTGAGATTCGACTGTCAGCGTCGCCGGGCCCAGCCTCCTCTTTTCGACTATAGCGTTTAACTCTACGACTCCTACTCGATCTGATATTCGATACTCTGGAATACAGGCTGTAACGTTATAGATTCCATCCTCAACTCTGATCATTACTATCCCCTGTAGTGAACTAGCAGTTAAGCGTACTTCGAACTGCTGAACATAAAAAAGGGCGACCGATGGCCGCCCCTTCTCACGTCAATCAACTGACGAAATCAAACCCCAACAGGATTAGCCTTCTCCGGATCAATCTTGTACTGCTTGATCGCCCGGGCCACGTCCTTCGCGGTCATCTTCCCTTCCTTCGCCAGCGCCGCAATCGCGGCATGCGCGATGTAGTACCGGTCAACCTCGAAGAAGCGACGCAGGTTCGCACGGGTATCCGAACGGCCGAAACCATCCGTACCCAGCACCGTGTACGACATCGGCACGAACGCGCGGATCTGGTCCGCATACGCACGCACGTAGTCGGTAGCGGCAATCGCCGGGCCCTGGCGGCCTTCCAGCAGCTCGGTCACGTAGGCCTTGCGCTGCTCGCCTTCCGGATGCAGGCGGTTGTGGCGCTCCACATCGAAGCCGTCGCGGCGCAGTTCGTTGAAGCTCGGGCAGCTCCAGATATCGGCGGTCACGCCGAAGTCCTTGTCCAGCAGCTCGGCGGCGGCGATGGCTTCGCGCAGGATGGTGCCCGAACCCAGCAGCTGCACGCGCAGTTCGCCCTTCTTCGGCTTGCCGGCGTCGGTCAGCAGGTACATGCCCTTGACGATGCCCTCGGCGGCGCCTTCCGGCATGTCCGGGTGGGCGTAGTTCTCGTTCATCAGGGTCAGGTAGTAGTACTCGTCTACCTGGTCTTCCATCATCGCCTTGGTGCCGTGCTGCAGGATCACCGTCACTTCGTAGCCGAAGGTCGGGTCGTAGCTGCGCACATTCGGGATGCCACCGGCCACCAGATGGCTGAAGCCATCTTCGTGCTGCAGGCCTTCACCGTTCAGCGTGGTGCGGCCGGCGGTGCCACCCAGCAGGAAGCCGCGGGTGCGCATGTCGGCGGCCTGCCAGGCGATGTCGCCCACGCGCTGGAAGCCGAACATCGAGTAGTAGATGTAGAACGGCAGCATCGGCACGTTGCTGACCGAGTAGCTGGTACCGGCGGCCATCCACGAGCTGATCGCGCCCGGCTCGCTGATGCCCTGCTGCAGCACCTGGCCGCTCTGGTCTTCGCGGTAGAACATCAGCTGGTCGGCGTCCACCGGCTTGTACTTCTGGCCGAACGGCGCGTAGATGCCGATCTGGCGGAACAGGCCTTCCATGCCGAAGGTGCGGGCTTCGTCGGCCACGATCGGCACGATGTGCGGGCCCAGCTCCTTGTCGCGCAGGGTGATGTTCAGGCTCTGCACGAACGCCATGGTGGTGGAGTAGGTGCGTTCGCCGCTGCTCTTCAGCAGGCGCTCGTAGGTTTCCAGCTTCGGTGCATTGAAGCTCTTGTCGGCCTTGCGGCGGCGCTGCGGCAGGTAACCGCCCAGGGCGGCACGGCGCTCCTGCAGGTACTGCACTTCCGGCGAGTCCGGGCCCGGGTTGTAGAACGGCACCTGGCCGTCCTTGAGCTGCTCGTCGGTCACCGGAATGTTGAAGCGGTCGCGGAAGTGCTTGACGGCTTCGTCGTCCAGCTTCTTGGTCTGGTGGGTCGGGTTCAGCGCTTCACCGGCGCTGCCCATGCCGTACCCCTTCACGGTCTTGGCCAGGATGACGGTCGGCATGCCCTTGGTGTTCACGGCCTGGTGGTAGGCGGCGTACACCTTGTGCGGGTCGTGGCCACCGCGGTTGAGGCGCCAGATGTCGTCGTCGGACAGGCCGGCGACCATCGCGGCGGTCTCCGGGTACTTGCCGAAGAAATGCTCGCGGGTATACGCGCCGCCGAAGGCCTTGCAGTTCTGGTATTCGCCGTCGACGGTTTCCATCATCAGCTTCTTCAGGACGCCGTTGGTGTCCTTGGCCAGCAGGGCATCCCAGTAACCGCCCCACAGCAGCTTGATGACGTTCCAGCCGCCGCCGCGGAACACGCCTTCCAGTTCCTGAATGATCTTGCCGTTGCCACGCACCGGGCCGTCCAGGCGCTGCAGGTTGCAGTTCACCACGAAGATCAGGTTGTCCAGGCCTTCACGGCCGGCCAGGGCGATGGCACCCAGGGTTTCCGGCTCGTCGGACTCGCCGTCGCCGATGAAGCACCACACCTTGCGGTCGGACTTCTCGATCAGGCCACGGTTTTCCAGGTAACGCATGAACTGCGCCTGGTAGATGGCGGCCAGCGGGCCCAGGCCCATCGACACGGTGGGGGTCTGCCAGAAGTCCGGCATCAGCCACGGGTGCGGGTAGGAGGACAGGCCACCGCCGTCCACTTCCATGCGGAACTTGTCCAGCTGCTCTTCGCTGATGCGGCCTTCCAGGAAGGCGCGGGCGTAGATGCCCGGGGCGCTGTGGCCCTGGATGAACAGCAGGTCGCCGGGGTGGTTGTCGCTCGGGGCGCGCCAGAAGTGGTTGAAGCCCACGTCGTACAGGGTGGCGCCGGAGGCGAACGAGGCGATGTGGCCGCCCAGGTCGCCCGGCTTGCGGTTGGCGCGGACCACGGTGGCCATCGCGTTCCAGCGGATGATCGAACGGATGCGCCATTCCAGCTCGGCATTGCCCGGGCTCTTGGCCTCGAACTGCGGCTCGATGGTATTGACGTATTCGGTGGTGGGAGAGAACGGCAGGTAGGCGCCCGAACGACGGGTCAGCTCCACCATGCCTTCCAGCAGCTGATGCGCGCGCTCGGAGCCCTCGACATCAATAACGGCCTTCAACGACTCGATCCACTCCTGGGTTTCCACAGGATTCGGGTCGTTGTTCAGCACCTCGTTCAACCAGTTCATTAGCGCTCCCATAACCGCACGCACGCGCGCGACTGTTGTATAGATATCTAGACCGCAAAGTGTAGCGCACCAAGGGCTTTCGTCACTTGGCTACGCTGGCGTATGGACGCATGCAGCCAGTGTCCGCAAGGCATGTCCCGCCTGTCTTCGGCGGGCCAGCAGGCGTGCTGCAGGCCGCTGCGGCGGGCCTCGGACCGCTTCGGGCACGTCGCGATTGCCCGCCTGGCGCATGTGCAGAACGAAGTGTTACCCAGGGCGATGACCGTTGTAGGGCACGGCCGACCGCGTGTGGGCCTACGCCGGGGGCACCGCAGCTGAATGACTGATGCGGTGTCGCGCCCGGCTCTGGACCGGGCTGCGCCTGCCGCGCAAGGTGGCGGCGAGTGTTGGCACTGCCGCAACGGCCCGTCGTCTGGCTGCCTCGCTCCCTTCCACAGTGGTCCCCGGGGCGCACCGCAAGGGCGCCCTTTCTGTGTACGTGGCCCAAACGCGGCACGGTTGTGGCCGGATCGACGCTTGCCGGCGCCTGCCCTATCGATATATCGTTTCGATACTCGTTACCGATATATCGAAATGAGCCGTTCCCCTTCCCCCAGAACCCGTTCCGGTGAATCGGCCGTGCCCCGCCGCCATGGCCAGCCACGCGTGCTGAGCCGGGGCGACCTGCGTCTGCTGGTGCTGGCCCTGATCGGCGAGCAGCCGCGCCACGGCTACGAGCTGATGCAGCTGATCAGCAACCAGTTCCTGCAGGCCTACACGCCCAGCGCCGGCACCATGTACCCGCTGCTGGCGAGCTTCGAGCAGGCCGGCTGGGTGGCATCGGAGGAAGTGGATGGCCGTCGGGTGTTCCGCATCACCGCCGCCGGCGAGTTCGAGCTGAAGGTGCAGCGCACCCAGGTGCGCCTGGCCCAGCGACGGGCCTTCGACCGCGCCCGCGAGATCACCAAGGCATCGCTGCCGCCGCCGCTGGCCAGCGCCCTGCGTGACTTCAAGCGGGCGCTGGTGCATCACCACGGCCGCTGGGCCGAAGGCGAGGCCGAGCAGGTGGCGGCGCTGCTGTCGCAGGCATCGGCACTGATCAACGGCACCACCGGTAGCGAGCCCACCTCTTCAACGACCCAGCCAGACTGACTCCAGCCAGGTCTCCCCCTACGCCGCGCCCCCTGCGCGACACCTTTACAGGTATTCCCATGACTGAGCATCACAACGCGCGCCTGCGCCTGGATGTGAGATTCCGCGAACTGACGGTGCTGCGCACCGAGGTGGTCACCCCGCACATGCGCCGCGTCGTGCTGGGCGGCGATGATCTGGCCGGCTTCGATTCGCCCGGCGCCGACGACCACATCAAGCTGTTCTTCCCCAACGCCAGCGGCGAAATGGTGCTGCCGGTGCTGACTGCCGAAGGCCGCAGCTACCCGGACGGCAAGCAGCCATCGCCGGCACGCGACTACACCCCACGCTGGTGGGACCACGACGCCGGCGAACTGGCCATCGACTTCGTGCTGCACGACCAGGGCATTGCCGGGCCATGGGCCGAACGGGCGCAGCCGGGCGACAGGCTGGTGATCGGCGGCCCGCGCGGCTCATTCGTGGTGGCCGACAGCTACGACGCCTACGTGCTGATTGGCGATGAGACCGCGCTGCCGGCCATTGCCCGCTGGCTGGATGTGCTGCCGGAGGGCGCCGAGGTGCAGGCCTTCATCGAGGTGAGCGATGAAGCCGAGCGCCAGGACCTGCCGCAGTACGAGAACGTGCAGATTCACTGGTTGGAGCGCAATGGCTTCCCGGCGGCCAGCAGCACGCTGCTGGAAGACATGCTGACCGACTTCGAGGCACCGGAGGGCGACACGTTCTACTGGATCGCCACCGAATCGCGTCGCGCACGGATGATGCGCAAGTTCATCGAAGGCCATCTGGGCGTGCCGCGCGACTGGATCCGTTCGACCGGCTACTGGAAGGCGCACCCGGACGATACCGACGGCGACTGAGCGCGCCGCGTTTGCCTCAGTCTGCGTGAGCCGGGCATGGCCCGGCTCTGCAGCAGGCAGCCACCGGAATGCGTTGCTGTCGCCATCCGAACCGGTGCGCCGCCCAGATTTCCAGCGCCATCAGCAGCACAACGACCAGCCACGGCAGCAGCAGGCCGAAATACACGCCCGGCATCATGCCGTTGATCTGCGCTTTCACCAGCCGCAACACGCCGCGGGTGTGCAGCAGTTCGTCCACGCGCATCGTCAGCGCTTCGCGCACCACCGTCGGCTCCACGCCCAGTACACCGGCCTTGTCCACCAGGGTGTCTTCCACCAGCCCGCGCAGCACGCCTTCGCGCACCTTGCCGATCACCCAGCCACTGGCGCGTGCCAGTACGCCGTCACCCAGGCGATCCAGTACCGGCAGCGGGTGTTCGCTGAGGTAGGCCGAGGCGACCGCTTCGGCCACATCGCCCACCGTGCCTTCGCTGTGCAGCGCATCGCGCATGCGCGGGGCGTCAAGCGAGTCGGTGAACCCGTGGCTCCACTGGGCCACGAGCGTCTGCAGATGCGGCTGGAAATGGTCCATCTGCTGCAGCAGCGCGCGGTGCGCGCCCGCGGTGAAACCCAGCTGCAGGCCGAAGAAGGCGGTGCCCAGCGGCAGCAGCAGCGCGTAACTGGCCAGCAGCCAGTGATGCCAGCGCCTGCGCCGCTGCAACCAGCCGCGGCGGCGCAGCGCATACCAGCCGGCCAGGCCCACCATGAGGCCCAGCAGCGCGCCCAGCACGCTGCCCACTGCCAGATCGAGCACGCTCAACCCGGCCCAGAATTCGTTCAACCAGTACTGCACGTCCTGCATGGCCTTACCTTCCGTGGATGAAACAGCAGGCGATTGTAGGACCGGGTTCACCCTCGGTGGCTCTTCGGCCCATGCCACGGGGTCAGGCCCCTTGTCTCACGGAGCGGCGGATGACGCCGGCAGCGGATCGACCCGGGCAGATGCGACAATCGCGCTCCTTTCCAGTTGCAACGAGGCCCCTGTGGGCAAACTGACCTTGGCCGGCGTCGATGCGCTGCGCTCCCGCTTCAACGACGACGCCGCCTGTGATGGCGCGCTGGCGGCCTTCGCTGATCCGGCCGCCCTGCGTGCACCGCTGCGGGATCTGTTGGACGCCGAACACCGGTTCCTGCAGGCCGAGTACGAAGTGGCGCAGGTGGCCGATGTGCTGCGCCGCGACCAGAAGTACGCGCCGGTGGGCCGGCCGTCGGTGCATATCGTGCAGCTGCGCAAGCAGCAGGCGGCGACCAGGCAGGCCGCGTTGATCGCACGTCAGGTGGTGGCGCAGGCCGCGCAGACGTTCGTGCGGGTGAGTGGCATGACGGTGAAGGCCAAGCAGAGCCCGAGCGAGGCGTGTGCAGCGTGGCTGGGCGCGCTGCGCTGAGGGCACGTACCGGTAGCGACCAACGCGCGTTGCCCGCGCTCAAAAAAGAAGGCCCGCTTCGCAGCGGGCCTTCTGCCTTCTCACGACGAGTGAGCGGGGTGCATCAAGCGGCCGGCTTCTCGCCGGTGGCTTCGGTGGTGATGCGGATCTTCACTTCATCGCTGACGTTCGGGGCGTAGGCGCCCACGCCGAAATCGCTGCGCTTGAGGGTGGTGGTGGCATCGAAGCCGGCGGCCGGAACCTTGGCCATCGGGTGCTCGCCACCGCCGTTGATGGTGACGTCCAGGGTCACCGGCTTGGTGATGTCCTTGATGGTCAGGTCGCCAGTGACGGTCAGCTTGTTGGTGCCGGCCGATTCCACCTTGGTGCTCTTGAAGGTGGCCGCCGGGAACTTGGCAGCGTCGAAGAAGTCTGCGCTCTTCAGGTGCTCGTCGAACTTGGCGGTGAAGCTGTTGAGGCCGCTCAGCGGCAGCTTCACTTCCACGGTGGACTTGGTCACGTCGGCGGCGTCGTACACCAGGGTGCCTTCGGCGTTGCCGAAGTGCGCGCTCGGGTTGGAGAAGCCGAAGTGGCTCCACTGTGCCAGCACATCGGTGTGGGTCGGGTCGAGCTTGTAGGTGCCCGAGGCGATCTGGATCGCTTCGGCGGCCGGCGCGGCAGCGGCAGCATCGGCAGCCGGGGTGGCGGCCGGCTGTTCGGTGGCGGCCGGAGCGGCGGCATCAGCGGCCGGGGCAGCGGTATCGGCCGGCTTGGAGCAGGCGGCGATGGCCAGGGTCAGGGCCAGCGGCAGCAGCAGTTTACGGGTGGCGCTCATCTGAGGAACTCTCCGGATCGTAGGGTGGGTACAGGGTGCAGCAATGGCCCGCCGCAACCAGCGGGCCCGAAACCGATACAGCGACTTACGCGATGCGCGCCGCTTCGTCGAACGACAGACGCGGCAGGCGCGGGAACAGGCCCGCCGGGTCACCGTACCCCAGGTTGACCAGGAAATTCGACTTGATGCTGGTGCCGGCGAAGAAGGCTTCATCAACCTTGGCCGGGTCGAAGCCGGACATCGGGCCGGCATCCAGGCCCAGCGCGCGCGCGGCCAGGATCAGGTAGGCGCCCTGCAGGCTGCCGTTGCGGATGGCGGCCTCGTGGCGGCCTTCCTGCGGGCCGTCGAACCAGGACTTGGCGTCGGCGTGCGGGAACAGGTACGGCAGCTTCTCGTGGAAATCCAGGTCGAAACCGATGATGACGGTGACCGGTGCGGCCATGGTCTTGTCGTGGTTGCCTTCGGACAGCGCGGGGGCCAGCTTGGCCTTGGCTTCAGCCGACTTCACGAACACGAAGCGCGCCGGGCTGGCGTTGGCCGCGGTCGGGCCCCACTTCACCAGCTCGTACAGTTCCTGCAGCAGGCTGTCGTCGACCGGGGTGTCGAGGAAGGCATTCTGGGTGCGGGCGGTGCGGAACAGCTGATCCAGTGCGGCGGCGTCAAGCGCGTGGGACATCGGTGCATCTCCAGGGCGGCGAAGGGGAGTCAGTGCCCGCGGGCAACGCGGGGCGAAACGACCAGCCGCAGTGTAGAGTGTCGCGACTGTTGCAACACCCAGCAGGGCTGAAACGAATTAATGCCAATGGTGAAACGATCGAGCGCACCGTGGACGGTCACCGATGGCCGTGCAGGCAATGTCCGCCAGGCGGTCGCGCTGGCCTCGGCGCTGCGCCAAGGCACCTATCGACCCGTGGTACTACAGCCTCGGGCGCCCTGGCGCTGGGTCACCCCGCGGCGCCTGCCCGGCGATGCCAACGGCTACGGCGATGCGTTCGCGGCACTGGCTGCCGAGCCCCCTGCGCTGGCGATCGGCTGTGGCCGCCAGGCCGCCGGTGCGCTGCGCGTGCTGCGCGCCCGCGGCACGCAGGTGGTGCAGATCCTCGACCCGCGCATCGGCGCCCGCCACTGGGACATGGTGGTGGTACCCGAGCATGACCGCCTGCGCGGCAGCAATGTGCTGACCTTGATCGGCAGCCTCAACCCGGTCGATGACGACTGGCTGGCCTGGGGACGGGCCGCGTTCGCCGGCTTCAGCACCCTGCCCGGTCCGCGCACTGCACTGCTGGTAGGCGGCCCGACGCCGCTGGCGCCGTGGGACGAAACGGCGATGGTCGGTGTGTTCCGGGCGCTGGCCGCGCAGATCCGCAGCGAAGGCGGCAGCCTGCTGGCCACCACCTCGCGACGCACCCCGCCGGCACTGGCCGAGATCCTGCGCGCGACCTTCGCCGACCTGCCGCACGTGATCTGGGGCGACGGCGGCGACGGGGTGAATCCGTATGGCGGCCTGCTCGGCTGGGCCAACCGGGTGGTGGTATCGCCCGATTCGGTGAACCTGCTCTCTGAAGCCTGCGCCACGCGCATGCCGGTGATGGTGGCGCTGGCGCAGACCGCGCAGGGACGCCTCGCCCGCTTCCAGCAGCAGCTGCACGAGCGCGGGCGATTGCAGAAACGCTGGCTGGACTGGCAGTACGACCGCATCGAACCACTGCGCGAAACCGCGCGCATCGCCGCCGAGGTAAAGCAGCGCTTGGCACTACAGTAGTGCCGGTCGCTGGCCGGCAGCATCTGATCGCCCAGCGATTTCTGAACATCTCGATCGGGCAGCGCAGTTAGAGTCCAGCTTCCCCCGTCGGACCGGATGTCCCCATGCGTACCCTGCTTCTGCTGCCGCTGGCCCTGCTCGCCGCGTGCTCCACCGCGCCCACCGAGCTGGACCCGATTTCCTACCAGTGCCAGCAGCAGCTGGATGCGTACCGCGAACAGCCGGCGCTGCGCAATCCACGCGACGAGCGCCCGCCACTGCCGGTGGCACCGATCAGCGAGGCCTGCGACCGCGAGCTCAAGCGCAAGGGTGTGGACCGCCCGCTGCGCTGACCGGCGTATGATCAGCGCGCGGCCCTGACAGCCGTTGAAGGTACCGACATGGATCGTTTCTCTCGCCTGCCCCGCGCCGTGCTGCTGTTCGCCACCCTGCTGGCGACCACACCCGCCTGGGCCAACAGCACCGAGTGCCGCGAGCGCTACCCCAGCGTGGCGTCGCAGGCAGCGATGCTGGACGTTGCCTGGGCCACCGCCGAACGCGTGGACGCGCTACCCGACGTGGACGTAGTGGTGGCCGCGCGCGGTGGCCAGGACCTGAGCCGCTACGGCCTGCGCCACAGCCACCTGGCCTTCCTGCTGCGCGAGGACGACGGCCGCTGGCGCGCGATGCACCTGCTCAACCGCTGCAAGACCGACAGCTCGCAGCTGTACCACGAGGGCCTGGGCAACTTTGTCGGTGAAAGCGCGGGGCATACCGATGTGCGCATCGGCATCCCTGCGCCGGCGTTGCGTGCGGCACTGAAGGCGATGCTGGCCGCGCCGTCGATCCAGCCCAAGGCGCTGCACGAAACCCAGTACAACGTGGTGGCCTATCCGTTCGCCACCGACTACCAGAACTCCAACCAGTGGGTGCTGGAAGTGCTGGCCGCGGCGATGGCGCAGGCCGAAGGCGCGCCGGCCATCGTCAAGCGCGAACAGGCCCAGCAGTGGCTGCGCCAGCACAAGTACCAGCCCAGCGTGCTGCACATCGGCCTGGGCAAGCGCGTGGGTGCGCGCCTGTTCGTGGCCAACGCCACCACCACCGACCACCCCGCCGGCGAGCGCATCTCCGGCAACTACTCGGTGGTGACGGTGGAATCGGTGTTCGACTTCCTGCACCAGCGCAGCCAGCTGCAGCAGGAACTGGTGATCCCTCATGTGCCGGTGGCCGGTGCTGCTGCCGCCGCGCCCTGAATCCCTCTTTCCCCTCGCTCCCTGGAGGTCTGCATGTTCCGTTGCCTGCGTGTTCCCGCGTCCGCCCTGCTGCTGTCCGCACTGCTGGTGCCCACCGTCCATGCCGGCGCCGCGCCGCAGTTGAACAGCAGCCAGGCCAGCGTGATCGTCACTTCGTTCGTGGTGCTGTCGTTGCCGCTGGCGGCCTCGATGGGCCTATCCGAGCTGTCCAAGGCCCCGTTCGAGGCCAGCGAGCGCCACGGCAAGGCCACCCGCACCAAGGCGGTGCCGCTGCCGCCGATGGAGGTGAAGAAGGTGGAGACCACGCCGCAAGGCGAGCGCCAGGTGCAGCTGCAGGTACCCGACAAGGCCGACCAGACTGCCACCCTGCACTGGCCGGTCACGCCGAAGGACCAGGACCCGACGGCGGCCTTCGTGGTCGGCCAGCTGGTGCGTTTCGAGCCGACCCCGGCCGGTGCCGGCTGGAACGTGAAGGGTACCCAGGGCCAGACGCTGGCCTACGTACCCACCGCCTACGCCGCCGGCGATATGATGAGCGAAGCGCTGTAAAGCTGAACGACCGGTTTTGGCTTTGCCGCAGGCCGGGCGGATAATGGGCGATTCCCCTTGTCCTCCTGGCTCGCCATGTCCGTGCGTCCCGCCCCCGTTTTTGCCCCGCTGACCCCGCGCGCCCTGATGCTGGCCGTGCTGGCGATGGGCGCGGTGGTGCTGCTGTCGAACGTGCTGGTGCAGTACCCGATCAACGACTGGCTGACCTGGGGTGCGTTCAGCTATCCCGTCGCGTTCCTGGTGAGCAATCTGATCAACCGTCGCTTCGGCCCGGGACCCGCCCGGCGCGTGGCCTGGATCGGTTTCGCGGTGGCGGTGCTGTTGTCGGTCTGGGTGGCGACGCCGCGCATCGCCATCGCATCGTGCTCGGCCTTCATCGTGGCGCAGCTGCTGGACATCACCGTGTTCGACCGCCTGCGCCGGGGCAGCTGGTGGCGTGCGCCGATGGTAGCCACCACCTGCAGCGCGACGGTGGACACCACGATCTTCTGGTCGATCGCCTTTGCCGGTTCCAGCCTGCCGTGGGTGAGCTGGGCGGCGGGCGATCTGGCCGTGAAGCTGGCCATCGGCGTGTGCCTGCTGGCGCCGTTCCGCGCGCTGCTGTGGAAGATGGCGCCGCTGCGCGCGGAAAGCGCGCGGTGATTCCGCCGGGCATGGCCCGGCGCTACCCGAACAAACGCGCAGCGCCGTGCCGGCGTTATCCAAACAAACGCAACGGTAGCGCCGGGCCATGCCCGGCGGCCTCGCTGCCGATCAGCCGAACGGCAGGCCGGCCGCCCGGCAGGCCGCACTGATTGCTGCGCAGGCCGCTTCGATGGCCGGTGTGGTCGGTGCCAGCCGCGGGCGACGGTCCAGCGTGCAGGCCAGGCCCACATCCAGCAGAGTGGCATGCGCAGCGTGCAGTGCCTGCGCGGTGGCAACCGGCAGGAATTCCGCTGCGGCCAGTGCATCGATCAATGACGGCGTATCGCGGGGTGACAGCAGCGCCGGTACCTGTGCACTGCGCTCGAGCACACCGGTCTGCAGCAGGAACTCCAGGTCCACCACGCCACCGGCGCCCTGCTTCAGGTCGATGCGCGCGGCATCGCTGCGGTCCAGTTCGGTGCGCATGCGCCCTCGCATCTTCAGCACATCGGCATAGAGGGTGGCGGGGTCGCGTGCACGGCCCAGGGTCTGCGCACGCACCTGCTCGAAGTCGGCCAGCAGGCTGGCATCCCCGGCCACGCCGCGCGCACGCACCAGCGCCTGATGCTCCCAGGTCCACGCGCGTTCGCGCTGGTATTCGGTGTAACTGGCCAGCGACGAGACCAGCGAGCCTTTGCCGCCGTCCGGCCGCAGGCGCACGTCGATGTCGTACAGGCGACCGGCGGCGGTGACCGCGCCGAGCAGGGCCATCACCTTCTGTGCCAGCCGCGCGTACCAGCGTCCCGGCTCCAGCGCGCGCGCGCCATCGCTGGTCTCCACGCCCACCGGATGGTCGTGCAGGAACACCAGGTCCAGATCGGAACCGAAGCCGAGTTCGAGGCCCCCCAGGCTGCCATAGCCGATGATCGCAAAGCGCCCGCCGGGAATGCCCCCGTGCGCGGCCTGCATGTCGGCCTCGGCCATGGCCAGCACCGTGACCACCACCGCCTGCGCCAGCTCGGCCAGTTGGCGGGTGCTGTCGACCGCGCCCTGGCGGCCGTCCAGCGTGGCCATCGCCATGCGGAAACTCAGGGCCAGCCGGGTTTCGTTGAGCCAGCGCAACGCGGCTTCCGGGTCTTCGACCGTCAGCGCCTGCTGGCATTCGGCCAGCATGCCGGCCGCATCCGGCATCGGGCCGGACACGCGCACGTCCAGCAGTTCGTCCAGCAGCAACGGATAGGCCGCCAGGCGCTCGGCCAGCAGCGCGCTGCGCGCCAGCACATCCACCAGCCGCGCCAGCGCACTGGGCTGTTCGTCCAGCAGGGCCAGATAACTGGTCCGGCGCAGCACCGCCTGCAGCAGGCCGAGCACGCGCTTCAGTGCGGCATCCGGTTGCGGCGAGCGCGTGGCGGCGTGCAGCAGCGCCGGCAGCACGCGGTCCAGCCGCGCGCGCGCGGCGTCGGACAGCGACTTCACGCCGGTGCTCTGCGCGAAATCGCGCAGCGACTGATCGGCGCCGTTCGCATCGAGAAAACCGGCTTCGGCCAGCAACGGCGCGTCACTGCCACCGGGCAGGCTGCGCCAGTAGTTGGCCAGCGCATCCGGCGCCGCCTGGCCCTTGCGCGGTGCCAGCAATGCAGCGAACTCGGTGCTGACCCGCTGCTGCTGCACGGCCAGTGCAGCGCGCAGCGCCTCCCAGTCGGGGTAACCCAGGCCCAGGGCGATGCGCTCGCGGTCGATCGCATCGCTGGGCAGCACATGCGTCTGCGCATCGCGCAGCATCTGCAGCCGGTTCTCCAGGCGGCGAAGGAAGAGGTAGGCCTGCTCCAGCGATGCGCCGTCTTCGGGCGCGATCTGGCCCGCCGCCACCAGCGCCTGCAGCGCCACCAGCAGGCGACGTTCACGCAGGGCCGGTTCGCGGCCGCCACGGATCAGCTGCAGTGCCTGGCACAGGAATTCGATTTCGCGGATGCCACCGGCACCGCGTTTGATGTCTTCATGCAGTTCGCGGCGGGCGACTTCAGCCGTGATCGCAGCCTTCATCTCGCGCAGTCCGTCCAGCGCGGTGAAGTCCAGATAGCGTCGATAGACGAACGGGCGCAGCGTCTGCAGCCACGCCTCACCGGCGGCGATATCACCGGCCACGGCACGTGCCTTCAACCAGGCGTAGCGCTCCCAGTCGCGGCCCTCCCGCTGGAAGTACTGGTCCATCGCAGCGAACGACAGCGCAACGCGGCCGGCACTGCCGAACGGGCGCAGGCGCAGGTCGACGCGGTGGCTGAAGCCATCGACGGTGGTTTCATCCAGCAGCTTGGCCAGGCGCTGGCCGAGCCGCGCGAAGTATTCTTCGGCGGCCAGCGGACGCGGTCCGTCCGATTCACCGCCCTGCGGGTAGGCGTAGACCAGGTCGATGTCGGAGCTGAAGTTGAGTTCGCCACCGCCGAGCTTGCCCAAGCCAAATACGACAAGTTGCTCGACACGGCCTTCGTCATCACGGATCACGCCGTGGCGCTGTGCGAATTCCTGCTGCAGGGCATCCAGCGCCAGCCGCAGGCAGTCTTCGGCCAGGGCGGTGGCGCCGGCCAGGGTCTGCGCCACGTCATCCAACCCGGCCAGATCGCGCCAGATCAAGCGGGTCGACATCGCCGCACGCCAACGCCGCAGCTGCGCCGGCCATTCACCGGGCTGCACCGGGTCGAGCACCGGCGTCGGCAACGGCGGGCACCCCGGCTGGGCCAATTGCGACAACAGGCCGGGCTGCCGCACCAGCGTGTCCAAGGCGAAGTCACTGGCGATGGCCAGGTGGGTCAGCAGGGGCCGCAGATCGGCCGGAATCGGTTCCGGAACCACCTGGGCCAGGCGCGACAGGGCACGATCAACCAGGGGCTGCAACGCGGCGGGCAGTTCGGCGGGGGCGAGGGTCATGCGTTGATTCTCGCGGCGCCGGGCGCCTTTGCCAACGGCGGGAAGTCGCTGCGCCGCCATCCATCGCGCGCATTCATCCTGGGCAGCAGGCAATAAAAAAGCCCGCTTGCAGCGAACTGCCAGCGGGCTCTGCTCCCTCCCCCACGTCGGGATGCAGGGCCATCCTGCGGGCTGCGAAAGGACTTTGCACGCTGCACTGCAAAACAGAACCGGCGGGTATGGATAGCCCCGCCCGCGAAAAGCCATTCCACGAAGGTAGCCCCCCCGTACGCCGGGGGATGGCCGATAATCGAGGCTCCCCCCAGAAACACTGTCGTCATGTCTGTTGATCGCATCGCCAACGCGCGTCTCCGCGACCGCGTGGTCTCCGCCGAGGCCGCAGCCGCGCTGATCCAGCCGGGTGAAACCGTGGCCATGAGCGGGTTTACCGGCTCGGGCTATCCCAAGGCCGTCCCCGTGGAACTGGCGCGCCGCATCGAAGCGGTGCATGCCCAGGGCCAGCCCTTCCAGATCAAGCTGATGACCGGCGCCTCCACCGCGCCGGAGCTGGACGGTGCGCTGGCCAAGGCCGATGGCATCGCCATGCGCATGCCCTTCCAGAGCGACCCGGATGCGCGCAACCGCATCAATGAAGGCAAGCTGGATTACATCGACATCCACCTCAGCCACGTTGCCCAGCACGTCTGGTTCGGCTTCTACGGCGAGATCGACACCGCCGTGGTGGAAGTCTCGGCCATCCGCGAGGACGGCTCGCTGGTGCCGTCCACCTCGGTCGGCAACAACAAGACCTGGCTGGACCTGGCGAAGAAGGTGATCGTCGAGGTCAACGAGTGGCAGCCGGCCGGCGTCGATGGCATGCATGACATCTACTACGGCACCGCACTGCCGCCGCATCGCAAGCCGATTCCGCTGGTCAACGCCAACGACCGCATCGGCGATACCGCGCTGCGCTGCGACCCGGACAAGATCGTGGCGGTGGTCCGCACCAACGGCCCGGACCGCAACAGCCCGTTCAGCCCGATCGATGCGACCAGCGAGCAGATCGCCGCGCACCTGATCGACTTTCTCAAGCACGAAGTGAAGCACGGCCGGCTGCCGCCGAACCTGCTGCCGCTGCAGTCCGGCGTGGGCAATATCCCCAATGCGGTGCTGGCAGGCTTGGCCAGGAGTGGTTTCCGTGATCTGGCCGCGTTCACCGAGGTGATCCAGGACGGCATGCTCGACCTGCTGCGCGACGGCGTGCTGAGCTATGCCTCGTGCACGGGCTTCGCGCTGAGCCCGCAGGCCAACGAGACGTTCAAGGAGAACATCGATTTCTACCGCGAGCGCATCATCATGCGCACGCAGGAAATCTCCAACCATCCCGAGCTGGTGCGCCGGCTGGGCTGCATCGGCATGAACGGCATGATCGAGGTGGACCTGTACGGCAACGTCAATTCGACGCACGTGATGGGCACCCGGATCATGAACGGCATCGGCGGCTCTGGTGACTTTGCCCGCAACGGGTTCCTGTCGGCGTTCCTCAGCCCGTCCACGGCGAAGAACGGCACCATCTCGGCGATCGTGCCGATGGCCAGCCACGTCGACCACACCGAACACGACGTCTCGGTGATCGTCACCGAGCAGGGCCTGGCCGATCTGCGCGGCCTGACCCCGCGCAAGCGTGCGCAGGTGCTGATCGACCGCTGCGCGCACCCGGATTTCCGCCCGCAGCTGCAGGACTACTTCGACCGCGCCAGCCGTGAGAGCTATGGCAAGCACACCCCGCACCTGCTGCCGGAAGCGTTGTCCTGGCACCAGCGGTGGCTCGATACGGGCACGATGAAGGGTTGAGGCATAGGGTTCGCCGGGCATGGCCCGGCGCTACCGTTGCATCCTTCGCCGTTTCGCCGGGCGCGGCCCGGCGCTACCGTTGCATTGTCCCTGGTAGCGCCGGGCCATGCCCGGCGAGCAACGCATCAACCGCGCAGGCTCGCCAGTGATTCGGCCTGCAGGCGCTCGTAGATGTCGAACTCATCGTTCACCGGCACGCCCAACGCCTGCTCGAACGCTTCGCGGTTGGCATGTGCGGCATAGGCGCGCTGCTCTTCGCCACCCAGGTTCGACTGGAAGATGCCTGCGGCGCTGACCGGCAGGAAATCCTCGTAGACGATCGGGTCGGCCACCGCCAGCCCCGCCGCGATCAGGGCTTCCGCCGGCAGGTCACCGATCCCGCCAGGCGCGGCGCGGCCGGCCTCGGTCAGCTGGTAGCGGAAGTAGCCCAGACCCTCGCGGCGCAGGGTGTCATGGTCGTCCGGGAACGCTGCGAACGCTGCCTGCAGGCGCTGGCCATAGTCGCCACCGGTGCTGCCGGCACCTTCGCTGTTGCGCGCCTGCGCCAGCAGCTGGTCGTACAGCGCGCGCCCCTTCGGCGTCAGGGCCAGGCCACGCTGCTCGATCTCGCCGAACCGCGCGGTGTGGGTGCCGGCATCACCGCCCTGGTCATCGGGGAAATGCACGGCTTCTTCCAGCGCTTTGAAACTGGTCTGCCGCAGCAGGATCGGACAGGCGCGGCGCGGCGGACCTTCGATGACCGCCTTGGCGGCCATGCCCTGCTCGATCATCGCCGCCTGCGCGGCATCGATGTCCAGCGTGCGCGGGGTCAGGTGGTTGATGTGCGGGCCACGGAAGCTGACCACGTCGGCCACCAGCCGGTGTGCCTGGTGCAGCGCATGGTAGGTCGGCAGGTCGACGGTGGCGTCACCGTGCCAGCGGAAGGTCTCCAGCGCCTCGGCCACGAAGCGCTCGGCGTCGCCCTGCGACAGCCCGCCATCGCGCTCGGCCTGGTCGATCAGGGCCAGGGCGGCATCGGTGAAGATGCGGCGGCGGGCCAGGATCTGCGCCGATTGCGCACGCAGGGCCTCGTCCTCGATCAGTTCCAGGCGCAGCAGCGAGGTGAACACGCGGAACGGATTCTGCGCCAGCGCCGCACCGGTGAGCGGGCGGAACGCGGTGGAATGCACCGGCACCCCGGCCACCGACAGGTCGTAGTAGCCGACCGGAAACATGCCCATCACCGCGAACAGGCGGCGCAGGGTGGCCAGCTCCTGCGCGGTGCCGACGCGGATCGCGCCGTGCCGCTCCTCGTCCAGCCGGCCGCGCTCATCGTTGCGCTGCAGCTGCGCAGCCAATGCCGGGTCCTGCGCCAGCACCTGCGCGTTGATCCGCTCCACCAGTTCCACCAGCGTGCCGTACAGCGGCACTTCGGTGCGGTACATGCGGGACATGGCCTGGGCGAACAGGCGGCGGATCACATCAGGCGAAACGAAAGAGGCGCTCATCAGTCACTCGATTACGGGAACGGGGAACAGCTCGGACCCGTATTGTCGCCGGAGCGCGGGGCCGGCGGCGATATGCAGAGCAGCATGGAGCGGACCGGCGCTACCGGTTGAGCTGGCGCTTCAGGGTGGCATCCAGGGTGATCGGCCGGTCCCAATGCTCATAGCTGGCCACGATGGCGTGGCGCACGGCGCGGTAGTGCAGGTTATCCGGTGCCTTGGGCATCCGCTTCACCACGGCCTGCCAGCCGCCGGCCGGGTCACGGCTGAAGGCACGCACGCTGTCGCGGCAGGTCTGGCCGCTGGCCTTGGCCCAGAAGCAGGCGAAGTACAGGTCACCCGCCTGCCAGCCGTGGGTGCTGAACAGCGCGCTGACATAGCCACGCGGCACATCGGCATAGCGCGAGACCTCGTCGAGGAAGGCATCGGGGTAGCGCTCGGCGTAGTGGTTGATGTCGCGCAGCTGGGCGTCGATCCAGCGGTCGCCGGTGTCCACCTCATAGGCTGCCGAGCGTTCGGCCGTCTGCTGTGCCAGCACGGTGGCCGGCGCCAGCAGCAGGAGCATCAGCAGCGTGAGCAGGCGAGCATTCATGCCCCGATTCTGCCGCAGCCGTCGCGCCCTGTCAGGCCGCGACGCTGGCCTTGGCTTCGATCGCGGCCAGTGCGGCCGGCCAGTCCCAGGCGGTATCGGCGCTGACCATGCGCGGCTCGTCGTCGGCCACGCCATGCTGGGTCTCGTGCGCCCAGGTGACCGCATAGGGCGTATGGATGCCCCAGCCCCCGAGCGTGACCACCGGCTCGATGTCCGAGCGCAGCGAATTGCCGACCATCACGAAGCGCTCGATCGGCAGGTCGAATTCGGCCAGCACGCGGGCATAGGTTGCCGGGTCCTTCTCCGAGACGATCTCGATGCGCGGGAACAGTTCATGCAGCCGGGCAACGTTGATCTTCGCTTCCTGGTGGAACAGGTCGCCCTTGGTGATCAGCACCACCGGATAGTGCTCGGCGATGGCCGCCACCGATTCGCGCACACCGTCGATCAGCTCGACCGGATGGCGCAGGGTGTCGTGGCCGATGTCGAGGATGCGCTGGATGTCCTTCGCGTCGATGCGCTGGCCGGTGATGTCGATGGCCGCCTCGATCATCGACAGCGCCATGCCTTTCACGCCGTAGCCGAACACGCCCAGGTTGCGCTGCTGCACCTCCAGCAGGTGACGGGCGGTCTGGGTGTCGTGCACGTCGATGTAGCGCGACAGCAGGTCAAGGTAGTCCTGCTCGGCCTTGCGGTAGTAGTCCTCGCTCTTCCACAGCGTGTCATCACCGTCAAAACCGACCAGGCCGATGGCGCGCGCGGGCGCAGGCGTGGAGGTGTTCATCGGACAAGGATACAGGCGCGGCGAGGGCGAAAAAAACCCGGGCGGCTGGCGCCGCCCGGGTATCCATGCACCGGTTGTCCCGAATCAACGGTGGATCAGCGGCCCTGTGCGGCGCCGCCGGCACCGGCCTGCTGGGCGGCCACATAGGCCTTGTACTCATCGGCGCTCAGCTCGCCGTCCTTGTTGGCATCGGCCTGGTCGAACACCTGGGCAAGGCCGGCGTTGACCTGTGCCTCGGACTTGCTGATGGTGCCGTTGCCGTCGGTATCAATGCTGGCCCAGGTCTGGCCGCCGCCGCTGGCCTGCGCCGATGCGGCCGCCGCTGCGTCAGTGGCCTGGTTCGCGGCCTGGCCTGCCTGCGCGGCGGCCTGCTGGGCCTGCGCAGCATCATTCTGCGCCTGTGCGGCCTGCTGCTGCGCGGTCTGTGCCATGGCCGGAATGGCCAGTACGCTGCCGGCGGCGACAATCAGGGCGATCAGGGGCTTGCGGTTGCGAATGGTCATCAGGGATGTCTCCTTGGGGTGGTGTTGCGCGGCCTGTTGTTTCCCGCACGGCACCTACCCTGCCACGCCGTTTCTGAATCGATTTTGCGCCGCGACCGGCATCCACACGCGCGGTTAACCACTGCCCGGCGTGCATGCATTAGCGCGGTGGTTAGGGTGGAGTGATCGGCCCATAAGGCGAACATTCAACGCCCTTGGATTTAACCCGCAGGCAACGAAAAACCTGCGTCAGTCGACGTTCTCGGCCGATGACCGCGAACTGAACAACACCCACCCCAGCGCCACACCGGCGAGTGCACCGGCGATCTCCAGCACCACGCGGCTGCCGAGTTCGTTGGGATCGTGGATGGTGGCCAGGAACAGCCGCGCATACAGCGGCGACTCCAGCCGCACGATTCCCATGTAGAACAGCTTCCATGCATCGATGCCGGCCGAGATCACCACGGCGATGACGCACGACCAGCCGATGGCATGGCCTACCGTCCAGTGCAGCAGGCGGCACAGCCGATGCCAGAGCAGGTACACCAGCAGGCCAACCAGCAATGCGATGGCGCCAGCTTCCAGGGTACCGAGCAGGCCGAAATGCAGGGGAAGATTCATCGGGTGCGCAGAAGGGGAAAGGCGGCCAGTGTACGACGGAGGGTCTCGGCGGCGCGGACCCACCGGTGCTGCTATCGAACGGGCACGTCGTAGGCGGTCATCGGGTCCGGCTCGGGCTGCAGCGTGTAGTGCCACCACTCCTGCGCATAGTTGCTGAAGCCATGCCTGGCCATCGCCTGCAGCAGACGGGCACGGTGGGCCCGCTGTGCGTCATTGAGTCCCTCGGCCGCGGTGTGCGCCCGCGGACCGAAGAAATCGAAATCGGTGCCCATGTCCAGCGGCGTGCACGTGTCGCGCCGGCACGCCAGCAGGCCGACGTCCACGGTGGCGCCGCGACTGTGGCCCGAGCGCTCGGCGATGTAGCCTTCGCTCAACAGCTGCGGCTTTTCCAGATCCGGATACTGCAGTGACTTGCGTGACTGCTCCGCGGGGTCATGTGCCCAGGCCACGAACGCCTGCACCGCGCGCACCGGGCGATAGCAGTCGTAGATGCGCAGAGCGAAGCCCTGCGCGCTCAGATCCGCTTCGACCCGTGCCAGTGCGGTCGCGACCGGCGCCAGCAGATAACAGGCCGGCGCTTCATAGCCAGGCACGCGTGCGCCCGTGAAGTTGCCGGCGCCGGCATAGCGGATGTCCAGCTCGATTCCCGGCGACACCGTGCGGATCTCCACCAGCCCGGCCTGCGACGCATCGGTGGCCGACGATATGCGGGGCGCCTCACTGGCGCGCGCGGGGCTGGCCAGTGCAATCGCCAGTGCGAGTGAAATGCAGATCCTGGAAGTCATAGCTGAAGTCGATGTCCGGGTCGATCGCGCGCAGTTGCAGGGAGGGCACCGGGCCGTCGCCGGGCTGCAGCCACGCCTGCGCGTCCTCACCCAGCGTATCCCAACGCAGCAGCCAACGCTGCTGCAGCTGCATCACCCGGGCGTGCAGGCGGGGCGACTTCTCCACGCGGAACCGCAGGCCGTCGGGGCCTGGGCACAGCCAGGCGGTTCCCAGCCACGGATCCGCATAGCGGCCCTGCCACTGCGGCAAGGCCGTGCCGGATACGGCGCGCGCACCTGCCGTCGAAGGCGCCACATGCCCCTGCGCACGCTGGGACGCCTGCGCGCGCTCCAGTTCATCGAGGTAGTCGGCGGCACGCCTGCGGTCCTGCGGCGCGGTGTACGCCTTCAGCATCGACTGCATCAGCGCCGTACGTGCCTGCTCGCCCTCGCCATTGATCAGCATCACCACGCCGATGCCACGGTCGGGCAGCAGGGCCAGCGACGAATACATGCCGGACAGGGTGCCGGTATGCGCCACCTTCCAGTGGCCATCGATGTCCGACAGGCGCCAGCCGTAGCCATAGCCATGGACGTGTGCGTTGTCCCAGCGCCGCTGCAGGTCACCCAGCGGCATCGGCATGTGCAGCGACCACAGTGCCCGCCGCTGTGGCGTGTCCAGCCAGTCCGGCACCAGGTCGGGATCCAGCAGGACCTGCATCCAGCGCGTCATGTCGCGCAGCGAGCAGCGGATGCTACCGGCCGCCATCGATGGCAGATCGGCGCTGATCTCACCATCGGCGTTGACCACCGTCGTGCGGCCGTCGCGCCGCGCATGCGGCTGGGCGACGTTGCCGACATCGCGCACCGACCAGCGACCGACCTGGCAACGGGCCATGCCCAGCGGCTCAAACACCTGCTCGCGCATCAGCTGGTCATAGGGCTTGCCCCCTGCGGCAGCAGCCACTTCACCTGCGACCACGTACATCAGGTTGTCGTAGGCATAGCCGCTGCGGAAGCTGGTAACGGGTTTCAGATGCGCAAGCCCGGCGATGATGTCGGCGCGGGTGAAGGCATTGGGCTCGGGCCACAGCATCAGGTCACCGGCGCCCAGCCCCAGGCCGCTGTTGTGGATCAGCAGATCACGCACCTGCATCTGCTGCCCCACCCAGGCGTCGTGCATGCGGAAGCCGGGCAGATGCCGCTGCACGGGGTCATCCCAGCGCAGCCGGCCCTGCTGCACCAGCCGTGCCAGCAGCGCGGCGGTCATCGCCTTGCTGTTGGAGGCGATCTTGAACAGCGTGTCCTCATCAATGCGACCGCCATCACCCCGCATGCCTTCGGCATGGCGGTACACCACCTGTCCCTGGTCCACCACCGCCACCGCCATCCCAGGCAGGTGCTCGCGTGCGACAACGGTGGCGATATCGGCATCGAAGCGCGCGGGCTCCGCCGACGCAGCAGGCGAGGTGGCAAGTGCAGCAAGGACGATCAGCTGAAGCACAGGCGCGCTCCTTGTGTCATTGCCCGCGCCGCCCCTTCGAGCGGCGCGGGCACAGCGTCAGTAGCTCCAGGTTACCGTCAGCTGCGCATAGCGCGGCGACTGGAAGCCGGTGCCATAACGATACAGCGGGTTCGGCGTACCGATGCTGTCCTGCGGTTCGTAGTCCTGGTCCACCGTCACCACGCGCTGCTGGTTGAGTACGTTGTACACCGCCAGCTTCAGGCGCAGGTCGGTGGGGATCGGCACCTTGTACGACACACTGACGTCGAGGTCGTAGGTCCACGGCGTGCGGCCATCGCCACCGCGCGGGGAATGCACGAACACGCGCTCGGACGGCACGCTCGCCTGGCAGTTGGAGACGCACACGTAATAGCTGTGGAAGTCGGTGTCGTCGAACGGATTGCCGGCGCCGAAGCGGGTGATCGGGCTGCCCGACTGCACGCCCAGCGTCGCCGCCACGCTCAGGTTCTCGGTCAACGCGTAGCTGCCACGGAACTTGAACTGATGCCGTCGGTCATTGGCCAGGTAGCCATAGCCGCGGTAGTTCACCCAGGGGTTGTCGAAGTTCTCGGTGCGTCCGGCATCGGCGAAGTCGGTATCCGAGTTGACCGGGCCTTCGGCGTTGCCACGGCCGTAGGCCAGCGTATAGGACGCATTGAAGCCCCACTTGCCATCCCAAGCGCGATCGACCTGCAGCTCCAGCGCCTTGTAGTCGCGCTTGGGCTTCACCCAGCCACGCTGGCCAACATAGTTGCCGTCATCGTCATACAGCGCCCAGCCTTCCTTCGACGTATCGATGCTGATCCAGCCGTCGTTGCTGCCGTCGCAGTTGGTATCGCCCCAGACGGTATTGCTGCGCCCGGGATTGCCCATGATCCAGACGCTGTCGATGGCACCGCACTGGCCGGTGGCGGTGATGTTCATGTCATCGATGGCGTTGTGCAGGCGCCGATAGGTCACGCTGGCACCGACCGACCAGGCTTCGTTGATCATCTGCTGGAAGCCGAGGATCGCCTCGTCCTGGTAGACCGGGTCCATGTCCCGGTTCACTTCGGCACGCAGGTCCGGCACGCTGCCATCACCCTGCGAGTTGTCGACCGGCCCGATCTGCGCCCCCAGGTTCGGCACGTTGTTGGCGGCGCCGCTATAGCCGAGGAACTCGTACCACGTGCGTTCGTCCAGGAAGCCACCGGCCTGCTTGATGTTGATGACGTTGGCCACCGGCAGGAAGTAGCGGCCAAGGTTGCCGAACACCTTGGTGGTGCCATCACCGCGCACGTCCCACGCGAAGCCCAGCCGCGGGGCCAGCATGTCGTCGATCTTGATGTAGCTGCTGCCGTCGCCGCCCTTGTTGTCGAAGGCTTCCAGGCGCAGGCCCATGTTCAGCAGCAGGTTCGGGGTGACCTGCCAGTTGTCTTCCAGGTAATACGCCGAGTTGATGGTTTCAAACGAGCCATCCACTTCATAGCGACGGGTGCGCGCGACCAGTCCGCTGGCCGGCACGATGCCCCCATTGAGCGAGCTGCCCGGCGTGCGGTAGTAGATGTCGTAGCGGAAACCTCCCGGACCGGGATAGGCGCGGCTGTAGTCGGAGGTATTCTCTTCGCGGTCCAGGCCGAAGCGCAGCAGATGGTCGCCCAGGGTCCACTCGAAATCGGCGCGTGCGGCCTTGCGCGTATCCAGTGCCGATTCCAGCAGCGAGCTGCTGGTGCAGCTGCGGTCGCCCTGCAGCTGCGAGGGCACGCCTTGGCTGGCGGTACGGTTGTCGAACACACGGTTGCAGTTCTCGTCCATCAACGAGCTCTGCGCGCGGTTGCGCTTGTTCTCGCCATACATCAGCTTCATGGTCAGGTCGTTGTTGACCTGCCAGCTGTAGGTGCCCGACCAGTTCCTGCCGCCCACGGTGTTGTAGATCTGGTTGCTGCGCTCGCCTACCGTCTGGCCACTGGCATAGTCGTAGTTGTAGACGTCGGTGAGCGTCTTGCTCTTGTCCGAGAAGCCGAACAGCGACAGCATCTGGTTGTCGGTGATCTGCCAGTCGATCTTGCCGCCCCAGAACGGGTCATCGGCCTTGCCCTGGCTCAGTCGCGTACCCGCATCGTTGGTCGAGGTTGGCCGGTAGTCACGTGCCTCGTACATGCCGAAGAAGAACAGCCGGTCCTGGACCAGGGCACCGGAGGCGAACACGTTGAGCGCACTGCGGCTGTAGTCGTCTCGGCTGGCGGTGATGTAGCGGCTGCCCTGGCCGTCATAGCGATCGCGGGCCTGCGACTGCCATGCGCGGGGTTCGAACACCAGCTCGGCACCGGCCTTGAAGTCGTTGCTGCCCGAGCGGGTGACGGCGTTGATGACGCCACCGGTGCTGCGCCCGAACTCCACCGAATAGCCTCCGGTCTTGACCTGGAACTCCTGGTAGAAGGAGAACGGTACTGACGAGAAGCCCACCCGGTTGTAGAAGTCGGTGACGTTCAGTCCATTGATGTACACGGTGTTCTCGGCCACTGACGAGCCGCCGAACGAAATGCCCTGCCCGCCCAGCGAGCCCTTGCCCTTCACTGCGCCCGGCGCCAGCAGCGCGACGGCGGTGATGTCACGGTCCACCGGCAGGCGCGACAGCTCCTCGCGGGTGATGTTGGTGGCCGACTCGGTGGACTTCACATCCACCATCGATACCACCTGCGGCGCGCGCACCTCCACCGTTCCCAGGGTACTGACCGCACCCAGCGGCACATTGACGGTGGTGGCGCTGCCCAGGCCCACGGTGACCTGGCCGACGCGGCTGGCGCCGCCGCCGGGCAGGCTCACCTCCATCTCATAGGTGCCCACCGGCAGCAGCGGAATGCGATAGCTGCCGTTGGCATCGGCCTGTACCGAGCGGACGAAGCCGGTGGCCGGATTGCGCACCGTGACCGTGGCGCCGGCGGGAACCTGGCCGGCATCGCTGACCAGCCGGCCGGCGACGGAGCCATCCTGCGCGAAGGCGCCGGGCGCGATCACGCCCAGACAGGTGCCCAGGGCGACGCACAGCGCCGCCCGCTTGATGTTGTATGCCTTCATCCCCTGCTCTCTCCTGCAAGAATTGAATGGTGCCGATGGTGGTGTGTCGCGCTAGCGTTGCCCGGCGGGCAGTACCTGCCACTGGAAGTCGTAGCTCCATTGGTCGAAGTACAGGTTGCCGCCTGCCCACTCGGCCTCGCCGCGCTGCGAGTCGACCGTTTCCGAGCGGAAATGCTGTTTGGCCGGCACGAACGGCTGGCCGAAATCGTCGTTGAAGGCGATGCGGTAGCCGTCCAGGCCACCCAGGTAGAAATCGCGCAGCGCAGGTACATCGCTGGCCAGTGCACCGGTGGTCACATCCATCGGCAGCCAGCCATACGGCGCCAGATAGACCTGTCCCCAGTCATGCAGGTTGTTGTAGCCGCTGCCATCGTCGGAGAACACCATGCCCGACTGCCAGCGCGCGGGAATGCCGTTCATGCGCAGCAGCGCGATCAGCAGCAGCGTCTGCTGGCCGCAGTCGGCATGGCCGGCACGCAGCGCGTAGTCGCTGATGTTGCTGAGGGTGGAATACTCGCGCGCCCCGGCCCATGGGATGCGATCGACCGCCGCGAACAGCCTGCGCACGATCTCGTAGGGGCGTGTTTCGCCCTGCAGCACCTGGTCGGAAAACAGTTTCAATGCCGGCGTGAAACGCACATGCGGCAAGTGTTCGCTCAAGTAAGGCTGCAGCGCGGCGTCGGCCGGTGTCGGCTGCACCCGGGCCGGATCGATTGCCGTGTGGCGGGCGAACAGGGTGACCGCATAACGGATCTCGAAGCGCGTGGGCTGCCCGGCGACGGCCTTCGCTTCCAGATAGGAGGTGCGCTGCAGGGTACTGGCGGGTGCCACGCGTGCTTTGCCCGGCGTGCTGCCAAGCCATTGCACGCGCTCCTGCTGGCCCGGAATCTCGCGCGGATAGGGAATCCAGGCGCGAACGGTTTCGCCCGCCGGGACCGCATCGGCCTTGACCGTGAGCGACTGCGTGAACGCGATGCGCTGCGGCAGCACCGAGCCCTGGCCGCTTTGACCGGCAGCAGCAACGACACGTGCGTGGTGCGCGTTGAGCACTTCATTCGGGCCCGGAGACGGCATCGGTGCATCGGCGCGGCGGCGTGCACGCGCTTCATCGCTGAGCAGGAACAGGTTCGAGGGCCCGCGCTTGAAGTACGCGCGCCTGCCATCGATATCGAGGTGCTCGATCAGCCCCAGCTGGTCCCAGCGCGCGAATTCCTCGTCAGTCAGATCCGGAATCCAGCGACGCACCACCGCTTTGGCCGCCGCTTCGTCGAGGGAAAAATCCAGGCGGATGCGGCGCATGCGCTCGCGCTGGAATGCGTCTTCGGCAGCGTCGCGCCCGGTCGCCAGCAGCGCCTGGGCGTCGCTGAAGCGCCCGCTGTCGATCAGGTCGATCACCTGCAGCTGCCGGCTGTCGCGCGCGTCTGCCGTGTGCGTGGCCGACGCCCACAGCAGCAGCGCGGCACACAGGCCGGCGGCGGCAGGCAGACGCGGTTTGCGAACGGCAGGATCCACAGCGACACTTCCCAAGCGCGGGTGGTAACGGCTGTGTAACACGGGCCGGAGGACCGGTCAATAATTTATTCTTGCTTTCGCAGGCGAAAGGAATAAATATTCCTTAAGGCATTCGAGGAGGGTGTGCTGCGCATGATCCTGGCTTCCCGCGAACCGCGCCGGCAGTGGCCGCGCCGGTTGACCCTGGCCCTGTGCCTGTTCGCCGCACCGGCCTTCGTGCAGGCTGCCGCGCCCGATCCGGGCGCGCCGCTGCCGTATGTGATCGGTCTGCACGAGGCTTACCTGACCCCGGACTACTGGGCCGCCCGGCTGGACGATGCCGATGCGCCGATCCTCGACCGCGCACAGATCCAGGCGCAGAACGCACGGATGCGCGCAGAGGATGTCCATATCCAGGACATCGCCGCCCTGCCCGCCCAGCTGGATGCGGCACAGGTACGCAGCAGCATCACGGCGCTGTCGAGCTGGCCCACGCGTACGCTCTATAACGCCGAGGGGCAGGCGATCGCACCGGCAGTGCGCAAGGCCATCGAAGCCAACCTCGGCCTGGATGCGATTCCCGCACAGGTGGCGCCCGACTACGGGCTGGTGGTGAAGCGTGCCGCACTGCGCACCTTCCCGACCCGCGAGCGGGTCTTCAGCACGGTGGGCGATACCGATATCGATCGCTTCCAGGAATCGGCGCTGTTCCCCGGTGACAAGGTCGCCGTGGTTCATCGCAGCACCGATGGCCGCTGGTTGTTCGTGCACAGCGAGCGTTACAGCGCATGGATCGAAACGGACGCCGTGGCCACCGGCGACAAGGCCCGCGTGCTCGACTATGGCAGTTCCGGCCCGTACCGCATCGTCACCGGCGCCACCGCGCACACCGTCTACACGCCGGAAGAGCCGCGCGTCTCGCGCCTGCAGCTGGACATGGGCGTGCGCCTGCCGGTGCTGGCCGACTGGCCTGCGGCCACACCGGTCAACGGCCAGCAGGCCCACGCCTCATGGGTGGTGCAGTTGCCGGTGCGCGAGGCCGATGGACGACTGAAACTGGTTCCGGCACTGCTGCCGCGCTCGCAGGACACGGCCGCCGATTACCTGCCGCTGACCCCTCGCCACCTGTTGCAGCAGGCGTTCAAGTTCCTGGGTGAGCGCTATGGCTGGGGCCATGACTACGATACCCGCGACTGCAGCGGCTTCGTTTCGGAAATCTACCGCAGCTTCGGCGTGCTGCTGCCGCGCAATACCAGCGCCCAGGCGATCAGCCCGGCACTGGATCGCCTGCCGTTCACCAGCAAGGATGGCAAGGCCGCGCGCGAACGTGCGGTCACCGGCCTGCAGGTCGGTGATCTGGTCTACATCCCCGGTCATGTGATGATGGCCATCGGCCACGTCGACGGCCGCACCTGGGTCATCCACGATACGGCCGGCGGCAGCTGGTTCGGCGCCGACGGCACGCGTGTGCAGGCCCATCTCAATGGTGTTTCGGTCACGCCGCTGGAGCCGATGATGGCCAGCGACACGGTCCGCTACATCGACCGCATCACCAACATCCAGCGCCTGCGGGCCAAGACCCCTGAATGAAGATCACCGCCATTGAACTGGGCATGCTGCGCGTGCCGCTGAAGACCCCCTTCAAGACCGCCCTGCGCACCGTGGAAACCGTGGAGGACGTGGTGGTGCTGGTCCGCACCGACAGCGGCCACACCGGGTACGGTGAAGCGCCGGCCACCGCCGTGATCACCGGTGATACGCATGGCTCGATCATCGAAGCGATCCGCCACTTCATCGCTCCACGCCTGATCGGGCAGGACGTTGCCAACCTCAACCGCCTGTGCGGGCTGGTGCAGACGTCGATGGAGCGCAATACCAGCGCCAAGGCCGCGGTGGAGATCGCCCTGTACGACCTGTGGGCGCAGCTGCATGGTGCGCCGCTGTACCAGATGCTCGGCGGCGGCGATCCGGTCATCACCACCGACATCACCATCAGCGTGGACTACATCGACAAGATGGTGGCCGACTCGCTGTCGGCGATCGAGCGTGGCTTCGAGTCGCTGAAGATCAAGGTCGGCAAGGACATCGGCCTGGACATCGAGCGGGTCAAGGCGATCCACGCGGCGGTTGAAGGCCGCGCCCTGCTGCGCCTGGACGCCAACCAGGGCTGGACCGCCAAGCAGGCGGTGCACGCGATGCGCACGCTGGAGGATGCCGGCGTGGTACTGGAGCTGCTGGAGCAGCCGGTGAAGGCCGCCGACATCAGTGGCCTGAAGTACGTGACCGACCGGGTCAACACGCCGGTCATGGCCGATGAGAGCGTGTTCAGTCCCAGCCAGGTGATGGACCTGATCCAGCAGCGCGCGGCGGACATCATCAACATCAAGCTGATGAAGACCGGTGGCCTGTCCAATGCCATCCGCATCGCCGACATCGCCGGCATCTACGGAGTGCCGTGCATGATCGGCTGCATGATCGAATCGAGCATCAGCGTGGCCGCGGCCGTGCACCTGGCCGTGGCCAGGAGTGATGTGATCACCAAGGTCGACCTGGACGGCCCTTCGCTGGGCCAGTTCGACCCGGTCAGCGGCGGGGTCAACTTCAACGAGTCGGAGATCACCATCAGCGATGCGCCGGGGCTGGGAATCACCGAGGTGCGCGGGCTGGAGATGATCACGCCGCCGCGCTGGTAGGCCGCCGCACGGGCGCTACCGCCGACCGCTGATCCCGCTTACCCTTCCTGCAACCGGACCCACGCTGAGCCCCATGCCACCCCTGGTGAAAATCCGCTCCGAGCGCGGGCAGATGTCGGCCATCGAACGCCGCATCGCCGACTTCATCCTCGACAACGCGCACCTGCTGCGCGACTACTCGTCGCAGCAGCTGGCCAGCGCGCTGGGCATCAGCCAGTCCAGCGTGGTGAAGTTCAGCCAGAAGCTGGGCTTCAAGGGTTATCCGGACCTGAAGTACTCGATCGGCCAGGACGTGGCGCGCGCCGGCCACGATCCGCAGGCACGCCCGCCGTCGCCGAGCGCCGATGACTACGCCGACATCGCCGGGCGCCTGCGCCTGAGCCGGGCAGCCGCCGAGGAAGAGACCAGCCTGGCCAATGCGCAGGCTGATGTGGAGGCCATCGTGCGACTGCTCGACAGGGCGCCCAAAGTGTTCGTGTACGGCCTTGGCGATGACGGCCTGTACGCGCGTGAGTTCGCCATGCGACTGTCGCTGCTGGGCATGCTGACCGTGCACCATGCCGATCCGATCCTGATGATGGCCAACCTGTCAGCGGCGCGGGCCGGTGATGCCATGCTGGTGTTCTCCGAGTTCGGCAAGCTGCCGCAGCTGTTCCAGCTGTCGCGGCAGTTCCAGGACGTGGGCGGGAAGGTGGTGTCGATCACCCGCCACACCGCCAACCCACTGCGCGCACATGCCGACCAGTCACTGGTGGTCTGCGCCCATGACCCCGCACCGCACGTGGCGCAGCTGCTGTACCGTGCTTCACTGCAGTCCCTGCTCGACTTCGTCTTCGTGCTTTTGTGCCATGCCAACCCGGACCGCCACCGCCAGCTCGGGGTGAACCTGGAACGGATCGAACACCTGATCGACGCCTGATCGACCCCTGGTTCACTGGAGTCCACGATGTTGCCGCTGCTGCGTACCGCCCTCGCTGTCACCGCTCTGGCCACCGCGCTGCCGGCCGGCGCGCTCACCCCGCTGCCGCCGATGGCGCGCAGTCTGCAGGCCATCGTGGTGGTCACCGACAGCTGGGATGCTACCCAGGGCCGGCTGCAGGCCTATGAGCGCAGGAGCAGCGACGACACGTGGCGCCCGCACGGCCCGGCCTTCACCGTGGCCGTGGGGCGTGAGGGCAGCGCGTGGGGCGTAGGCCGTGCGTCGCTGCACAACCAGGGACCGCAGAAGACGGAAGGCGACGGGCGCAGTCCGGCCGGCGTCTTCGATATCGGCCCCGCGTTCGGCTACGCGCCGACGATCGCCAGCGCGATGCCGTATCTGCCGATGACGGCCAGCCACTACTGCATGGATGTACCCGCCTCGCGCTACTACAACCGCATCGTTGATGCGGCGGACGTAGGTACCGCCGCAGTAGAAGGCTCCACCGAACCGATGCGGCTGGACCTGCACAACAAGGGCGATGTTCGCTACCGCGAGGGCTTCGTGATCGAGCACAACAGCAGCCGCAGGCCGGGCAAGGGCAGTTGCATCTTCGCCCACCTCTGGCGCAAACCGGGCGAGGCCACGGCCGGCTGTACGGCAATGGAGCCGCGCCACATGACGGCCCTGCTGGCCTGGCTGAAGCCGGACACGCGCGCGGTCTTCGTCCTGCTGCCCAAGACGGAGTACGACAACCTGCAGGGGCCGTGGCAGCTGCCGGCCCTGACCGGAGCGTTGCGTTGAGCGCCCCGGACGAACCGCAGCTGCAGCGCGCGGTCAGCCGCTGGCAGATCGTCGGCCTGTCGATCAACGATGTGATCGGCAGCGGCATCTATCTGCTGCCGGCGGCCACCGTCGCCCTGCTGGGCCCCTTCAGCCTGTGGGGCGTGGTCGCCGCCGGCATCGTGGTGGCCCTGCTGGTGCTGTGCTACGCGCAGGCCGCCAGTTACTTCGATGAACCCGGCGGCAGCTATCTGTATGCCCGCGAAGCCTTTGGCCGCTTCGCCGGCTTCGAGATCGGCTGGATGATCTGGCTGACCCGTATCAGCTCGGCCGCCGCACTCAGCAATGCGCTGGCCGATGCGGTCGCGCGCTTCTGGCCCTGGGCCGGGGCCGGCACGGGTCGCCTTGCCGTGATCGTGCTGTCGCTGGGTTTCCTGACCGGCGTGAACATCATCGGCGTGCGCTCGGCGGCCCGCACCGGCATCGTGCTGGTGATCGGCAAGATGCTGCCGCTGCTGCTGTTCGTGGCCATCGGCGCGTTCTACATCGATCCGCAGCTGGCGTTCTCCGGCCAGCGCCCGGACCCGCACGACCTGCAGCGCATGGGTGAGGCCGCATTGTTGCTGCTGTATGCCTACGCCGGTTTCGAGAACATCCCGGCGGCAGCCGGCGAGTACCGCAATCCCCGTCGCGACATTCCGTTCGCGTTGATCACCATGATCATCACCGTCACCGTCATCTACGGCGCCGTGCAGGTGGTGGCGCAGGGCACCCTGGCCGGGCTCGCGTCGTCGCCGACACCGCTGGCCGATGCCGCCGCCGGATTCGGCGGTGAGGCACTGGCGTTGATCCTGACCGTCGGCGCGACCATCTCCATCCTCGGCACCAACAGCAATACGATGATGATGGGCCCGCGCTTCCTGTTCGCGCTTGCCCGCGATGGCTACGGGCCGAAGATCCTCGCGCAGGTCCATCCGCGCTTCCGCACACCGGCTGCCGCGATCTTCTGCCAGGGGCTGATCGCCCTCGGCCTGGCGCTGTCCGGTTCGTTCGTTCAGCTGGCGCTGCTGTCGATGACCACGCGACTGTTCGCCTATATCGGAACCGCGGCGGCCGTGCTGGTGCTGGCCAAGCGCTACGCCGACCGGCCGGGCGCACTGAAGCTGCCGGGCGGGCCGCTGATTCCGGTCCTGGCCCTGCTGCTCTGCCTGGCCCTGTTCGCCAGTGCCAGCTGGCAGAACATCGCCGCCGCACTGGTCGCCTTCGCCATTGGCGCCGTGATCTACAAACTGCCGCGCAAGGACGTGGGCGCCTGATGATCGGCAGCGACGGCGCGGATGGAGGACACCTTCCCTTCACGCGAGCGGACCGGACCGTTAACCGCCATGGCGGCATGATCGAAGCTCATCCACCACGGAGCCCGATCGATGAGCCCCGAGTACCAGATCCCCGGCCGCGTGCCGGATGACAGCGCACCGCGCCAGGCCGTTTCCGACTTCTGGCGCGAGCGTTACACCGCTGAACCCTATTACGACAACCAGCTGTTCTTCGAGGACTACGAGCCGGCCTATCGCATCGGCCACGCTGCCCGTGCGCAGGACATGATCCGCGCGTACGAAGAGGTGGAGGCCGAACTCGAGTCGCGCTGGGCGAGCGAGCGCGGCAAGAGCCGGCTGGAATGGGCGCAGGCCCGCAACGCCGTCCGCCGCGGCTGGGAAGAAGCGGTCAACCTCGACCAGCGCCTGGACCGGGGCGTACCGCGCGGCACCTGAGGGCACGCCCCGCTGCGGCCGGGCCATGCCCGGCTGTCCTTCGGCACTGCGGCAGAGCCGGGCATGGTCCCGGCTCTGCGCAATCCGGGCGTCAGTCCTGTTCCGGCAGCGGCGGCACGGCCTGACCGCGTGCATTGCCGCCGTTGGCGGCGATCAGGTCGCGGGTGTTCTTCTGCACCGCGACCGCGCCGAACAGCGCAAGTGCGAAGGCCATGGCGTAGAAGCCCTTCTCGCTCAACAGCAACGTGGCATTCCACAGGCCCACCAGCAACAGCAGCAGCGCCGACAGCAGGGCGAACCAGCACAGCGCGTAGTACAGGCCGCTGACCGGGATGCCCTCCACGCGGTCGCGCACGCTCTTCTGCAGCGATACCGCCGCGAACAGGCCGTACAGCAGCAACGCCAGGTAGTAGCCCTTCTCGTTCAGGGCCATTTCGGCGTTGAACAGGCCGATCAGATAAGCCACCGCGCCAAGCAGCAGCGCCACCCACGAAGCGGCGACGAAGGCGGGAGATGGCTTGTGGGTCGGAACAGTGTGCATTGCAGATCCTTGGCAGACAGACGGGCATGCATTGCCCGGGCGTGCCCACCCTAGACGATCCGCCCCACGTCGCACAGGGGGTAGCAGGACCTTCGGGCCACGACGGTCACACCCGCAGTGGTATACAAGGGAACGCCTGGCCATCCGCATCCCCGCCCCGGAGATTCCCGTGACCCGTACGCCCCTCCTGCTTGCCCTCGGCCTCGTGCCGATCCTCGCCACCACTGCCTGCAACGCCGCCGATCCTGCATCCGCTGCGGCCGGTACTGCCGCCACCGCTGCTGCACCCGCCGCCACTGCGGCCGCAACCGACCAGCGGCCGTTCACCGCCACGGAAGTCAGCCGTTTCGATCAACCGTGGGCAATGACCTTCCTGCCCGATGGCAGTCTGCTGGTCACCGAAAAGCGCGGCAAGCTGCAGCACCTGGACGTGGCAAGCGGCCAGAAGCATGAGATCACCGGCGTACCGAAGGTCGCCTATGGTGGCCAGGGCGGCTTCGGCGACGTCATCCTGCACCCCGACTTCGCCCGCAACCAGGTCATTTACGTCAGTTATGCGGAGGAAGGCACGCTGGATACCCGCGGCGCCGCGGTGGCCCGCGCCACGCTTGCCCTGGACGCCGATGGCGGCGGCCAGCTCAAGGATCTGAAGGTGATCTGGCGACAGACACCGAAGGTCAGCGGGCAGGGCCACTACGGCCATCGCCTAGTGTTCGGTCCGGACGGCAAACTCTGGATCAGCTCCAGCGAACGGCAGAAGTTCGACCCCGCGCAGGACATGGGGGGCAACCTCGGCAAGATCATCCGCCTCAACGACGATGGCAGCCTGCCGGCGGACAATCCGTTCGCGTCACAGGGCGGCGTGGCAGCACAGGTGTGGTCGCTCGGCCATCGCAACATCCTGGGCATGGCCTTCGATGCCAACGGCAAGCTGTGGGCGCATGAGATGGGGCCGGCGGGCGGAGACGAACTGAACCTGATCGTGCGGGGCGCCAACTACGGCTACCCGGTGGTCTCCAACGGCGACCACTACGACGGCCGGCCGATTCCCGACCACGACACGCGCCCGGAGTTCGCCGCGCCGAAGGTGACCTGGACGCCGGTCATCTCGCCTGCGGGCTTCGTCATCTACAGCGGCACCCTGTTCCCGCAGTGGAAGGGCAGCGGATTCATCGGCGGCCTGTCCTCCACATCACTGGTGCGCGTGGCCTTCGAGGGCGACAACGCGCGCGAGGCGGAACGTTTCAACATGGGTGAGCGCATCCGTGAAGTGGAACAGGGGCCCGATGGCGCGCTGTGGCTGCTTGAAGATGGCAGCAAGGCGCGCCTGCTCAAGCTCACGCCAAAGACCTGATCAGGTAACGCAGGGTGGCGGACCAGTGCCCGTCACCCTGCACGCTCACTGGATGGTGATGACCTTCACTTCGGTCCGGGTGCAGGCCGCATCAAGGCACTGGCCGCTCAACCACACCTGGCCATCGCCGATCATCACACCCTGCTGGTTGACGAACACCTTGCCGAAATCCTGTGTGGATACCGCCTTGACCACGGCCGGGGTGATGATCTTCTCGTAGCTGCGCTGGAATTCGCCCGGTCCGGCGATCGTCTTTCCGCCGCTGATGTTCAGCGGGAAACGTATTTCCTCGACGATCGCCGCGCGATCACCGCCGACCACCGCCGTTCTGAAGGCATCGAAGACCTTCTCGTACTGCGCCGCATCACCGAGCAGTGTCTCGATGCGCGCGCGCGCATCTTCGGTCTGTTCGCTCGCGGGTGCCGCAGGTGCTGCCGGTGCTGCCTGCACGGGTTCGGCCGGCGGTGCAGCAGCGGGCGTTGCCTCCGGAGCCGTCGGCGGCGCCGGCTGTGCGCAGGCTGCGAGCAGCAGCGCGGGGGCAAGGAAAGCACGCTTGCGCATGGTCAGGCTCCGTCGGATCACGAACCCCGAGGGTAGCGCCGGGTCAGGCCCGGCGTGTTTGCCATGGGTGACGACGCGCACACCCACAGCGATGGTAGCGCCGGGCCATGCCCGGCGTGTGGGTGACGACGCCGGGCATGGCCCGGCGCTACCGTTCCCGTTCAGCCCTTCAGCAGTTCAAACTGCACCGGCTCGCCAGCCGCTGACGAGGCGCACACCCACAGCTCGAACAGGCCCGGCTCGGCACGCAGTACGCCATCGCGGCCAGTGAACGCCAACTGCTCGCGATGCAGGGTGAACACCACATCGGTGGATTCGCCCGGCTGCAGTGCGATCTTGCGGAAGTCCTTCAGCTCGCGCACCGGCCGCACGCGGCTGGCCACGCGGTCATGGATGTACAGCTGCACCACTTCCTCGCCAGCCACGGTACCGGTGTTGGTCAGCGTGGTGGTGATGGTCAGGGTATCGTCCCAGCCCAGTTGTGTCGCACTGAGCTGCGGCACGCCGTAGGCGAAGGTGGTGTAGCCGATGCCATGGCCGAACGGATACAGCGGCTCGTTGGGAATCTCGCGCCAGCGCGCCTTGAACTCCGACATCGTCGGCAGTTCGGGGCGGCCGGTACGCGGATGGTTGTAGAAATACGGCTGCTGGCCGGACACCTGCGGGAAGCTGACCGGCAGGCGGCCGGACGGGCTGTAGTCGCCGAACAGCACATCGGCCACCGCATGACCGGTCTGCGTGCCCAGGTACCAGGTGACCGCCACGGCGTGCGCATTGCGCACCGCACCTTGCAGGGCCAGCGCGCGGCCATTGCGCAGCAGCACCACCAGCGGCTTGCCGGTCATCGCCACCGCCTCGGCCAGTGCCTGCTGCGCCGGCGGCAGGGTGATCTCCACGCGCGACTGCGCCTCGCCGCTGTAGCGCTGCGGCTCGCCCAGCGCCAACACCACTACGTCGGCACGCAGCGCAGCCGCCACGGCGGCTTCGGTGCCCCCCGGGATCGCGGTTTCCAGATCGCAGCCGGGCACGATCTCCAGCAGCGACGCGTCACCGATGGCGGCACGCACACCGGTTTCCAGGTCCACATAGCGCTGCTTGTCGCCGAACAGGGTCCAGCAGCCTTCGATGTTTTCGCGGTCCTGCACGAACGGGCCGATCAACGCGATCTTCTGCCCGGTCTTCTGCAGCGGCAGCACGTTGTCACGGTTGTTCAGCAGCACGATCGAACGGCGCGCGGCATCGCGCGCGAGCTCATCATGTGCGGCGATGTGCGAGTCGTCCGCTTCGCGGGCCGGGTCCAGCGACCGGTACGGGTCGTCGAACAGGCCGATGGTTTCCTTCAGCCACAGGATGCGGCGCACGCCCTCATCCAGCACCGCCATCGGCACCTCGCCGCTTTCCACCAGGCCTGGCAGGTGCTCGGCATAGAAGCCGCTCTGCATGCTCAGGTCCAGGCCTGCGGTGAAGGCCTTGGCGGTGGCGTCGCGGTCATCGGCGGCGTAGCCGTGCGCCACCAGTTCCATGTCGGCGGTGTAATCGGAGATCACCACACCCGGGAACTTCCACTCGCCACGCAGGATGTCGGTGAGCAGTTCTGCATTGGCGCTGGCCGGCACGCCGTTGATGTCGTTGAACGAGGACATCACCGTGATCGCGCCGGCATCGAAGGCCGCCTTGAACGGCGGCAGGTGCACGTCGCGCAGGGTCTGCGGCGAGATGTCCACCATGTTGTATTCCATGCCGGCCATCACCGCGCCATAGGCGGCGAAATGCTTGGGCGTGGCCAGCAGCGAATCGGCGGCACGCAGGTCGCTGCCCTGGAAGCCGCGCACACGGGCGGCGGCGAAGGCACAGCCCAGCACCACGTCCTCGCCTGCGCCTTCGGCGCCACGGCCCCAGCGCTGGTCGCGGGCGATGTCCACGGCCGGCGCATAGGTCCAGTGCAGGCCGGCGGCGGTGGCCTCGACCGCGGTGGCGCGGGCGGTGCGCTCGGCCAGGTCCGGCTCGAAGCTGGCGGCCTCGCCCAGCGGGATCGGGAACACGGTGCGCATGCCGTGGATGACGTCGGCCGCGAGGATGACCGGGATGCCCAGCCGGCTCTCCTCGGTCGCGACCTGCTGGATGCGGCGGCCCAGTTCGGCGCCCACCCCGTTGAACAGCGAGCCGACCTTGCCCTCGCGCACCTGCTGCAGCACCTGGTCGGCATTGCGCACGTTGGCTTCCGGGTTCACGTCCGGGGCGAACGGGCGGACCATGTCCGCGAAAACACCCAGCTGGCCGACCTTTTCCTCGACGGTCATCTGGGCAATGAGGGATTCGATGCGTTCGGAGGCCACCGGCAGTCCTTGATGAAAACGTTTACAAGCCCGGCATTCTAGCGATCCCGGGCCATTTGGCGAGAGGTTTCGGCATTCAGTTTCATCCACCAGCGGGGTCCGTACGGTCCCGCGGGCGGCACGGCAGCTTACTCCGAGCGGGCCGACTGGCGCTGCCCGGCCATCAACATGGCGTCGCTGGACGCCTGGAACACCCTCAGGCCGAAGGCCGGCAGGATCGCCAGCAGATGGTCGAAAATGTCCGACTGCACGGCCTCGTACTCCGCCCAGGCGGTAGTGCGGGTGAAGCAGTACAGCTCCAGCGGCAGGCCCTCGGTGGTCGGTTGCAGCTGGCGCACCAGCAGGGTCATGTCGGTGTGGATACCCGGGTGGCTGCGCAGGTAGCGCTCCACATAGGCGCGGAACGTGCCCAGATTGGTCACCCGGCGGCTGTTCACGTCCGCCACGCCCTGCTCGCGCAGGCGCCCGTTCCACTGCCCCAGCTCCTGCTCCTTGTCGCGCAGGTAGTCGCGCAGCAGGGCGAACTCACCGAGGAAGGCCAGGTCGCCCTCGTCCAGGAAGCCGACGCTGTGCTGGTCCAGGTACAGCGCGCGCTTGATGCGGCGGCCACCGGCCTCCTGCATGCCGCGCCAGTTCTTGAACGACTCGGTCACCAGCTTCTTGGTCGGGATGGTGGTGATGGTCTTGTCGAAGTTCTGCACGGTGATGGTGTGCAGGGCGATGTCGATGACGTCACCATCGGCGTTCTGGCTCGGCATCTCGATCCAGTCGCCGATGCGCACGCGGCCATCGCCACTGATCTGCACGCTGGCCACCAGCGAGAGGATGGTGTCCTGGAAGATCAGCATCAGCACGGCCGTGGCCGCACCCAGGCCGGTCACCAGCGGGCCCAGCGCCACGCCCAGCAGGGTGGAGATGATCGCCAGGCCGGCCGCCACGAAGATCACGATCTTGACCACCTGCAGGTAGCCCTTGATCGGCTTGTTGCGCGCATCCGGCTTGCGCTCGTACAGGCTGTTGGCCGCATCCAGCGCATGCGAGAAGGCCAGCGAGACGGTCAGCACCGCCCACACGATGCACAGCTTGACGATGACGCTGACCAGCCCCGGTGGCAGATCGGGAATGAGGGTGATGCCAGAGGCGATCACCTGGCTGGGCACCACGTTGGACAACCGCGAGATGACCCGCATCAGATGGCTGCCACGCCCGGATTCGGCACCGGGCAGGCGCTGCAGCAGACGGCGCAGGCCGCGCACCAGGATGCGCTTGGTCACCCAGTTGGCCAGGCCCGCCGCGAGCAGCAGCGCCGAAATCATCAACGCCAGGTAGGCGCCGGGATAGGGTTCCAGTGTGTTCTGCAGCCGCTCCATCCACTGTACCGCCACCACCGCATCCACCATCAGTCGTCTCCTGTTTCAGTCATTTCGCATGAAGAAGTTGCCGGCCGCCGGCCGACGCTGCTGTTTCAGCCGCGTTCGCGCTCGATGATCACGCCGACCGCGCGCGCGCCGCGCACCGCTCCCGGCTTGCTCAGCTTCAGCCGCAGCCAACGCACATCGAATTCGTCGAGCACGATCTGCGCGCAACGCTCGGCCAGGGTCTCGACCAGGCCGAACTCCGATTCGCGCACGAACTGCTCCAGCCGCTTGCTGACCGCCTTGTAGTTGAGGGTATGGGCGATATCGTCGGTCGCTGCCGGGCGCCGGTTGTCGAAACCCATCTCCAGGTCGAACACCAGGTCCTGCCGGATCCGCCGTTCCCAATCGTAGATGCCGATCAGGGCGTCGATCGTCAGCCCCTCGATGAAAACCTTGTCCATTGCGGTTACCAGCCGGAAAACAGACGGTCATGGTAACGGCACGGAACCACCGCTGCCTGAAACGACCGGATCCCGGCACGTCCGCCGCTGCGGTCGCAGCCTGTGTGGATGGGTGCGTCGCGGGTCACACCGCGGGCAGCGTCGCCATGTCCCAGCGCGGGGTCACGTCAACGTTCGGCGGGTTGTGCTGCCCGGCCTGCAGGCGCAGGGCGCCGGCGAAAGCAATCATCGCGCCGTTGTCGGTGCACAGCGCCGGCCGCGGGAAGCAGGCACGCCCCCCGAGGCGTTCGGCCATCTGCTGCAGGCGTGCACGCAGCCGCGTATTGGCACCGACACCGCCGGCCACCACGATCACATTGGTGCCGGCTGCTTCCAGCGCGCGTTCGCACTTGATCGACAGGGTCTCCACCACCGCATCCTCGAAACCGCGCGCGATGTCGGCGCGGGTCTGGTCGCTCTGGTCGCTGTCACGCCAGGCCATCAGCACCTGGGTCTTCAGGCCGGAAAAGCTGAAATCCAGACCCGGGCGATCGGTCATCGGCCGCGCGAAACGGTAGGTCCCCGGGGTGCCCTGTTCGGCCAGCCTGGCCAGCTGCGGGCCGCCGGGATAGGGCAGCCCCATCAGTTTGGCCGTCTTGTCGAAGGCTTCGCCGGCCGCATCGTCCAGGGTCTCGCCCAGCAGGCGGTAGCGGCCGATGGCATCGACCGCCACCAGTTGGGTGTGGCCACCGGACACCAGCAGAGCCACGAACGGGGCCTGCGGCGGATCGTCCTCCATCAAGGGCGCCAGCAGGTGCCCTTCCATGTGATGCACGCCCACGGCCGGCACCTCCAGTGCCCAGGCCAGGGCACGGGCCACCCCGGCACCGACCAGCAGCGCACCGACCAGCCCGGGGCCAGCGGTATAGGCCACACCATCGATGTCGTCCACGCCCAGGCCCGCCTCGGCCAGGGTCTGCCGGACCAGCGGCAGCAGCTTGCGCACGTGGTCACGGCTGGCCAGCTCGGGCACCACACCGCCGTACTCGGCGTGCAGGGCGATCTGGCTGTAGACCGCATGGGCGCGCAGGGCCGCGCTGCCGGTCAGGTCGGTGTCGTACACCGCCACGCCGGTCTCATCACAGGAAGATTCGATGCCAAGGACTCGCATGCCTGCTATTATGACGCCCCTGCCGCCCCCTCGGGGTGACGTGCAGATCCCACTGCATCCGTATCGCTGGCCCGCATTCAGGCTTGCGCGCTTGCAGTTTGTTGATTCGCCGCTATAATGTGCGGCTCGCCGGGCGTGACCCGGTTCTACTGTGTCCCGGAGATTCCATGCCCAGCGTCAAAGTCCGCGAGAACGAGCCCTTCGAGTTTGCTCTTCGCCGCTTCAAGCGCACTTGCGAAAAGGCCGGTGTGCTGGCCGAAACCCGCAAGCGCGAGTTCTACGAAAAGCCGACCCAGGAGCGCAAGCGCAAGGCCGCCGCTGCTGTGAAGCGTCAGCTGCGCCGCTCGTCGCGCGACGTCACCAAGCGTCAGCGCCTGTACTGATCGGACGCATCTTCATTGCGGCGGGTTCGTCCTTCCGCGGTGAAGCCGAAGCCGGCACGCGCGAGCGTCGCCGGCTTTTTGCGTTTCCGGGCCCGGGCAACCGCCCTGCCCCACTACCACCACGAGGTCTCCCATGAGCATGAAGCAGCAGCTCACCGATGACATGAAGGCCGCCATGAAGGCGGGCGAGAAGGACAAGCTGGGCGTGATCCGCCTGATCAACGCCGCGATCAAGCAGAAGGAAGTGGACGAGCGTATCGAGCTCGACGACACCGCCGTGATCGCCGTGCTGGACAAGATGGTCAAGCAGCGCAAGGACTCGGTCAGCCAGTACGAAGCGGCCAACCGTGAAGACCTGGCCGCGATCGAGCGTGCCGAGATCGTGGTCATCGAGGCCTACCTGCCCGCCAAGATGGGTGAGGCCGAGATCGCCGCCGCCATCCAGGCCGCCATCGCCGAAACCGGTGCCACCGGCCCGGCCGACATGGGCAAGCTGATGGGGGCGCTGAAGCCCAGGCTCGCCGGTCAGGCCGACATGGGCGTGGTGTCCAAGCTGGTCAAGCAGGCCCTGGCTGGCTGATCCGCCACCACCCTGCCGGACATGACAAGGCCCGCTTCACGCGGGCCTTGTCATTGCTGCAGCTGCCGCGCCAGCGCTTACACCTGGCGGCAGTTGCGCAGGGTCATGGAACTGCCCTCCACCGCGCTGACCTCGCCTTCCAGCTTGGCCCAGTCGCGCTCGCGCAGCATGGCGAAGTTGGCCGCCTGGTCCGGAGCGAATTCGCAACGGATGGTGTAGTTGTTGTTGTTGAAGGTGTCATTCTGGCGGATCCGCAACAGGCCACGGGTCGGCGTCACCAGGTAGTTGATCGATCCGACTTCACCCGGACGGCTGGAGTAGCTGTTCGAGTTGACCGTGTAGATCTGGCCGTCGATCCGGTAGCGGCGACCGATGTACTTGGCATACAACGGCAGGAAGGTGGCCGAACGGTCGCCCAGGTCTTCCTTGTTGGTGGTGGTGCCCAGCAGCAGGTCCTTGAAGCTGCCCGCGGCGTTGTAGGCCGCCATCGTATCGCGCACCTCCTTGCCCATCTTCTTGGACAGGTCCGGCGCGGTCACGTCCTCCGCCACGGAAGTCGGATACTGCGCGCGCGCAGCGGCGGCCAGCGCATCCCCCTGGCTGCCGCCCTTGAGCTTGTCCAGCATGTCGCACATCGACTTGCGGGCGTCCTCCTGGGCGATGGTCTGGCCGCGGGCCAGCTTGGTGGCCAGGGTGACCCGGCCGCTGCGGTCGGCGGTGCCGATCAGTACCAGCGGCGTACGCAGGCCCTTGGTCTGGATCAGGTACTGGTTGCCGGTATCGCCTTCCACCAGCTGGCCGCCCACCTCGAACTGGTCATCGGCACCGATCTTGCGAAGCTGGTCCAGTGCACTCTGCACCTTCAGACCGGGCACCGTCAGGTCGGCCATGTACATCGCGCCATTGCGCGGATCCCCTACCGTCTTGAAGGCCTTTTCGCAGGCCGTGGACGCCGCAGCGGCCGAACCGCTCGCCGCCAGCAGCAATACCATCGTGGTGCAGACCATCCCTTTCATAACGCGTCCTTTTGCAGAGAAGTTGGATTGTCGTGGCCCCGCACACCGGCGGTGGGCCCGGATACCGCGGCGGCAGCCCCAGCGCGCCCTCGGTCCGGGCAGAAGGATAACGCGGACTTCGCTGCATTCTGCGACCGCGCTTCCACTTCACCTGCCGCAACGCCGGCATCTGCTAGAAAAGGAAGCCTGTACCGCTCCAGCCGACGCCGTAGATGCCGCATCCCCGCACCTTCCTGCCCATCGTCCGATCGCGCCTGGAGAAGCTGCAGGACAGCTTCCCGATGGCCGTGGCCAAGCGCTTCGTCGAAATCGACGTCCTGACCCAGGCCGCATCGGTTTCGTTCTATTCCCTGCTGTCGATGGCGCCGTTGCTGGTGCTGCTGCTGTGGTTGACCGCCTCGCTGTACCCGCCCGCGCAGCAGGCGCTGATCAGCCAGATCGGCTCGGTGGCCGGCAGCAGTGTGGCCAGCGTGGCCGATACCGTGCTGCACAACGCCAACAGCCAGCCGAGCATGGGCTCGCTGGCCGGGTTGTGGAGCACCCTGCTGCTGTTCGTCGGTGCCACCGCCGTGTTCGCACAGCTGCAGAACGCGCTCAACCGCATCTTCCATACCAGCGGCCAGCGCCTGGAAGGCGTCCAGGCCTGGCTGCGCAAGCGCGTGTTCTCCTTCGGCGTGGTGCTGGCGCTGGGCTTCCTGCTGATCCTGTCGATGACCGCCACCACCGCCCTGCAGGTGGTATTCGCGCAGCTGCCATCGGTGTTGCCGGCCATCGGTTACGTGACCACGCTGCTGCTGTACACGCTGGCCTTCGCCTTCCTCTACCACTATCTGCCCGACCGTCGCGTGGCCTGGCGCCAGGCCTTCATCGGCGGGGCCATCACCTCGCTCCTGTTCGCCCTGGGGCGCTACGGCATCGGCGTCTACATCGCCACCGTGGCACCCGGCAGCGCCTACGGTTCGATGGGCGCCCTGGTGATCGCGCTGGTCTGGATCTACTACGCTACCGCGGTGTTCTTCGTCGGCGCCCTGATGACCGCGGTGATCGACGAGCGCCTGAGTGCCCGGGCACAGCGGGCTGCCGCCAGCGCCGGCGGCAGCAGCGAACAACAGGCCGGCCCGACCATCGCCAGCGAGTAAACTAGGGGGACCTGCCGCCCCTGCTGCGCGCCCCGGCGGCCGCGCCCTGCCCTGCTGCCCATGGCCCGTATCCCCGACGCTTTCATCGACGACCTGCTGGCCCGCACCGACATCGTCGAGGTGGTGGGCAGCCGTGTGCCGTTGAAGCGACAGGGCAAGGAGTACGCGGCACGCTGCCCGTTCCATGACGAGCGCTCGGCCTCGTTCACCGTCTCGCCGACCAAGCAGTTCTATCACTGCTTCGGCTGCGGTGCGCACGGCACCGCAATCAGCTTCCTGATGAACTACGACCGCCTCGAGTTCCTCGACGCGGTGGATGAGCTGGCCAAGCGCGCCGGCCTGGACGTGCCGCGCAGCGAGAACCCGCGCAGCGCCCAGCAGCAGGACGACAGCCGTGAACTCTATTCGGCACTGGATGCAGCGGCGCGCTTCTTCCAGAAGAACCTGGAAGGCAGCGACAAGGCGCGGGCCTACCTTGACGGCCGTGGCGTGGACGAACAGAACCGCGCCCGCTTCCAGATCGGCTATGCGCCCGACGGCTACAGCGGCCTGCGCGATGCGCTGGGCAAGGACGAGCGGCGGATGAAGCTGCTCGACCGTGCCGGCCTGTTCTCCAAGAACGACCGGGGGCACGTCTACGACAAGTTCCGCGACCGGGTGATGTTCCCGATCTTCGACCGCCGTGGGCGGGTGATCGCCTTCGGTGGCCGTGTGTTCGAGAAGGACGACGGTCCCAAGTACCTCAATTCGCCCGAAACCGCGCTGTTCCACAAGGGCCGCGAACTGTACGGCCTGTGGCAGGTGCGCCAGGCGAACCAGAAGATCGAGCGGCTGATCGTGGTCGAGGGTTACATGGACGTGGTCTCGCTGTTCCAGTTCGGCGTCACCCAGGCGGTGGCGACGCTGGGCACCGCGACCACACCCGACCATGCCGAGCTGCTGTTCCGCAACGCACCGGACGTGTTCTTCTGCTTCGATGGCGATGCCGCCGGCCGCCGCGCCGGCTGGAAGGCACTGGAGTCGGTGCTTCCGCGCATGAAGGACGGCCGCCAGGCCTTCTTCCTGTTCCTGCCCGACGGCGAGGACCCGGACACCATCGTGCGCAAGGAAGGCGCTGAGGCCTTCAACGAGCGCCTGAAGCAGGCCACGCCGCTGTCGCAGTTCTTCTTCGACGAGCTGACCCGCGAGATCAACATGGGCACGCTGGACGGCCGGGCACGCCTGGCCGAGCGGGCCAGACCGATGCTGGCGCAGATTCCCGATGGCGCGTTCGGTGACCTGATGAAGCAGCAGCTGGCGCAGCTGACCGGGCTCGGTGCGGCCACGCAGAATACCCGCACGGCGATGCCGCAGCGCCCTCCGGCACGGTCGATCCAGCCGGTGGCCAAGCGCAGCCTGGTGCGGGGTGCGATCGCCGTGCTGCTGCAGCAGCCGTCGCTGGCGCTGACCCTGGGCGGCAAGCATCACTTCCAGGGCCTGCGCCTGCCGGGTGTGGAGCTGCTGCTGGAGCTGCTGGCACTGGTTGAACAGCGTCCCGATATCAGCACCGGCGCGCTGCTGGAACATTTCGACGGGCGTGAGGAGCAGGCCTCGCTGCACACGCTGGCCGCTCAGACCCTGCCCGGCAGCGAAGCGATCTGGACCCAGGAACTGCACGACGCCGTGGCCCAGCTGGAGAAACAACTGTTGCAGCAACGTCTGGAAGAGCTGTTGGCAAAGCAGCGTCAGCAGGGACTGGACGATACTGACAAGTACGAACTGCGCGAGCTGCTCAAGGCCCGCGCCAGCCTGGGCCGGTAGCGGCGGAACGTTTCAACGGAGAGGACCATGCTGCTGCGCCTGACCTGCCTGCTGTTGCTGTCCCTCTGCCTGCCGCGGGCGGCCTTGGCCGCAGATGCCCCGCTCAATGAAGTCCGCCCCGGCCTGTATGCCGGCGGCCAGCCCAGTGCCGCACACCTGCGCGAACTGGCTGCGCAAGGCGTACGCACCGTGATCGACCTGCGCCAGCCCGACGAGGAACGTGGTTTCGATGAAACCCGCGCGGCCGAATCGCTGGGCCTGCGCTATGTGCGCATCCCGGTGGCCGGCGCCGAGGGCCTGGATGCGGCCAATGTGCGCGCCGTGCACCAGGCCCTGCAGCAGAGCCAGGGGCCGGTGCTGCTGCACTGCGCGTCCGGCAACCGCGCCGGTGCCGTGCTCGGCCTGGTCAATGCACGCTACGAACATGCCAGCCCGGAACAGGCCCTCCAGCTGGGCCAGCGCGCCGGCCTGAAGTCGCTGGAAGCGGCCACCCGCCAGCATCTGGCCACACCGGTCACCTCGCCCTGAACCCTCCACACCAAGGAGTCTGCCCCCCATGACCCGCTGGTGGTCGCGCCTGCGACCGGACAACTTCACCCTCGCCCTGCTGTGCACCGTCGGCCTGGCCTCGCTGCTGCCGATGAAGGGCGCCGCCGCCATCGTCCTGGACGATGTCACCACGGTCGCCATCGCCGCGCTGTTCTTCCTGCACGGGGCGCGCCTGCCGCGCGAATCGATCATCGGCGGCATGCTGCACTGGCGCCTGCATCTGACCATTCTCGCCTGCACCTTCCTGCTGTTTCCGATGCTGGGCCTGATGTTCAAGCCGCTGTCGGGCTGGCTGTTGACCCCGGAGTTGTACCTGGGCGTGCTGTTCCTGTGCACCCTGCCCTCCACCGTGCAGTCATCCATCGCCTTCACCTCGATGGCACGCGGCAATGTGCCGGCGGCCGTCTGCAGCGCATCGCTGTCGAGCATCCTCGGTGTGTTCCTCACGCCGCTGCTGTTGACCGCGCTGGCCGGCACCTCCGGCGGTGTGCATGACCCGCTGCATGCTATCGGCGGCATCATGCTGCAGCTGCTGGTGCCGTTCGTGGCCGGCCACCTGCTGCGCCCGTGGATCGCCGGCTGGGTCGAGAAGCAGCGCGCGCTGCTGCGCTACACCGACCAGGCCACCATCCTGCTGGTCGTGTATTCGGCGTTCGGCGAAGCCGTCACCGAAGGGCTCTGGAGCAAGACCCCCATGCTGTCGCTGCTGGCGGTGGCCGTGGTAGCCGCCGTCCTGCTCGGTATCGCCATGCCGCTGATCACCTTCATCGCCCGTCGCCTGCACTTCAACCGCGAGGACGAGATCGCCATCGTGTTCTGCGGCTCGAAGAAGAGCCTGGCCACGGGTGTACCGATCGCCAAGGTGCTGTTCGCCGGCGGCAGCCTCGGTGCCATCGTGCTGCCGGTGATGATCTATCACCAGATCCAGCTGATCGTCTGCGGCGTGATCGCGCAGCGGTATGCCAGGCGCGCGTCCTGACCCGGAAATTCATCCACACATGGCGTGGAACTACTGCAGAGCCGAGCCCATGCTCGGCCGATGCCACGCCACGTGTGGATGCGCCTCGCGCCGCTAATCCATGATGGCGGCAGCGATGTCGTGCAGCAATCGGGCGCTACGCTCCACGTCGGTGCCGCGCTCCCCGGTTGCGATCAGGCTGAAGGTCTTGCTGTCTCCCGTCCAGACAAGCTCGACGCGGGTGCGGCCAGCACTGTCAATGCTCTTCTTCAAGTGCGCGAGCGCGCCTTTCACTGTTGTGTTCTGCGCCTCGGCAATGACCTCGATATGCGTGCCCGCAGCGAGGAAGTTGTTCTCGCTGAACTCCACGACGCCGATGCCTTCCAGCTGGAAGAAACGGCTCAGCCCCGAGGACCTGCCTCCATCCAGCGCGCCACTGGGCTCCATACCGATCAGCTCTGCCGGTCCCAGGAGGCTTGCTTCCAGACTGCTGGGGGGCTGCGGCAGGCGCTGGCGTAGTTCCGACGCCGAGCGATATCGGCGGGGCAACGCAGCCAGCAGTTCGGCCCGCGTTGGGATGTCCCCTTCTGCAACCTGCACCACACCTGCTGACCGGTCCATGTCCGCGCGAAGCTGATGCTTCACCTCTTCGGGAGCATCCAGGTCTGCCAGCCGCACGATCTGGTAGCTGCCAGCGCCTACGGACGACCCTCTCGTCATCGAGGCCTCCTCCATTGCAGCTTGCATGGCACGTTGATGTAGCCAATGTCCCACCGGATCAGGAGCTGCATCGGTCTGCGATGCCTGGGCCGACATCGACATCAGCAGTGAGGTTGCAAGAAAGCAAACGCTTTTCATGATGCTCACCACTCCGAAAGTTGGCAATCGACCGCGCTCGTGGATTGGGTGAATACACGCCCGCCCAGCACCCATGTGTGGTAGCCATGAACAACCATCCGTTCCGGATCGGTGCCATCGCCTGCATAGAAGCGCCAGGAGTACAGTCCATTGTTGGGAGCAGCAAGGACATGCTTCGGCTCGATGTTTCCAAGCGGGATATGCCTGGATGCGGCAGAGCCCTGGAAGTTGCGGAACTGGGGCCGTTCGTAGGTAACGGATTCATTGACGAATCCAATGCAGTTGGCCCGACTCAGTGCTTTTACTTCTGCTGTTGCATTGCCGGCCAAGCATGCAAGCGCAGCACATAGAACGATTGGCAGAGAAACATGGCATTTCATTGATTGCTCCACAGAATTGCGATTCATCTCGCAAATCCTGTGTATCCACATTCGACCATCCCGCCTGCCGAATCCATCCGTATCTGTGATCCACTGCCCGCGGTGAGTCAGCAGCGGGGCAGATCGCTACACCGTAGCGGCTCGGCGGGTTGGCAAAGTGCCGCCTCCGGCGAGCGGAACCCGACATTGAACGCACGGAGTTCTGTGGAAGACCGTCCACGCACGGCGTGGCTGCGCAGCACGCGTGCCGCCTCGATCAGGTCAAGCATGTCCTCCCTGCGACGGCCGTCATGCATCCGGCTGATGCGCCCGCCTCTTTCCGGGATGCGGTAGCGCCGGGCCATGCCCGGCGGCATGCGCCCGTTACAGCCAGGGCAGGATCCAGTGGTCGATCAGCAGGAAGGCGAACAGCGCCATCAGATAGACGATGGAGTACTGGAACATCTTCATCGAGAACAGCTCATCCGGCGGATCCAGCATGCGCCACGCATACCAGAGGAACACCGCGTTGAGCACGATCGCACCGCCCAGGTAGAACGGTCCGCTCATGCCCACCAGATAGGGCAGCAGGCAGACCAGGGCCAGCACCACCGAATACACCATGATCTGCCTGCGGGTATGCACTACGCCGTGGGTCACCGGCAGCATCGGGATCTTCGCCTTGGCGTAGTCCTCGCGGCGGAAGATCGCCAGCGCCCAGAAATGCGGCGGCGTCCAGATGAAGATGATCAGCACCAGCAGCGACGAGTACGCCCAGTCCGAAGAGCCCTGCATTCCGGTGACGGCGGCCCAGCCCAGCATCGGTGGCATCGCGCCGGCCAGACCACCGATGACGATGTTCTGCGAGGTCGCACGCTTGAGGTAGACCGTATAGATCACCGCATAACCGATCAGTGAAGCGAAGGTCAGCACGGCGGTGATCACGTTCACCCACAGCACCAGGATCGTCATCGACAGCGCGATCAGCGCGCCGGCGAACACCAGCACCTGCCACGGCTTGACCTTGCCGACCACCAGCGGCCGCCACGAGGTGCGCGCCATCTGCGCATCGATGTGCGCATCCAGCAGCTGGTTGATCGCAGCCGCAGCCGAGGCCGCCAGCCAGATGCCGAGGAAGCCGAGCAGGCCCGCGCGTACCTGTTCCCAGCTGGGCACGCCTGGAATGGCCAGGACCATGCCCACCAGAGCGGTGAATACGATCAGGGCGACGACCTTGGGCTTGGTCAGGTCCCAGTACTGGCGGTAATTGGAGAACATCGGATCAGTCCGGGGCACGCAGGCGGGCCAGCAGGCTGACCAGCACGAACAACAGGGCAACGGCCACGCCGTTGTGCGCCACCGCCACTTCCAGCGGCAGCGCCAGCTTCACGTTGAGGATGCCGAGCGTGACCTGCAGCACCAGCAGCACGATCAGCGCAGTCGCCCAGCCCCGCATGCTCGGCAGGCGGAACAGGCGCACGCCCAGCCACAGCAGGTAGGCAGCCACCACGATGGCGAACAGGCGATGCGCCAGCTGGATGGCGATGCGCGAGGCGCCATCGAGCACGCCCCCTTCGTAGTCCACGCCGATGCCACGCCACAGGGTGAAGCCTTCGACGAAGTTGTGCTGCGGCCACCACTGGTTGGCACAGCGTGGGAAATTGTCCAGCGAGGCGCTGCCGCCGCCGCAGGCCAGCGCCGCGTAGTTGGCACTGACCCAGCCGCCCAGTGCGATCTGGGTGACCAGCACGACCACGGCGGCACGCAGCAGCCACTTCAGCCTGGGCGCCTCGGCCAGCGTGATCGGCAGATGCGTGGCCCGCCACGCCAGCCACACCAGCAGGCCGAACATCAGCATGCCGCCCAGCAGGTGGCCCATCACCACGATCGGCTTCAGCAGCAGCGTCACCGTCCACATGCCCAGCAGGGCCTGGAAGATCACCACCGCCAGGGTCAGTACCGCCGCGCGCGCCAGATCGATGTTGTTCCAGCGCAAGGCGGCAATCAGCAGTATCGCCTCACCACTCAGGGCCAGGGCACTGGCCGTTGCATGCCAGCCCATCATGTACAACGGTATGCCGGCAGCCACCAGCACGCAGGCGGTGACGACCGCCGTGGTTCCGAACCGGCGCCTGCGCGTGGCCAGCAGGGCCAGGGTCAGGATCTCGATGCCCAGCGCGCCGGCCAGGAAGCGGTGAACCTGCTCGCGCCAGGCCTTGTGCGTTTCCAGCGGACGGATATCGGCGGCCGGGTGGCCAACCGTCTCCTCGATGTGCTGCGGCCAGGTCGCGCGGCCATAGCAGGTCGGCCAGTCCGGGCAGCTCAGCCCCGCATCGGACAGGCGGACGAAGGCACCGAACATGATCGTGCTCGCGGTCATGATCATGGCGAACCACGCCAGGCGGTGGAAATTGCGGTGCAGCGCCGGACGCGCGGAAAGGCTCATCAAACAGGACTCACTTCAGTTTCAGCAACGTGGCCATGTCCTTGCGCAGGCCCCCGAGGTCGCTGCCCGGGGCGTGGCGCATGATCACGAAGCCGTTCGGATCGATCACGTAGACCGGCAGGCCAGCCGGATCATCGACGCCGGGCAGGGCCGCGCGCAGCGCTGGCGACGGTGCCAGCGGCCGCAGCGCGGGCAGCGAGGCGATCGACGCCGGTGGCGGACCCAGCCACAGGATCTCGACATTATCGGCGTTATGGCCGAACAGCTGCCACACCTTGCCCAGTCCCTGCGACAAAGTGACGCACTGCGCGTCGCAGGCACCAGCCGGTGCCACCAGCAGGCGCCAGGTGCGCGCCTCCGGATTCCAGGGATAGGCCGTGCCGTCGGCCAGGGTCGGTGGCTGCTGGCGCAGGTCCACCGGGGGTTTGAGCAGCTGTCCACTGTTGCGGTGGCCGGTGGGCTGCCATCCGGAGAAGCGCAGCACGGCCGCCAGCGCCATTGCCCCGAAGAACACGGCGAACAACAGCACCAGGGTCCGGCGACCGGAACCGCGCGCCTGCGGGGATGTAGCAGTGTTCATGCGGGCATTTTCTCATGGTTGGACAGGGGATGCCGGGCGTCCGATGTCGGGCCGGCGCTAGCGTGCAACGCGCCTGCTGCGCCATTCCAGCACCAGCGCGACCACCAGCACGGTCAGCGCCAGGCCGAACCATTGCACGGCGTAACCCAGGTGGCGCTGCGGGGGCAGCGTGTTCGGCAGCAGATCGAGGTCGCGTTCATCACCGAAGGGCAGCGCCGGATCCAGCCGCAGCACGCGCTCCGGCAGCGCAGGCAGCCCCAGCGCCGTCGCCAGGCCCTCGGCAGGCAGCCGGCTGGCCAGCCAGCGCTGCGCCTCACCGGTTGCAGAGAACGCCGGGCCCAGCGCCAACCCTGCAGACGGCGGCGGCGCCAGCAGCCCGCGCACGGCCACCGGCGAAGGCGGCGGCGGCAGATCGGGGAGCGTGCGGTCGGGGGGCAGCGCGCGCCAGCCGAGGTCGACCAGCAGCACGCTGCCGCCGTCGCTGCGGAAGGGGCGATAGATCTTCACCCCGGCCCGGCCGTGCCGGGTCTGGTTGTCCAGCAGCACCACACCCGGCAGGAAGCGGCCATGGTCGGCCACGCCATGCAGCGCGCCCGGCGCCGCCAGTGCCTGCGCCAGCGGAAGTGCCTGCGCCGCAGCGGGGCCCTGCGCATCCAGCATGGCCTGTTTTGCATGCATGCGCTGCAACTGCCACAGCCCCAGCGCGGTGAATCCCGTGATCGCCACCAGTGCCAGCAGCCAGCCGATCACCCGCGTGTGCTGGCGCATCATGACAAGTCCGCGCAAACGCGGTCAGATAGGCACATCCACCCTGCCCTCGAGCCGCGCATGAGTGATTCGCTGAAGACCCTGCTGGTGATCGCGTTTCTGATCGTCATCGTCTGGAACCTGGGCGCCGGGCTGTACTACCTGCTGGTCGACCGGGGCCAGACCAAGCGCACGGTCAACGCACTGACGCGCCGCATCGCGGTGTCGGTGGCGTTGATCGTACTGGTGATCGTGAGCATCTACATGGGCTGGATCAAACCGCACGGCATCGGTGGCTGAGTACGCCACCGGCACCGGCGCTTACAGCACGTAGACGAACAGGAACAGCATCAGCCACACCACGTCGACGAAGTGCCAGTACCACGCAGCGGCTTCGAACGCGAAATGGTTGTCGCGGGTGAAATGCCCCTTCGCCGAGCGCAGCCACATCACGATCAGCATGATCGTGCCCAGCAGCACATGCGCACCGTGGAAACCGGTCAGCATGAAGAACGTCGACCCGTAGATGCCCGAGCCGAGCGTCAGGTTCAGCTCCTTGTAGGCGTGGATGTACTCCTCCGCCTGCAGGGCAAGGAAGCCCAGGCCCAGCGCCACGGTCAGGCCCAGCCAGACCAGCAGCTGGCGGCGGTGCCCGGCCTTCAGCGCATGGTGGGCGATGGTGAGCGTCACGCCGGACGTCAGCAGGATCAGCGTATTGATCAACGGCAGGCCCCAGGCCGGAATGGTCTGGAAGGCCCCGCCGATCGCCGCCGGGCCGTTGGTGGGCCACCCCGCGGAGTAGCCCTGCCACAGCAGCTCGTTGGTCATCACCCCGCGGCCCTCGCCGCTGAGCCAGGACAGGCCCAGGTGACGGGTGTAGAACAGTGCGCCGAAGAACGCGCCGAAGAACATCACCTCGGAGAAGATGAACCAGACCATCCCCATCCGGAACGAACCATCGACCTGGCGGTTGTAGTGGCCGGCCTGCGATTCGCGCACCACGTCGCTGAACCACCAGAACAGGGTCAGCACCAGCATCGCGATGCCGATGTAGAACGTCCAGCGCCCCCAGCTGGCATCGTTGAGCCAGCTGGCCACGCCCACCATGGTCACCATCATCGCGATGGAGCCCACGAATGGCCATTTGCTCTGGGCCGGGACGAAGTACACGTTGGCGTCGGTCGGTGTCTGGGCCATGTCGTTATCCGGGTCAGGGAGCGGCGTGCGCGCCTTCCGAAGTGGCGGCCGGAGCCAGCCGATCGGACAGCGCGTCGTTGCGGTAGAAGGTGTAGGACAGGGTGATCGTCTTGATTTCCGGCGGCAGATCCGGATCGACGATGAAGCGCACCGGCATGTCGCGCTTCTCGCCGGCCTGCAGCGTCTGCGCGGTGAAGCAGAAGCACTCGGTCTTGCTGAAGAATCCGGAGGCACGTGCTGGCGCGACCGAGGGCACCGCACTGCCGACGATCGCCTGTGGGCCGTCATTGCGGGCGTAGTACAGCGCCTCGTTCAGCTCACCGGGCACCACGTCCATGGTCAGCTGCTCGGGATGGAATGCCCATGGCAGCCGCGAATTGACCCCGCCATCGAACTCCACCCGCACGGTGCGCTTTGCGGTGGCAGCCCCCACGCTGGCCTCGCTGCCCGGGCCGCGCTCCAGGCGCACGCCGAACACCTTCTCGCACGCGATGCGATACAGCGGCACCAGCGAGAAGGTCAGCAGGAACACGGCCACGGCAACGCCGATCAGGCGCGGCAGGCCGGCGCTGGGCGACGGTGTGCTGGCCGGCGTCGGGCTCATCGTCCGATCACCCCGCTGAGAATGAAGGCGGCATAGACCAGTACGGCGATGGCGCCCACCACGACCGCCGTGCGCCGGGCACGCCGGCGCTGCTGTTCGATGCCCTCAGTCTCGCCGCCGTACAGCAGGGCCCTGCCCGGCTGCTCTTCGACAGCCGAGCCGGGCTCGGCTCTACAGGTCTGGAGCGGGCGCTCGTTATGCATGCCCCACCTCAATGCGTGATGTCGTCATGCGCCAGATCGCCCGGGCGCAGGATCGGCGGGGTGGTGAAGGTGTGGGCCGGTGCCGGCGACGGCAGCGTCCACTCCAGGCCACGCGCACCTTCCCAGGACCGATCGGCCGCCCTCTCGCCATTGCGCAGCGAGGACAGCAGGATCGCCGCCATCATGAAGGGCGTGACGAACATGCCGAATGCGCCGATCGAGCTGATCAGGTTCCAGTCGGCGAACGCCACGCTGTAATCGGGAATACGGCGCGGCATCCCGGCCAGGCCGAGGAAGTGCTGCGGGAAGAACAGCAGGTTGACGAACACGATCGACCACCAGAAGTGCACCTTGGCCCACTTCTCGCTGTACATGCGACCGGTCCACTTCGGCCACCAGTAGTACACCGCGGCAATCAGCGCGAACACCGCACCGGTCACCAGCACGTAGTGGAAGTGGGCAACGACGAAGTAGGTGTCGTGGTACTGGAAGTCGGCGGCGACGATGGCCAGCATCAGACCAGAGAAGCCGCCAATGGTGAACAGGATGACGAAGGCCACCGACCACAGCATCGGCGCCTCGAACGTCAGCGAGCCACGCCACATCGTGCTGACCCAGTTGAAGACCTTCACGCCGGTCGGGATCGAGATCAGCATGGTGGCGAACATGAAGTAGATCTCGCCGCCCAGCGGCATGCCCACGGTGAACATGTGGTGGGCCCAGACGATGAACGACAGGAAGGCGATCGCAGCCGTGGCGTACACCATCGCCTGGTAGCCGAACAGGGGCTTGCGGCTGAAGGTGGGAATGATCTCGCTGACCACGCCGAAGGCGGGCAGGATCATGATGTACACCTCGGGGTGGCCGAAGAACCAGAAGATGTGCTGGAACATCACCGGGTCACCGCCACCGGCGGCGTTGAAGAAGCTGGTGCCGAAGAACTTGTCGGTCAGCAGCATGGTCACCGCACCGGCCAGCACCGGCATCACCGCGATCAGCAGGAAGGCGGTGATCAGCCAGGCCCAGCAGAAGATCGGCATCTTCAGCAGGTCGATGCCCGGCGCGCGCATGTTGAGCACGGTGGCGATGATGTTGATCGCGCCCATGATCGAACTGATACCGGCCACGTGGATGGCGAACACAGTGAAGGCCACGTTGTAACCGCCCTGCAGCGACAGCGGCGGATACAGCGTCCAGCCACCGGCCGGCGCACCTCCGGGCAGCAGGAAGGTGAGCAGCAGCAGGCTGAAGGCCACCGGCAGCAGCCAGAACGACCAGTTGTTCATGCGCGGCAGGGCCATGTCCGGCGCACCGATCTGCAGCGGCACCATCCAGTTGGCCAGGCCGACGAAGGCCGGCATCACTCCGCCGAAGATCATCACCAGTGCATGCACGGTGGTGAGCTGGTTGAAGGTCTCCGGCCTGACGAACTGCAGGCCCGGCTGCATCAGCTCGGCGCGGATGATCACGCTCATCGCCGCGCCGATGATGAACATGATGAAGCTGAAAAGCAGATACAGGGTGCCGATGTCCTTGTGGTTGGTCGAGAAGAACCAACGCTCGAAGAAGCCCGGGTGGTGGTGGTGATCGTCGTGCCCAACTGCCGAGTGCGCCATTGCAAAACACCTCTCAGAATCGGTTGTCGCCACGGCCGCAGGCGGCCGCGGGATTTACATCACGCGCCGCTGGCCGCGGTGGCAGGGGCGGCACCCGCTTCGGCGGCGGCAGGTTCGGCCGGCGCGGCAGGCGTCTCCGCCGCAGGCGCAGCCGGTTCGGCCGGGGCTGCGGCCGGCGGTGCCGGCTTGCGCTGCGCCAGCCACTGCCTGAACTCCTCCTTGGACACGGCCTCGACCACGATCGGCATGAATCCGTGGTCCTTGCCGCACAGTTCAGCGCACTGCCCGCGATAGACGCCCGGCTGCTCGATGCTGGTCCAGGCCTCGTTGATGAAGCCGGGAATGGCATCCTGCTTCCAGCCCAGCGCCGGCACCCACCAGGCGTGGATCACGTCGTCGGAGGTGATGACGAAACGGACCTTGGTATCGACCGGCAGCACCAGCCGGTTGTCGACATCCAGCAGGTAGTGGGGATGGCTCTCGCGCGTCGGCACCTTGCCACTCTGCCGCATGCGGTCCGACTCGCGGTCCAGGCGGCTGGTGAAGGTGACGTTCTCGCCCAGGTATTCGTACTTCCACATCCACTGGTAGCCGGTGACCTTCACCGTCATCTCGGCATCGCGGGTGTCGTACATCTTGATCAGATTGGCCGTGGCCGGCCATGCCATCACCACCAGGATGATCACCGGGATCACCGTCCAGATGATCTCGGCCTTGGTGTTGTGGCTGAAGGTGGCGGCGACCGCCCCCTTGGATTTGCGGAACTTGAAGATGGCGTAGGCCATCGCCCCGAACACGATCACGCCGATCACCGTGCAGACGATCAGCGAGAGATTGTTCGACTCCCAGGCCAGGCGCGAGGTCTGGGTGACCCCCTTGCCCATGTTCAGCTGCCACGGCTTGGGATCGGCCGCCTGGGCCCATGCCATCGCCGGAACCCATCCCCCGGCCACCACTGCGGCGGCCATTGCAACGCACTTCGTGCCCCACCTGCTGCTTTGCTTCATTGCCTAGACCCTTAGCGTCGTCGGTTGCCGCCATCGCTGGCGGCGAGCAAGCCTTCAAGTGTCTCTGCGAGCGTCTGACGTTCGGCCGGCGCGAGGAAACTCCCCACCTCCACCTGCCGGCCGCTGGACGCAAGCCGGACCCTCTCATCGTCGGCGAGCAGGCGCACCCAATGCGGGTGAGCCCGGAACACCGGCAATCCACCGGGTACGGGGATGACCTCCACATACGCCGGCACTACCCGGATTTCCTCCTGCCGTTCGCCGCTGCGCCACAGGGCGCGTAACGCGGCTGCCAGCAACAGGCTGTACAGCAGCGCGAACAGGGGGGCGAATGCATTGCCGGCCAACCACCCCAGGGCGGAGACCAGCCACATCGCTCCCGACAACACGGTGAACAACAGGACGAACTGCCGGGCATCGAGCGCCCGTGGGGGACGCAGCCGCAGCTGCGTACCTGACCCATCTGGAGCTGGAAGCACCTCGATCATGTCGCAACCGCGTTCCTGCCGCGGGAAACGTCTCGATGGTAGCCCCGCCGTCTCACCGGTAGCAAGGGTGCATTCACACTTTTTGCCATGCTGCAATACAGCATTCGCCCGGCGCCGCAAATGACGAATTCAGCACAAATAGTGTCGCGCTTGCTGAACACGCTGAATCCACCACCGTTAGGGGCTATCAGCATTCACGAAGGCGGCCGCGGGGCACTTCCGAAGGGCGCAAAAATGATTAAAATCGCCAAGTTTTCCATTGGCCGGACCGGCATGAACGCACCCTCCTCCTCCCTTGCCGCCCAAGACGCCCCGCGTCCTGGCGCGCTGCTGTCGCCGGAACTGCCGGCGTCCCCCAACCCGTTCCGCCAGGCCATTACCGACGCCTGGCTGAAGGACGAGGCCAGCCACGTTCGTGAGCTGCTGGCGCAGGCCCGCCTGCCCGCCGAGGAACAGGCCCGGGTGCAGGCGCTGGCCGCCGATCTGGTCGGCCGCGTGCGCGTGCGCGCCAAGGACCAGGGCGCGATCGAAGCCTTCATGCGCCAGTACGATCTGGGCAGCGAGGAAGGCGTGCTGCTGATGTGCGTGGCCGAAGCGCTGCTGCGCATTCCGGACCAGGACACCGCCGACAAACTGATCCGCGACAAGCTGGCCGACGCCGACTGGGAAAAGCACCTGGGCGGCAGTGACTCGGTACTGGTCAACGCCTCCACCTGGGGCCTGATGCTGACCGGCAAGCTGGTGCAGATGAACGATGCCACTCGCGCCGATGCGCCCAGCGCGTTCAAGCGACTGGTCGGCCGCGTGGGTGAGCCGGTGATCCGCCTGGCCGTGCGCCAGGCGATGAAGATCATGGGCCACCAGTTCGTCATGGGCCGCACCATCAGCGAGGCGCTGGCGCGTTCGCACAAGGGCGACAACGCCAGTTACCGCTACTCCTTCGACATGCTGGGCGAAGGTGCCCTGACCATGAAGGATGCGCTGCGCTATCTGGAAGACTACCGTCGTGCGATCCACGCCATCGGCGGTGACCACAAGGCACGCGGCGGCCGTCCCGACGGCGACGTCAACAACGCACCGGGCATCTCGATCAAGCTGTCGGCGCTGTACCCGCGCTACGAACATGCCAAGCGCGAGCGCGTGCTGAAAGACCTGGTGCCGGGCGTGCTGGAACTGGCCCAGCTGGCCAAGAGCTACGGCATCGGCTGCACCGTCGACGCCGAGGAGTCCGACCGCCTCGAACTGTCGCTGGACATCATCGAGCAGGTGTTCTGCGACGCCTCGCTGGCCGGCTGGGACGGCTTCGGCGTCGTGGTGCAGGCCTACCAGAAGCGCACCCCGTACACGATCGACCACCTGGCCGACATGGCGCGCCGTGCCGGTCGCCGCCTGCAGGTGCGCCTGGTCAAGGGCGCCTACTGGGATGCCGAGATCAAGCGCGCGCAGATCGAAGGCTACCCGGGCTACCCGGTGTTCACCCGCAAGCAGAACACCGACGTGTCCTACCTGGCCTGTGCCAAGCGTCTGTTCACGCATGCCGATGCGATCTACCCGATGTTCGCCACCCACAACGCGCACACCATCGCGGCCGTGCGCAGCATTGCCAACGGCGGCGTGTACGAGCACCAGAAGCTGCATGGCATGGGCGACGATCTCTACGCCGAAGTGGTGCCGGCCGATCGTCTCGGCCTTCCCTGCCGCGTCTATGCACCGGTCGGATCGCATGAGGATCTGCTGCCGTACCTGGTGCGACGCCTGCTGGAAAACGGCGCCAACTCCAGCTTCGTCAACCGCATCACCGACGAACGCGTGCCGATCTCCGATCTGATCCGCGATCCGGTCGAGATGGTGTCCTCGTTCGAATCGATTCCGCATCCCAAGATCCCGCTGCCGGTTGACCTGCTGCGCAGCCAGAACCACGACAGGAAGAACTCCATGGGCGCCAATCTCGCCAACGACAACGAACTGCGCGCCCTGGCCGGGCAGCTCAACGCGGCAGTGAAGCCGTGGCAGGCCGCGCCGCTGGTGCCGGGTGCGACTCCCGCAGGCGCGCCGCAACCGGTGACCAACCCCGCCGATACCCGCGAAGTGGTCGGGCAGTGGCTGCCCGCCGATACCGCCACCGTGCAGAAGGCGCTGGCCAATGCCGTGGCCGCGCAGCCGGCCTGGAACCGCACCCCGGCAGCAAGCCGCGCCGCCATCCTCGAGCACGCCGCCGACCAGCTCGAAGCACGCATGCCCGAGTTCATGGCGCTGTGCGTGAAGGAAGCCGGCAAGAGCCTGCCCGACAGCATCGCCGAAGTGCGTGAAGCGGTCGATTTCCTGCGCTATTACGCCAAGCAGGCACGCGAGCAGTTCGGACATGCCGAGAAGCTTCCGAGCCCCACCGGCGAGTCCAACGAGCTGCAGCTGCACGGCCGTGGCGTGTTTGTCTGCATCAGCCCGTGGAACTTCCCGCTGGCGATCTTCCTGGGCCAGGTGGCCGCCGCACTGGCTGCCGGCAACAGCGTCATCGCCAAGCCGGCAGAGCAGACCAACCTGGTCGGCTACTACGCCGTGAAGCTGCTGCATGACGCCGGCGTGCCGGCCGAAGTGGTGCAGTTCCTGCCGGGCGATGGTGCCACCGTCGGTGCGGCGCTGACCGCCGATCCGCGCGTGGCGGGCGTGGCCTTCACCGGCTCCACCGACACCGCACGTGCGATCAACCGCGCGATGGCCGCGCGTGATGCCGCCATCGGCGTGCTGATCGCCGAGACGGGTGGCCAGAACGCCTTCATCGCCGACTCCTCGGCGCTGCCGGAACAGCTGGTCAAGGATGCGATCGGTTCGGCCTTCACTTCCGCCGGCCAGCGCTGCTCGGCCGCACGCGTGCTGTTCGTGCAGGACGACATCGCCGACAAGGTGATGACCATGCTGGCCGGCGCCATGAAGGAACTGAAGGTCGGCGACCCCGGCCTGCTGTCCACCGACGTCGGCCCGGTGATCGACGCCGATGCGCTGAAGATCCTGCAGGACCATGCCGAACGCATGGACCGCGAAGCGCGCCTGATCGCTGCGGCTGAACTGTCCGCCGAGGCTGCCCACGGCACCTTCTTCGCACCGCGCGCGTACGAACTGAAGAACCTGGGCCAGCTGCAGAGGGAGATCTTCGGGCCGGTCCTGCACGTCATCCGCTGGAAGGGTGAGCAGCTGGACGCGGTGATCGAGCAGATCAATGCCACCGGCTACGGCCTGACCCTGGGCGTGCACTCGCGCATCGACGAGACGGTCGATCGCATCACCAACGGCATCCAGGTCGGCAATGTGTATGTCAACCGCAACCAGATCGGTGCAGTGGTCGGCGTGCAGCCGTTCGGCGGCCAGGGCCTGTCCGGCACCGGACCGAAGGCCGGTGGCCCGCATTATCTGCTGCGCTTTGCCACCGAGAAGACCGTCACGGTGAACACCACGGCCGCTGGTGGTAACGCCTCGCTGCTGACGCTGGGCGACTGATCACCGGGTTGATGTGGTCAACGAAAAACCCCGCGGAAGCGGGGTTTTTTGTGCTTCGCTTGCCGTAGAACCGAGCCCGCGCTCGGCTTTTCCGGCGCAGCCGAGCGTGGGCTCGGCTCTACAGGGAGCCAGGTGCCGCCGTGGCCTCGGCACGCATCAGATTTCGCCAGTGGCGCAACGCCACCAGTGCATTGATCCAGAAACCGACGTACAGGATCGACGTCAGGTGCAGGCCACGGCTGTAGTACAGGGGCACGGCGATCGTGTTGACCAGCAGCCACACCCACCACGATTCCAGCTTGCGGCGCATCATCAGGATCTGCGCGATCACGCTCAGCACCAGTACCGCCGAATCGACATAGGGCGCATAGGCGTGGGTCAGGCGGGTCAGCATCCAGCCGTAACCGAGCGTGGCCAGTGCCGCCGTCGGCAGCAGCCACATTCCCGTGCGCGGGCGCAGCGAGGTGATCGGCAGCGGTGCGCCGTGGTTGCCACGCAGCCATTGCCACCATCCCAGCACGCTGATGGCGATGAAGAAGAACTGCAGCACCATGTCGGCGTACAGGTGTGAGCGCTCGAAGACAAGGGCGAACAACGCGCAGCCGACGATGCCCATCCACCAGGTGTGGACGTTGTTGCGTCCCGCCAGCAGGATCGAGCCTGCGACCGCTACGTTGGCGGCCAGCTCCAGCTGGAAGTTCGGATCGGACAGGTTCATGCGGCCATTGTCGTAGATCCGCAGCCCGCGTGGATGCGCGCTGCACAAACAAAAGGCCCCGCTTGCGCGGGGCCCTTCGTGTACCGGATCAGGCCGTGGCCTGGATCAGAACTTGTACTGCAGCGATGCGGCCAGCACGTCGCCACTGACCTTGTACTTGCCGATGACGGTGTTGGCCGTCGCCGAGGTCGAGTAGATGTCCGGATCCTTGGTGAACAGGTGGGTGTAGCCCACGCTGTACTCCAGCTTGTCCGACGCTGCGTAGGTCATACCCAGCGACAGCCACTTGCGGGTGGTGTCCGGCACGCGGACGTCACGGTGCTCGTAGGTGGTCGGGGTCTGATCGTAGGCCAGGCCGCCGCGCAGGGTCAGCTTGTCGTTGACCTTGTAATCGGTACCGATCGCCGCGAAGGTGGTATCGCGGTAGTGGAACGGCAGCACGCTGTCCGGCTGGTTGGAGTCATAGTCGACGGTGACCTGGTCGAACTTGCTCCAGGCAGTACGGGTGACTTCCGCCATGACCTGCCACTGGTCGTTCACCCGATGGGTGATGCCGACGGTCGCGCTGGCCGGCAGGGTGATGGTGGCGCGGCCGTTGCTGTCGATGAAGGTGCCGGTATTGGCCAGGAAGGCCGCGGCATTCTGCGGAATGGTGAAGTCGGCGGTGCCGTCGGTGATCTTGTGTTCGACCTCCGACCGGTAGCTGAAGGCGATGTTGGTGCCTTCCACCGGGCTGACGGTCATGCCCAGGGTATAGCCGACCGACACTTCGTCACCCTTGATGCGCAGGTAGCCATCAGCGGTGCCCGGAGCGAAGCCCAGCTGGGCCGCCTGGCGGGCGGCGGCCTGCGAAGCGGCAGCGGCCTGGGCCGGAGTACCGCCGGCCTGCAGCACGCGGGCGGCAGCCTGGCGCTGGGCCGTGGCGTTGATCGCGGTGCCGGTGTCGACGGCGCTGGTCAGGTCAACGTTCAGGCGCTCGGCGAACACCGAAGCACCAAACGACAGGTACGGGTTGACGTCGTACGAGAACGCGACGCCCAGGTCGATCGCCTGCAGTTCGGTCTTGACACCGTTGTAGCGGCCGACCCAGTCACGGTCGTATTCGGTCTTGAAGCCGAACGGAACGGTCAGCGAGGCACCGAAGTGCATGTTCTCGTTCTCGCCGAACGGCAGGTGGAAGTAGGCCGCCGGGACCGGGGCGATCATGCCGGCGTCGCCGCCGTTGCCACCCGAGATCGGCGCGCCGTTGCCGTATTCGCCACGGCCGCGGAACTTGGCACCGAAGCTGATGGCGCTGACGTCGCCCTGCAGCAGGGTACCGTCGAGCAGGCGCATGGAGGCCGGGTTGGTGGCGATGACCGAGGCGTCGCCTTCGGTCGAGGTGGAGCCGGCGAAGGCGCGGCCCAGGCCCTTGGCGCTGTTTTCCTTCAGCTGGAAGGCAGCAGCGTTGGCGTCGGCGGCGGCCAGCGCACCGGCAACGCCGACGGCCAGCAGGGTCAGACGGGCAATGGTGGAAGCGGTTTGCATCGTAGTTCTCTCTCCGGTAAGCGGTGATGTTGCTCTGAGTGCGCCTGCGCCCGGCAGGCCCTGGGGCCCATCGGAGCGCGCCGGATTCCCCTCCCGACATACGACGCCGTATGCGAGTATTACCCAGAGCCGTTAATGAAACAATAACAGCGGCGGCGCTTTTTTCGTCGCAAAACCTGAACAGGAGCGCCCCCGCCACGGAGCCCGGCGCGCTAGGCTTGTCGCCATGTTCGTTTCCCTTCCGTCGCGCAAGAAGGCCGCCCTGCGCTGGGCCACACCCGTGCTGTTTGCGGCACTGTGGCTGGCTTTCCTGTGGTCGATCTCACGGCCGGATGATGCCAGGGGCAGCCTGTGGCTCGACTGGGGCGCGCTCTCCACCGGGCTGACCCATCCGCTGGACTGGTGGGCCACCCTGCAGGACGGCAGCGTACTGCGCCTGTTCACAGCCCTGTTCCTGCATGCGGACTGGTCGCACCTGCTGGGCAACCTGGTCTTCCTGCTGATCTTCGGCCTGCCGGCAGAGCGGGTACTGGGGCCATGGCGCCTGTTGCTGCTGTTCCTGGTCGGCGGCGCGGTCTCCAACCTGGTGGCGATCTACACCATGGGCAGCCCGGACCAGATCATCATCGGTGCCAGCGGCGCGGTGTCGGCCCTGATCGGCGCCTACCTGGCCCTGTTCCCGGGCGCGCGACTGGGCGTGGTGATTCCGCTCGGCCTGTTCCTGGAGTTCGTGCGCGCCCCGGCCTACCTGCTGATCGGCGTGTGGGCAGCACTGCAGGTGGTGTTCGCCTACATCGGCCCGACCTTCGGCATGGTGGCCTGGTGGGCGCACATCGGCGGCTTCGTGTTCGGCGTGGTGTATGGCGTGTACGTGCGCGCAGCAATCGCGCGCCGCCTGCGCAAGCGGCACGGGTTCTAGGCAACCGGCCGGCGTCGCCGGGCGTGGCCCGGCGCTACCTCAGGGCTTTGCCGGGGCCGGGCTCGGCTTGGCTTCCGGCTTGGCTTCCGGCTTGGCTTCCGGCTTTGCGGTCGCCGCGTCGGCGGCCTTTTCCGCTTCCGCCTTCGCGGCTTCGGCCTTCAGTCGCGCGGCCACCGAGCCAGGATGCTTCAGTTCGGCGAGCGCATCGTTGATCGGACCATCGCCCGGCAACACCGCGCCTGCGCGATAACCTTCGGTACCTTCGTCGTCGCCGCGCAGATGACCCGGCAGTGTGGCTTCGCTGTAGTCGCTCAGGCTGGCCGGCAGTGCATCCTCGGCCGGCGTGGCGGCGGGTTTCAGCTCGACGTCCGGCACGATGCCGGTGGCCTGGATCGATTTGCCGCTGGGCGTGTAATAGCGTGCGGTGGTCAGCTTCACCGAATCGCCGTTGTCCAGCGGCAGCACGGTCTGCACCGAGCCCTTGCCGAACGTGCGGCTGCCGACCACGCGTGCGCGGCCATTGTCGCGCAATGCACCGGCCAGCACTTCCGAGGCGCTGGCCGAACCCGCATCGACCAGCACCACCACCGGTGCGCCCTTCAACAGGTCGCCCGGCGTGGCGTCGAAACGCGCATCGCTGATGCTGATGCGGCCCCGCGTACTGACGATGTTGCCCTTGTCCAGCAGATCGTCGGCCACCTGCACGGCGGCCGTCAGCAGGCCACCCGGGTTGCTGCGCAGGTCCAGCACCAGGCCCTTGAGCTGGCCACCCGACTGCTTCTGCAACTGCTGCACATGCTTCTGGAAATCCGAACCGGTGTCGGCCTGGAAGGTACTCAGGCGGATGTAGCCATAGCCCGGTTCGAGCAGGCGGCTGCGCACGCTGGTGACTCGGATCGTCTGCCGGGTCAGGCTGACATCGAACGGTTTCGGCCGGCCGTCGCGCACGATGGTCAGCACTACCTTGCTGCCGGCCGGGCCCCGCAGCGGCTCACTGGCATCGATCGCACTGATCGGCTTGCCATCGATGGCGATGATCAGATCTCCCGCGAGGATGCCGGCCTTGGCCGCCGGCGTGTCATCGATCGGCGCGATCACCTTCATGCTGGCGTTGTCCGGCTGCTGCTGCAGCTCGACGCCGATGCCCTCGTAGGCACCGGAGGCCTGCTCGTCGAAGGCCTGCGCATCTTCCTTGTTGAAATACGTGCTGTGCGGGTCGAGGTCGAGCAGCAGGCCACGGACCGCCGACTGCATCAGCTTGTTATCGTCGACCGGGTCGACATAGGCCGCGCGCACCGCGTTATACACCGCCACGAAACGGCGGATGTCTTCCAGCGGCACCTTCGAGGTCACCGCCTCCTCGCTGCTCGCCGCCTGCCCGCTGTTCGCAGCGGTCGGGGCCGGCGCGGTCTGCTGCGCCCAGGACAGCGCTGGCAACAGGGCCAGCAAGAGGGTGGCGGTACGGGCTGCGCGCATGGAGCACTCCTGTCGACGGTGGCATCGTGCCCAAGGCACAGGCACCGATTATGCGCGAAGCACAGCTAAATTCCCGTTGAACCCACGCAGTCCGTGCCGGCCCCGGGTTCAGCGGCGCTGCAGCCAGCTGTCCGGATTGACCGGCTGCCCACCACGACGCAGTTCGAAATACAGCGCGGTCACGCCCTGGCCGCCGGAGTTGCCGACCTTGGCGACCGCATCGCCACGGCTGACCCGCGCACCGGCATCCTTCAGCAGCGTGTCGTTGTGCGCGTAGAGGCTCATGTAGCCATTGCCGTGATCGACGATCAGGATCATGCCGTAACCGGTCATCCAGTCGGAGAAGACGACCGTGCCGTCCGCAACTGCGGTTACCGTGCTGCCGGCCGGCGCACCGATCAGCACGCCGCTGCTGGTGCGGCCATCCGGCAGCTTGCCGCCATAGCGCGCCAGCAGGTTGCCCGACAGCGGCCACCCCAGCCCCCCGACCTTCGGTGCCGGCGCCGATGCCACGGCCGGCGGCACCTTGGTCGCCGGCGGCGGTCGGCCTTCGGCGGCGGCCTGGCGTGCAGCGCGTTCGGCGGCGGCCTTCTCCGCGGCAGCCCGGCGCGCTGCCGCGCGACGCTCGGCTTCGGCCCGCGCTGCGGCCGCGCGCAGATTGGCCAGCAGGGTCTCCAGTGCCTTGGCATCCTGCCCCAAGGCCTGTTCCTTCTCGCGCCGGTCCTTGAAGCGTTCGTCCAGCGAGGCCACGGTCTGCGCACGTTCGCGACGATCGGCCGCCAGCGCAGCCGCCTGCTGCTTCTGCTCGCGCTGGGTCCCCTGCAGCTGCTGCTGGCGCTCGGCAATCTGTGCCTGCAGCGCCTCCAGCTCCTTGAGATCGGCAGTCAACGCGGTGATGCGCTGCGCGCGCTCGCGCTGCAGGTACCTATGGTAGGCCAGTGCACGGTTGGCATCGGCCACCGTGTCCTGTGACAGCAGCAGCTTGAGCGGGGCGTGGTTGCCCAGCTGATAGGCCGCGCGCAGCAACCCGGCCAGTTCGCGATGCTGCTGCGCCAGGTTGGACTGCAGGGTCGTGCGACGTCGCTCGGCCTCGGCCAGTGCCTGGTTCTGCTCGCGCAGCGCCGCCTCGGTCTGGGCCAGCACACGGCCGCTGCGGGCCACCTTCTCATCGGCCGCGCGCAGCTGCTGAGATGCCTGGCCACGCTGGCCCTCAAGCTGGCGGCGCTCCTGCGCGACGCCCTTCAGCTCGCTGCGCAGCTTCTGCAGCTTGCGCTCCGTTTCGCGCGTGTTCTGTGCACCTGACGGAAGCGGCAGCGCCAATGCCAAGGCCAGCCCCAGCAGCAGGCAGCGCCCGCCGCGGGCAGCGGCGATGTGATGTCGGCGTGAGGGGAAGGCGTTGTTGCGCAAGGGCTTTCCAGTGACTTCAGGCAGTTGCAGGGGCGATTGGGGAATGGTGACATCAACGCACGCGGCCTGCCAGCCGCACATCCACCGAGGGACCCATGAACATTCGATCCATTCCGCTGCTGTTGGGCGTGCTGTTGGCCAGCAGTCCCGCCTGGGCACAGGACAACATCAGCAAGGTCAACGGCAGCATCACCGCCGAAGCCGGGCAGCGCTACGGCAAGCTGGATACCGTCAACGGCGGCATCCGCGTCGGCGAAGGGAGCGAAACCGGCAGCATCGATACCGTCAACGGTGGGGTGAAGGTCGCCGACCGCGCCCGGACCGGCAGCATCGAAACAGTCAACGGCGGGGTGCGCCTGGGCCGTGAGGTGATCGCCCGCGGCAACGTCAGCACGGTCAATGGCAGCATCTTCAGTGATCGCGGCAGCCAGATCGAAGGCGGCGTGGAGACCGTCAACGGTGGCATCGGCCTGGTCGAGAGCCGCGTCAGCAAGGACGTGGAAACCGTCAATGGCGATATCACCGTGGGCATCGGCTCCCAGGTCGACGGCGGCGTGCGCGTGCGCAAGCCCAGCTTCAGCGTCTCGCTGACGGCCGTCCGCAAGCCGCGGGTCATCATCGGCCCGAACGCCGTGGTCAGTGGCGCCCTGCACTTCGAGCGGGACGTGGTGCTGTACGTGCACCGCACTGCGCGCATCGGCCCGGTCAGCGGCGCCGATCCCATTCCGTTCGACAGCGAAACCGCGCCGGCGGACTGAGCCCAACGATTCGGGGATACTCCCCGTTCCCGGCCGCACCACCGTGCGGCCCTCCCTTGTTTCCCAGGAACCGATGATGCCCCGCAAACTCCTCCTGTGCCTGGCCGCCGCGGCCGCGCTCAGTGCCTGCAAAGGCAATGACTCCCCGGCGCCGAGCGCCGGCACCGACAGTACCGCCCCGTCCACCGCGACCGCGGGCCATGCGTTCTCGCCGGAGATCAATGCCGCCGATTTCGCCGAGATGGTCAAGACCCTGGCCTCCGACGAGTTCGAAGGGCGAGCACCGGGCAGCAAGGGCGAAGAGCTGACGGTCAACTACATCCGCGACCAGATGCAGCGCATCGGCCTGCAGCCGGGCAACGGCGACAGCTGGTTCCAGGACGTGCCGATGACCGAAACCACGGCCGATGAGTCCACCGTGCTGAAGATCAACCAGGGCGGCAAGACCACCGAGCTGAAGTTCGGCACTGACATGGTGGTCGGCACGCGTACCGGCCAGGCCGAGATCAGCATCGATGCCAGCGACCTGGTGTTCGTCGGCTACGGTGTCGATGCACCGGAACAGAAGTGGAACGACTATGCCGGCCAGGACTGGAAGGGCAAGACGGTCGTCATGTTCGTCAACGACCCGGGGTTCCACGTCGATGACGAGACCCTGTTCGACGGCAAGCGCATGACCTATTACGGCCGCTGGACCTACAAGTTCGAGGAGGCCGCACGCAAGGGCGCCGCCGCGGCCCTGATCGTGCACGACACGGCCGGCGCCTCCTACGGCTGGGATGTGGTGAAGAACTCCTGGGCCGGACCGCAGTACGACCTGCCGGCCAAGGACGATCCGGAAGCACGCATCCCGGTGCAGGGCTGGCTGAGCGCCGACGCCGCACGCTCGCTGTTCGCCGCTGCGGGCCTGGACCTTGACCAGGCCTACAAGGACGCCAGCAAGCGCGGCTTCAAGCCGGTGCCGCTGAAAGCCACCGCATCCGTCGACCTCAAGAGCCGTATCGCACAGAAGCAGTCGCGCAACGTGGTCGGCGTCCTGCCGGGCACCAAGCGTGCCGACGAGGCCGTGCTGTACATGGCCCATTGGGATCACCTGGGCAAGCACGAGGGCGAGGAAGGCGACAACATCTACAACGGTGCGATCGACAACGCGACCGGCGTGGCAGGCATCCTGGAAGTCGCCGAAGCGATGGCCCACCAGGATCCGAAGCCGGAGCGTTCGGTGGTGTTCCTTGCCGTGACCCTGGAAGAATCCGGCCTGCTCGGCTCCAAGTACTACGTTGCGCATCCGACGTTCCCGCTGGACAGGATCGCCGGCGTCATCAACATCGACGCCATGTCCGTGGCCGGCCGCGCCAAGGACGTGACGGTGACCGGCTTCGGCAGCTCCGAGCTGGAAGACATCCTCAAGCCGCTGGCGGCGGCCCAGGGACGCACCCTGCACGGCGAAAGCTCGGTACAGAGTGGCTTCTACTTCCGTTCCGACCACTTCAATTTCGCCAAGGCAGGCGTCCCGGCGCTGTACGCCGACGGCGGCGAAGATCTGCGCGAAGGTGGGGTGGAAGCCGGCCGCAAGGCAGCAGCCGACTACGGCGCCAACCGCTACCATGGCCCGAAGGATGAGTTCGATGCGGCGAGCTGGAAGCTGGACGGCACTGTCGAAGACCTGCAACTGATGTATGGCGTCGGCAGGGAGCTTGCCGGTGGCGACCGCTGGCCGAACTGGTATGAAGGCAATCCCTTCAAAGCCGCCCGCGACACGATGATGAAGGCCAAGACCCCGGCCCGCTAACGAGGTCAGAGCGGCGCCCTTCGGGGCGCCGCTTTTTTTGTGCGATCGCAGCTCAGTGGCCGCTTTCCGCGCATAAAGAAAAACCCCGCTGCGTGAGCAGCGGGGTTTTGGGTATAAACCCTGGCGATGACCTACTCTCGCATGGCTTGAGCCACACTACCATCGGCGCGGCTGCGTTTCACTTCCGAGTTCGGGATGGGATCGGGTGGTTCCACAGCGCTAATTTCACCAGGGAGACGGTTGCAGCAGCGCCTGCGGCGCCAGCTTCGCGATCTTGCCCTTGGGCGGAAGCCACCCGGAAATGCAGTGCCTTCATTAAAAGGAAAAACCCCGCTGCGTGAGCAGCGGGGTTTTTGGGTATAAACCCTGGCGATGACCTACTCTCGCATGGCTTGAGCCACACTACCATCGGCGCAGCTGCGTTTCACTTCCGAGTTCGGGATGGGATCGG